>JBBSBZ010000091.1:0-11965 GCA_038250795.1 Burkholderiales bacterium | reverse complement strand
GTGCTGAAGAAGGGCAAGCTGCTCTATCTGCATCGCCCGCCCGGCGTCGCAGCGGGCCGGGTCGTCGTCGCGGTGGCCGCGGACGCCTCGCCCAAGTCCTTCAAAGCCGCAGTCGCGACCGGTCTCGGCGCCTTGAAGGCCACCGGCGCGAAGACCATCGGCATCGCCGCCGCCAACGGCGCCGTGCTCGGCGACGCCCATGCCGAGGCGGCGGTGATTGCCGTCGCCGACGCGTCCTATCTCTACACCCACAGCAAGCCGAGCGCGCCCGCGCCCTGGCAGCCGAAGTCGGTGACCCTCTATTGCCGCAAGGGCGAGGCGAAGGCGGTGCAGCTCGGCGTTCGTCGCGGCTCGGCGATCGCCGCCGGCGTGACGATGGCGCGGGAGTTCGGGAATCGCCCGGGCAACATGTGCACGCCGACCTGGCTCGGCCAGCAGGCAAAGAAGATGGGCAAGCAGTTCGACATCGAGGTCGAGGTGCTGGACAGGAAGGCGATCGAGAAGCTCGGCATGGGCTCGTTCCTCGCCGTCGCCCAGGGCTCGGACGAGCCGCCGCGCTTCATCGTCGCGCGCTACGACGGCGCAGGGAAGAGCCAGGCGCCGGTCGTCCTGGTGGGCAAGGGCATCACTTTCGACACCGGCGGCATCTCCCTCAAGCCGGGCGCCGAGATGGACGAGATGAAATTCGACATGTGCGGCGCAGCGAGCGTGCTGGGCACGATCGCCACGATCGCGTCCCTGAAGGCCGCGGTCAACGTCGTCTGCATCGTGCCGACCTGCGACAACATGCCGAGCGGCAAGGCCGTCAAGCCGGGCGATGTGGTCACCAGCATGTCGGGCCAGACGATCGAGATCCTCAACACCGACGCCGAAGGCCGGTTGATCCTGTGCGACGCGCTCACCTATGCCGAGCGCTTCAAGCCTGCCGTCGTGGTCGACGTCGCGACGCTCACCGGCGCGTGCGTGATCGCCCTCGGCCATCACCACTCGGGTCTGTTCACCGCCGACGACGCCGTCGCCGCGCGGATGCAGTCGTCCAGCGTCGCCGGCCTCGATCCGTGCTGGCGCATGCCGCTCGACGACGAATACGACGAGAACCTGAAGAGCAACTTCGCGGACATGGCCAACGTCGGCGGCCGGCCCGGCGGCGCAATCACCGCGGCGATGTTCCTGCGCCGCTACACGTCGAAGTACCCCTGGGCTCATCTGGACATCGCCGGCACGGCGTGGAAGTCGGGCGCTCACAAGGGCGCGACCGGTCGCCCGGTCGGACTGCTGACCCACTTCGTGCTCGGCTACGCCAGGTAGTCCGGGCTCACGAAGCTCCGGGGCATGACCGAGATCAGCTTCTACTTCAACGCGCCCAGCCGGACGGGCTATGCCTGCCGGCTGCTGCGACAGGCGCAGCGCCAGGGGTTGTCGCTCGCGGTCGCCGGCGCCCCGGCGGCCCTCGACGAGTTGGATCGGGAACTCTGGAGCTTCGGCTCGGCCGAGTTCGTCCCTCATCACCGGGTGGAGCGCGTGTCGGAGGTGCCCGCTGTCCTCCGGACGCGCACCGTCTGGCTCGGCGAGAACCCGCTCGAGGCGCCGGTGCACGGCGCCCTCCTCAACCTCGGCGACGCACCTCCCGAGGGCTTCGAAACCTTCGCACGCCTGTTCGAGGTCGTCTCGGCCGACGAGGCCGATCGCCTGGCGGCGCGCGAACGGTGGAAGGCCTACGCGCATCGCGGCTATCCGATCAAGCGGCACGAGGTGCAGACATGACCACGGCCCGCCCGCCGACCGGAACGATCCCCACGCTCACGGAGGTGGTCGCGTGGCGGGATCCGGCGGCGGCGGCCGAGCCGGAGGCCGTTCCTCCGGTTGCCCCGCTCGTCACCGCCCCGCCGATCGCCCCGCCGCAGGTCGCGCCGCAGGTCGCGGCACCGGTCGCGGCACCGGTCGTCGCGCCGGCTCCGAGCTTCATGCCGGCAGCGGCGACGACACCGGAGCCGGCTCCCGCCCCCGCGAAGCCACCCGCCGCAGCCCATGCGGACGTGCAGCTCACCCAGCGCGTCCTTGCCGATCTCCAGCGGCAGGTGGAGATGATGCTCGAGGTGCGCCTGCGCGAGGCGCTGGCGCCGATCCTGGCGCGGGCGTCCGACGCGCTCGTGCGCGACGCCCGCAAGGAGCTCACGGCGGCGATGCGCGACATCGTTTCCCGTTCGATCGCCCGCGAACTCGGCAAGCGCGAGGATCGCTGAGCCAGCGGATTCGATCGCGTCGGCGGTTGACGCTGTAAATCCCGATACGGTCAGGCCCGGCAATTGCGTTATCGTTCCGCGATTCGGGCGAGCGAGGTTTTGACCCGAAGCTTTTCAAACCCCGGAGGTATTTGCATGCAAGTCAAGTTCAAACTGATCGCGGCCGCGGCGGCAGCGATGTTCATCGGCACGGTGTCCGCGCAGGACCTGGTCGTCAAGATCGGTCACGTCGGCCCGACCAGCGGCGCCATCGCCCACCTGGGCAAGGACAACGAGAACGGCGCCCGCATGGCGATCGACGAGCTGAACGCCAAGGGCGTGATGATCGGCGGCAAGAAGGCCAAGTTCGAGCTCATCGCCGAGGACGACGCCGGCGATCCGAAGCAGGGCACGGCGGTCGCCAACAAGCTGGTCGATGCCAAGGTCAACGGCGTGATCGGTCACCTGAATTCCGGCACCACGATTCCCGCCTCCAAGATCTACAGCGACGCGGGGATTCCGCAGATCTCGCCGTCGGCCACCAATCCGAAGTACACCCGTCAGGGCTTCAAGACGGCGTTTCGCGTCGTCGCCGACGACGTGCACCTCGGTGGCACGCTCGGCCGCTATGCGGTCAAGCAGCTGAAGGGCAAGTCGATCGTCACCATCGACGACCGCACGGCCTACGGTCAGGGCGTGGCCGAGGAGTTCGCCAAGGCCGTGAAGGCTTCGGGCGGCGCCATCCAGGACACCCAGTTCACGACCGACAAGGCGACCGACTTCACCGCGATCCTCACCGCGATCAAGGCGAAGAAGCCCGACATCATCTTCTTCGGCGGCATGGACGCCGTGGCGGGTCCGATGATCCGCCAGATGAAGCAGCTCGGCATCAAGGCGAAGTTCATGGGCGGCGACGGCATCTGCTCCGGAGAGCTGCCCAAGCTCGCCGGCGGCGCCATGGAAGACGGCCAGGTGATCTGCGCCGAGGCCGGCGGCGTCGACAAGTCCGAGCAGGCAGCGCTGGACAAGTGGAAGGCCGACTACAAGAAGAAGTTCGGCATCGACGTCCAGATCTACGCGCCCTACGTCTACGACGCGGTCAACGTGATGGTCGCGGCGATGGTCAAGGCCGGTTCGGCCGACCCCGCCAAGTACCTTCCCGTTCTCGCCAAGACCGAGGGCTACAAGGGCGTGACGGGCGTCATCTCGTTCGACGAGAAGGGCGACATCAAGAACGGCGCCCTGACGATGCACACCTACAAGGGCGGCAAGGAAGAGTCGATGGGCGTCGTCCACTGACCAGCGGCCGATCGACAAGGCAAGGGCGCCGTAAGGCGCCCTTTTTCATGGCGGCCGCCGACGAGCTCTTGTCGTTCTGTCGATCCTGAGACGCCGACACATCGATCCGCCGTCGCGCTAGGATGCGCCCACAGCGAGGGAGATCGATATGAGACGAGGACTCATGATCGCCGGTTGCGCCACTGCGGCGGTGGTCGCGCTCTACTCGTGCTCGATGCACGCCGTGATCGCGACCGACGGCAGAGGTCGCGTCGTCGAGGTTTCTGCAGTCCGGATCGAATCGTCTTTGCGGCGCGTCGCCCTCGCCATGCTGGTCGCAGGCGGCCACCTCGCCTTCGAATTCCGTTGGATCGGTGCATCGACGGGCGGCGCGAACCTTCGACTTGACGGCCTTTCGCTGCGCTGACTTTTCGGCTCGCTCGCGTGCTCGCGCGGATCGGCCCGACGGTTGCACGCTGAGACGCGATCAGCTATCCCGGCTCGCAAAGAGGTCCGCGCAGGCAGCGGACATCCGTCGTTCGGTTCGTGCAGCACCATTACGTAGCGGTGGTCCGCAAACTCGGCCTTTGCGAAGTCTCGCGCGGCCCGCTACACGGTCAGCGGGTCGGTGCCGCGCGGCATCGACAGAATGATGTTGAAGGCTTCGCGCCGTGCGCTCGTCGTCGGGATTTCGGAGCCGCCATGGCGCCACTGCTCGACCAGGTCGCCCAATGCCTCCTTGCCTTCCCGCGTCACGCCCCGGTCGTCCTCGAACGGAAGTCGGCCTGTCTGCGCAAGCGCCTGCAGCGACATGTCATGCGGATTTCAGTGCAGCGGGTTGCGTGCGCGTCTTCCACATTGACACCAGCACGCCTCCGGCAATCAGACCGAAGGTCACGGCCAACGAGATGGCGGGCGGGAACTTGCCAATGAAACCGACCAGGAAGATCTTGGTGCCGATGAACACGAGAACCAGGGCCAGCGCGTACTTGAGGTATTTGAACCGGTGAATCATGGCGGCGAGTGCAAAGTACAACGCCCGAAGGCCCAGGATCGCGAAGATGTTGCTGGTGTAGACGATGAACGGGTCGGTCGTGATCGCGAAGATTGCCGGTACGGAGTCGACCGCGAAGACCAGGTCGACAAACTCGATGATCACCAAGGCCAGGAACAACGGTGTCGCGGTGCGCACCAACTTGCCTGTGACCGGATCGGCCTGATGCACCCAGAACGCATTGCCATGCAGACGTTCTGACACGCGCATCTGCTTCTTGAGAAACCGCAGCAGCGGGTTGTTGGCAATGTCGGGCACGTGGTCGACCATCAGCCACATCTTGATGCCGGTGATCACCAGGAAGGCACCGAACACGTAGAGGATCCAGCTGAACTGACTGACCAGTGTGGCCCCCAGGCCGATCATCAATGCACGCAGCACGATCACACCCAGGATGCCCCAGAACAACACGCGGTGCTGGTACTGCCGTGGAATCGCGAAGAACGTGAAGATCAAGGCAATCACGAAGACGTTGTCCATCGACAGCGACTTCTCGATCATGAAGCCGGTGTAGTACTCCATGCCACTTTGAGCGCCCAGATACCACCACACCCAGGCTCCGAACATCAGCGCCACGCTGATGTAGCCCGCGGACAGCAGCAGGCTCTCGCGCACGCCGATTTCGTGATCGTCCTTGTGCAGGACGCCCAAGTCGAACGCCAATAGCGCGACGACGACGCCGATGAAGACGAGCCAGATCCAGGCCGGCTTGCCCAGGAAGTCGGTTGCCACTAGAGAAAGCAAGGTATCCATCACAGGACGTCTCAGCGCCTCGGGGTCGCGACGGAGCCCGTGCCGCACGTCGCAGCCACCGCACCGAGCGGCATCACGGTGGTCATTCCGGGGAGTAGAACGGTAGTGTGCATGTCTTTTAGTGGCCGGAGAGAGGGGGCGATGTTCGGTTGTCCATGGATCAGAAGGAATCAGCGCTAGAGTGAGTCCAGGTTCGGTTTTCTCGAAGTGACGTTTCCATGCTGAATTTCCGCCATCTCTATTATTTCTGGGTCGTCGCGAAAGAAGGTGGCTTCGCCAGAGCGGCCGATCGGCTCGACATGGCCGTGCAGACCATCAGCGCCCAGGTCCGCGAGCTGGAGAAGGCGCTAGGGCACCAGCTTCTCAAACCCGCCGGGCGCGGCGTGGCGATGACCGAAGCCGGTCAGGTCGCGTTTGCTCGCGCCGAGGAGATCTTCCAACTCGGGCAGCTGATCCCGGAAGAGGTTCGCGAGGCGGCCAGCGGCAAGGTCGCGCGCTTGGCCGTCGGGCTGTCGGATGGCATCTCCAAGTTGGCAGCGCACGCGCTGCTCGCACCGGTGTTGGCGACTCCGACGCTGCGGCTGCTGTGCCATGAGGGCGAATTCGAGCAGCTGCTGGCGGAGCTGGCGATGCACCACCTGGACCTGGTGTTGGCCGGACAGCCCGCGCCCAACAATCCGAACCTGCGGCTGACAAGTGAACGACTGACCCAGTCTCCGGTGGAGTGGTACGGGCCCACCGGCCTCGTTCGCAAAGCGGACGTGACCGAGTTTCCCCAGTCGCTCGGCCGGCTGCCGGTGCTTCTGCCCACTGGCCATTCCGCGCTGCGCTTCAGCCTCGATCGATGGTTCGAAGCGCAAGGCCTGCGGCCACGGATCGTGGGGGAGTTTGAAGACAGTGCCTTGCTGGCCGTTTTTGCCGCGCGTGGGCTGGGTGTTTTTCCGGTCAGCCAGTTGGGTGCCTCAGACTTGGCGCTGATGCACGGATTGCGGCTCCTCGGTCGCTCTGAAGGGGTGACCGAGGATATTCACGCGATCCGGTCGCGCCGTGGGCTCCATCACCCCTTGGTGGTGCAGCTGCTTCACCCGGCACCCACCTGACGGACGCGCTCAGGCGGCTTGCTGTGCCGCAGTGGTTCGCTCATGCGTAGATGCTTCAGCCATGCACCAGTGTCGGCTTGCTGCCTCCAGCACGAGCGCCTCGCCTTCGGCGCGATGCCGGTCCGCGTTGGCGACGGCCTGGGCCAGACGCAACACCTTGGCCCGAAGCGCCGGGTCGGTGACCTCGGCCATCAGGGAAATCAGGGCCCCGTCGTCCACGTTCGCCAGAAGCGAGCCACTGCTATAGGCGCCGAGCAACAGGTCTTCACAAAGTGTCTGGACGATTCGTGGCATGGCATCCGGCGGCAGGCCGAGTTCGCGCGCGGCGTCGAGCCGCTCGAGCGCATCGAGCTCGGATTGGCATACGTGCCCGTCGGCGATCAGGACGAGCGCGACGAGACGCGCGGCGGCCTCCGGACTGTTGCAGGGATAGCTACGCATGGCGGCTTGTCTTTCAGGTAAGGGGTAAAGAGTCGGGGATATCGCGAGGGGTCGCCCGGCGGACGACCTTCGTACCGAAACGGCTGGACTACTCGCGCCGGTGGCGACGCTGTTCTGTGGATTGGACTTCGCATTCGCAGTTCGAACCGGCTCTCTTGATGGTGATCACCACGCTGCGACGCGGATCGGCGACAGCCTTGGCTTCGCTGCCGCCATCAAGCGGAGTGTCTTGTCCGGCAAGACGCCAGCGCAGAGGGCGAAGGGCCTTGCGCCGTCGGTCCGCAACGCACTGTTGCTGTTCGGAGTGCTGGCCATCAGTGCTTAGATAAGTCTTCATCTTTCGACTCCGAGAGTGCTGGAACAGAAGCGAATATCGGCTCGATCGGCATCGGGAAGAAGCAAGGCCTGCGAGGTCTCAGGTGCGGAAAAGGCGAACCTTGCCGGGGCGGCAAGTGGGCCCCCGGTCAGCGCTCTCAGCCTTGAGCCGACCCACGTATCGACTTTTCCGATGTTCGAGTCACTGAATTGCTTGTTTTTCGAACCGCCGGTGTGCACTACCTTCCGTCTGCCCTCAACGGATGGAGAGCTGTGATGCAGGTTCTGTTCAAGTCCCGTGATCCCCAAGACGAAGAACTGCGCGACGTGGCGCAACGCCGCATGCGCTTCGTGTTCCGCCGCCTCGACTGGCTGGTATCGAAAGCCACGGTGCAGCTGTCTGATGTCAATGGCCAGCGCGGCGGCATCGACAAGCGTTGCCAGGTCGAGATCAAGAGCGACGTCGCCGGTACCGTGGTGGTCACTTCCGTCTCGCGCGACTGGCGCACGGCCTTGGACAAGGCCTTGTCGCGGGCCGCACGCTTTCTGATGCGCGAGTGGCGGCGAGGCATGGACAACAGGCGGCTGCGCCACCGCGCCATTCCGCTGAGCCACGGCGAATCGAAGAACAGATAACTGACCCCTCAAGGAGAAGCTTCATGAAATGTCCTACCTGCCCCGAGTCCGGTCTGGTGATGGCCGATCGACAAGGCGTCGAGATCGACTACTGCCCCGCCTGCCGGGGCATCTGGCTCGATCGAGGGCGAGCTCGACAAGCTGATCGAGCGCTCGGCCTCAGCGACGCCCCCCAGACCCGACGCGATGAGCCACGGGCGTCCGACAGAGTTCGTCGACTCGGACTACCCGCACGATAGAAGTCGCAATACGGGGCGGAAGAAGTCGTGGTTGAGCGACATCTTCGATTGACTCCAACGTTTTCACCGCCGGAGAAGAACATCATGCGCACCTATCCATGCAACAGCCCTCAGGCCGCCGCCCGCATCGTCGCGCTGACCGTCCTGGCGGACCGTGACATCGGCAAGATCGAGCTCGAGCTGCTCGATCGCCTGGCCGTTCACGAGCAACTGGGACTTGAACCGCAGGAGTTCCATGCCGTGCTCGACAGCCTCTGCGCAGACCTCTTGTCGAGTGAACAACTGCAATGGGCTGACACTTGCCCGGTGGATGACCGCACGCTGGCTGAGTTGATGGGCGAGATCGAGAATCCACTGCTGAGGCGAAAGCTTCTGCGCCTGTGCATCGAGATCGCCGAGGCCGACGCGCAGGTTTCAGAGGGCGAGTCGATCGTGTTGACCGCCGCCGTCGAACATTGGGGGCTGCACTACGAGATGCTTCGGTCGCCGGACCGGGCCCTGCTCGCAAGGAGCGCAACGTAGTTAGCGTGCTGGCGCTGGCAGTGGTCATTGCGCCGCGTCGAATAGAGCAGCAGCAAAGGGAAGAAGATGCGGCACGGCGTAGCTTGGCTGGTGACGGGTTGCTTGCTAGCCCTTTGGTCCTTAGGCCTCTGGGCGCTGCATGCGGTGGCGCAATGGGGAGCAGGGATCGCCGGTGCGACGGCATCTGTCGCGGGCAACGGAGCGGCAGCGGTGGCCCGGCAGGTGGAAGCACTCCGTCCGCCCGGATGGCTGTCTGCATGGCTGCCTACGGGCGCTGAGGAGCAGTGGGGCGCCATGGTGTCCACTTTCACGCCATGGGGCGAGTCCGCCTTGATCCACGCTCCGAGCTTGGTCGCCTGGCTGGCACCTGCGATCTGGGTGGTCTGGGCTCTGGGCGGTGTGCTGCTGCTGGTCGTGGGGGGTGGCTTGAGTGCCTTGATCCTCGTGATCAACCGCCACAGATCCTCGCCGGCTATGGCCTGAGCTGGCTGAAGACAAACAAAGGAGATCACCGATGAAACGCGTTGCATTGTTCTTGCTGACCAACTTGGCCGTGATGCTGGTGCTGGGCTTGGCCGTGAATCTGCTCGGCCTCAACCAGTTCCTCACTGCCAACGGCTTGAGCCTGACCGGCTTGCTGGGCTTTGCGTTGGTGATGGGCTTCGGCGGCGCATTTGTCTCGCTCTTGATCAGCAAGCCCATGGCCAAGTGGACTACCAAGCTGCAGGTGATCAATGGCTCGCCAGACCCGACGCATGCCTGGCTGGTGAGCACTGTCGAACGCCTCGCGACGCAGGCGGGGGTGAAGATGCCGGAAGTCGGCATCTACGAAGGGGCGCCCAACGCATTCGCCACCGGCGCATTCAAGAACTCGGCCTTGGTCGCCGTGTCCACCGGGCTGCTGGAATCCATGACAAGGGAGGAGGTCGAAGCCGTCATGGGCCATGAAGTGGCTCACGTCGCCAATGGCGACATGGTCACCATGGCGCTGATCCAGGGCGTGATGAATACCTTTGTGGTGTTCTTGTCCCGCGTTATCGGTTACTTCGTGGACAAGGTCGTGTTGCGCAACCAGAACGAGGGGCCGGGCATGGGCTACTACGTCACCACCATCGTGATGGACATCTTGTTGGGTGTCTTAGCTGCGCTGATCGTGGCGTGGTTCTCGCGACAGCGAGAGTTCCGTGCCGACGAGGGCGCCGCCCGGCTCATGGGCCGCAAGCAGCCGATGATCGACGCGCTGGCGCGCCTAGGCGGGTTGGACCCAGGCGAGATGCCCAAGGCCATGAAATCCATGGGCATCAGCGCGCGCCCGAGCAGCATGATGGCCCTGTTCTCTACCCACCCGCCGATGAAGCAGCGCATCGATCGACTGAGTCGGGCAGGCTGAGCCTGTACCGTCATTGCATAAGGATCCGAATTGCACGGTACCGGAGACCGCCGCAGCCAACTGCTTGGCAATTGGTGAAGGTCCACTGTTCTTCGGGTGCAGGATGTACGCATTGAATTGAACTGGAAAGCCGCGCACCTTGAGTTCTAACCACTCGTTCTTGGGTCTTCAGTCGCTCGTACCCGGCACCGTCGAAGACGCGACCGAGAAGTCGACTTTCGTGATAGCGGCTTTTGGCCGGGAGCGCGAGTTCGCTGCGTGTCCTGAAAGCCGCCGCTGGCAATCGCGGCGCGAATCCTGAGCAACGGCTATTCGGTGCGGACGACGATGGTCCCGCACCCGGCCAAAGGCGGGCAGTCATGACTGGTCGGCCAGGTCTTGGCGACTTGCTCGTGCGAAAGCGACTTCGCAGTCACTCTACTCGCAGCCGTCGACCAGGGTCTTGCTTGGCTTCGGATCTGGGATCACTCCAGCGCGATCGAACGCAGCGCCAGCGCAAACGCCCCGGCCTGACGATCGCCGATCGTCAGGCCCAGCTGGCGCAGCCTCTCCGGCCGAAATGCGGACACACCGTCGACCGAGGAGCCACGCCAGGTCGGCACGAACGACGCCAGTGGCAGACGCAGCACGGTCCATTCGCCCGGCACCGGCTCGAAAATCGCTTGGTATGTCACGCCGTCGAAAAGGTCGTCGGTGCGCAGATTGAGCTTGTAGCGCTTGCCGTCGCCGAGGACCTCGATGCGACAGTTCACCGCCTGCGCATCACCCAACGGAAGCGGGCGTGAACGAATCGACGCGAAACCGCCACCGTCTGCCAGCGAGACCTCACCTTCGAAGACCGCGTTGCCAGCAGGATCGTGGCGCAGGCGGCTCGCGGAGCGGCCGCCCATCACCCGGTCGTCGATCGGCGAGAAATCGGCGACCGATGCGGCAGTGTCGAAGCGGAACAGTTCGCGGGGCATGACTTCTAAACGCGTCAGTCTGCGACGCCTTCGTCCGTGATCCGATCAGCATCGAACTGTTCAGCGCGGCGCAACATCGCCCGGGTCATCCTGCGGAATATGAACACGTGTGCCGGTGCGAGCAAGTACCAGTAGAGCAAGCCCCAAACCCCCTGCGGGTGCCAGTAGGCCGTTATCGTCAGCCGGGTGCGATGGTCGGGATCGGGAGTAGTTTCTGGATCGACCTCGAACTCGAGAACGCCCGATCCCGGCGCGCGCATGCCGAAATGCAGCGTGAGCCGGCGCGCCGGCTCGAGTGCGAGAACGGTCCAGTAGTCGATGCGGTCGCCGATCCGCAACTCGGTCGGGTGACGTCGGCCGCGGGTTAGTCCCGGACCACCGACGAGCCAGTCCATGAGGCCTCGTATCCACCACAGCCAGCCCATGGTGTAGTAGCCGTTGTCGCCGCCGATGGTCGCGACGGTGTGCCACACCGCCGAGGGCGATGCGCGGCCCATGGCGCTGCCGCTGGCGCGCTTGGCGTAGAACGCGTTGTCGGGCCGGAAACCGCGGAACATCAGCAGGCCTTCGCTCCAGCGCGCGGCCACCGTGTGCGACCGTTCCGCCTCCAGCGCGGCAACCACCGACTCGCGAAAGCTCAAGAGCTTTTGCGGCACAAGGCGGCGCAGCTCGCCGTCGTCGGCCGGGAGGTCGTGCTTCAGGCCGCCGATCAGGGCACGCGCAATGTTGGCTGGCACCGCCGTGATCAGGCTCAGCCAGCGAGCCGAGAGTTCCGGCGTCAGCACGGGAACGCGAATGATGAGGGGCCGCTTGCCGACGACTTCGCCGTACTGGCGCATCACCTCTTCGTAACTGATGTAGTCGGGCCCGGCCGCGTCGAGAACCTTGCCGGCGGCCTCGTCCAGGCAGGCTGCGCGCACCAGGTACTCGAGCAGATTGTCGAGCGCGATCGGCGACGACTTCGAACCGACCCACCGCGGCGTCAGCATCAGCGGCAAGTGATTGACGAGGTCGCGAACCACTTCGTAGGCGGCGGAACCCGGACCGACGATG
>JBBSBZ010000090.1:0-12008 GCA_038250795.1 Burkholderiales bacterium | reverse complement strand
GGGCCCGACGACACGAAGGAGCCCTCGACGTCGGCGCCGCCGACGCGGATCAGGTCCATCGTCGCCGCGCCGTGGGTCTGGTAGATCTTGCCCTTCGGATAGCCGCGCTCGACCAGGCCGCGGTGCGGCATCGCCGCGCCGCTGCCCGAGGCGGCGATCAGGATCGCGTCGGGGTTGGCCGTCATCAGCTTGAGCGCCTGGCCGGTCACCGCAGTGTCGCTGCGCGCGAAGCGCTCGACGTCGATCTGCTTGATGCCGGCCTTCTCGGCCTGCGCCGAGATGTCCTTCAGCCAGGCCTCGCCGTAGCCGTCGGAGTAGCCGAGGAAGCCATAGGTCTTGACGCCGATCTTCTTCCAGTGCTCGACGATCGGGATCGCCATCACGGCGGTCGACTGCGGCATCCGGAACGACCAGCCGTCCTTGCCGGGCGGCAGGCTGGCCGGCGAAAGCATGAGCTGCGCCGTCTTGCCCTCGGCGCAGACGTCGGCCATCGCGATCGCGACCGGCGTCGTCACCGAGCCGACGATCACGTCGGCGTGGTCCTCGGTGATGAGCTTCCTCGTGTTCTGCACGCCCTTGGTCGGATCGGTGCCATCGTCGAGGACGATGATGTTGAGCTTCTCGCCGGCGATCTCCTTGGGCCACAGGGCGATCCCGTTCTTGGTCGGGATGCCGAGCGCCGAGGTCGGGCCGGTGAGCGAGATGCTGACGCCGATGGTCATGTCGGCGAGCGCGAGCGGCGCGAAGCTCGCGCCGAGGCCGGCGGCGAGCGCCGTGGCGAGCAGTCTTTGGGTCTTCATCGTGATGTCTCCTGGGTCGGGGTCGAGAGGTAAGAAGGCAGCGTCACCCGCAGCTCATTCACAGAGCGCGCGAATGTCGTCGGGGATCGGGATGGCACGCAGGCGGTCGGGATTGTCGGGGTCGCGGCGGACGAAGGCCCGCGTCTCGCGCCCCTCGCAGATGAGAGTGTCGCCGCGCGTTACCCGGTGGTGCTGCACGAAGACCTTGGCGCGCCACTCCTCGACGTGAGTCGCGATCGAGAGCTCCTCGGCATAGGTCGCGGCGGTGACGAAGCGGGTCGAGATCTCGAGCAGCGGCGTGCCGACGATGCCGCGCGTCTTCACCAGCTCGCGCCAGGGCGGCACGCCGCACTGGGTAAAGAACGACTGCGACGAGGCATCGATCCAGCGCTGGAAGTTCGGATAGAAGACGATGCCCGCGGGATCGCAGTCGCCGAACTGGACCGTCACCCGGTGATGCGTCGTCCTGGCCATGTCGCGGTCCGGTCTCAGGAGCGCCGCGGCACGATCACGTCGCGGTCGCGGCCGGCGTAGAGGCGGGCGACGTCGCCGTCGCGGTGCGTCAGCACCGCGCGCTGGTTGATCGAGCCCTTGTCGGTGATCTCGCCGCGGTCGATCGAGGGCGGCTCGGCAAGGACGAGCGCACGCGCAACCCGCGTCGAGCTGCCGGTGCCGCTGGCCCAGAGCGAGTCGACGAGCTGCTGCAGGAACTCGCGCACGTTCGCGTCGCCCAGCGCGATGTGCGCCGACGCGTTTGCCGGCAGGCCAGCCATCGCCCGGCAGGCGTCGAGGCGCAGGAACAGCAGGATGCCGATCTCGTCGCGGTTGATGCCGGCGATCACGACGTCCTGCACGAGCGGATCGCCGGCGGCGATGATCTTCGCGCGCAGCGGGCCGACCGAGACGAAAGTGCCGGTCGAGAGCTTGAAGTCCTCGGCGAGGCGGCCGTCGAACATGAAGCCCATGGCCGGATCGGCCGGGTCCATCGGCTTGGCGGCGTCGCCGCTGCAGTAGAAGCCCTCGTCGTCGAAATGCTCGGCCGTCTGCTCGGGCGCGCGCCAGTACCCGGGCGTGACGTTCGGACCGCGGTAGCGCACCTCCTGCTTGGCCGCCGGTCCGGTGCCGTCGGGCACCAGCTTCATCTCGACGCCCGGCGCCGGCAGGCCGATGTGGGCCGACTTCACGTCGTGGGCATTGGCGCAGATCGCGAACGGCGAGGTCTCGGTCATGCCCAGGCCGGTGAGCATCTTGATCCGCTCGCCGCACTCGAGCTCGGCGAGGCGGTCGAGCTTGTCCCACACCGGCTGGGCCAGGCCGGCGCCGGAGAAGAAGAACATCTTCACGCGACTGAAGAGCGTCTTCCTCAGCACCGGATCGACCTCGAGCGCGTTGGCGATCTCCTCGAAGCCCTTGGGCACGTTGAAGTAGATCGTCGGCGCGATCTCGCGCAGGTTGCGCAGCGTCTCGGCGATCAGTGCCGGCGTCGGCTTGCCTTGGTCGATGTAGAGCGTGCCGCCGTTGTAGATGACGAGGCCCACGTTGTGGTTGCCGCCGAAGGTGTGGTTCCAGGGCAGCCAGTCGACCAGCACCGGCGGCTCCGCGGCGAGCTGGCGGAAGCACTGGCGGATCATCTGCTGGTTCGAGCACAGCATCCGCTGGGTGTTGATCACCGCCTTGGGCAGCTTGGTCGAGCCCGAGGTGAAGAGGAACTTGGCGATCGTGTCGGCGTCGACCGTCGCGTGCGCCGACTCGACCGCGGCGGTGGGCACGGTCGCGATCAGGTCGGCGAACGGCGTCGTCGCTCGATCGTCGAGACGGCCTTCGGTGAGGACGACCGGCGTGTCGGCCGGAACGACCGCGGCGAGCGCCTTGGCATATTGAACGCCGCTTGCGAACACCAGCCCGGGCGTGAGCGTGGCGAAGATGTGGCGCAGCTTGCCATGGTCCTGGGACACCAGCGAATAGGCCGGCGACACCGGCGCGAACGGCACGCCGGCGAGCATGGCGCCGAGGCCGAGCAGGAGATGCTCGATGTCGTTGTCGGACAGGATCACGACCGGGCGATCGGCCGACAGCCCGCGATCGATGAGCGCCTGCGCGATCGAGCGCGCGCTCCTGGCCGCCTCGCCGTAGCTCACGCGCCGCCAGTCGCCGCCCGCGACCCGCTTGGCGACGAGCGTGCGCTCGGGCGCGCGCTCGGCCCACTCGAGGAAGCGGTCGGTGAAGCGGACCGGATACGGCTCGAGCCGCTCGCGCGAGACGACCAGCGTCGAGCCGTCGGCGCGCTTCGTGAGCGTTGCCTCGAGCGAGCCGCCGAGCGGCAGCGTGCGGTAGCGCGGCGCGCCGCCGCTCGCGGATGCCTCGTCGGCGCTCACCCCTTCTTCACCTTGCCGGCCTTGCCTTCTAGGAAGGCCCGCACGCGCAGCTTGGCCGCCTCGTCGCCCGAGGCGATCGCCGCCATCAGCGACTCGACGAAGAGGCCCTGGTCCTGCGCCATGTCGGCGATGCGCGGCAGGGCGTGCATGACGGCGAAGTTCGAGAGCGGTGCGTTGGCGGCGATGCGCTCTGCAAGCGCGAACGCCTTGCCGAGGCCGGCACCAGCGTCGACGACGTACTGCGAGATGCCGATGGCCTGACCCTCGCCAGCGTCGTAGACGCGGCCGGTGAGCATCATGTCGGTCATGCGGGCAACGCCGACAAGGCGCGGGATGCGTGCCGAGCCGCCCCCGCCGACGAAGAGGCCGCGCTGCCCTTCGGGCAGGCCATAGAACGCGCTCTGCTCGGCGATGCGCACGTGGCACGACGCGGCGAGCTCGAGGCCGCCGCCGACGACGGCGCCGTGCAGCACCGCGACCACCGGCACGCGGCCGAACTGGATCTGCTCGAACGCCGCATGCCACGAGCGCGAGTGGACGATGCCTTCGGCGACGCTGCGCTCGGAGATCTCCGAGAGGTCGAGGCCGGCGCAGAAGTGATCGCCCTCGCCGCTCAGCACGACGGCCCGGGTCGCCTCGGGCAGGTTGACGAAGCAGGTGTGGAGCTGGGCGACGAGCGCGTCGCTCACGGCGTTGCGCTTGGCCGGCCGATTCAGCCGCACGTGCAGCACGGCGCCGCGCGACTCGATCGCCAGCAGATCGAGCGCGAGGAGCGATGCGGACAACGCGCCGCGGTCGTCGGAGCGGTCGGAAGCGGGCTTCATTGGTTAATCCTAGTAAACAAGAGGGAGCGAGCCCATAGGGACTTCCAAGGGTGCCCGCCGCTCAGGGAAAACCTGTACGAGCGGTTGCGTAATGATTATTACAGTGAACTAAAACAAGACGACACGGACCGGCGATGGTCGCCGGAACCGGATGCCTCGACGGCGGCAGCCTCGAGCTCGCGTCGAGCTTCACCTGCCCATGACGGCGCGCTGAGGGCGGACACTCCGCGGCGAAGCCCTGCCGGAGAATGTCACAAGGCTCGTCGAGCGGCCCTGACTCGCGGTCCCGCCGACGGGCGTCGAAAGGAACGCCCCATGAACACCGCCGAGCTCATCGCGATCGACACCCACACCCACCTCGAGGTGTCGTGCCGCAACCCGTTCGACAACTACGGCGAGGAGTACGACCGCGCCGCCGACAAGTACTTCCGCTCGAGCAAGCGCCCGACGATGCAGGAGACGATCGACTTCTATCGCGCGCAGAAGATCGGCTTCGTCAACTTCACCGTCGACGCCGAGACGCAGATGGGACGCCGGCGCATCCCGAACGAGGAGATCGCCGAGGCGGCGCAGGCCAATCCGGACATCATGATCGCCTTCGGCTCGATCGATCCGCACAAGGGCAAGATGGGCGGCCGCGAGGCGCGCAAGCTGGTCGAGGAGTACGGCGTCAGGGGCTTCAAGTTCCACCCGACGGTGCAGGGCTTCGACGTCACCGACAAGATGGCGTGGCCGATCTACGAGGTCATCGCCGAGCACAAGCTGCCCGCCGTCTTCCACAGCGGCCACTCGGGCATCGGCTCGGGCATGCGCTGCGGCGGCGGATTGCGGCTGCAGAACTCGAATCCGATGCTGCTCGAGGATGTGGCGATCGCCTTCCCCGACATGCAGATCGTGGTCGCCCATCCGTCGTGGCCGTGGCAGGACGAGGCGCTCTCGCTGGCCATGCACAAGCCCAACATCTGGATCGACCTGTCGGGCTGGAGCCCGAAGTACTTCCCGCCTCAGCTCGTGCAGTACGCGAACACGCTGCTGAAGGACCGCATCCTCTTCGGCAGCGACTTCCCGCTCATCACGCCCGACCGCTGGCTGAAGGACTTCGAGGAAGCCGGCTTCAAGGACGCGGTCAAGCCGCTCATCCTGAAGGAGAACGCGATGCGCCTGCTCGGCCTCGGCGCGGCGGCAAGCGCCGCGCCGGCCGCGAACGTCAGGGCTTGACCGTCAGCTTGTTGTCGACCGACTTCACACCGTCGACGCCTTTGGCGATGGTCGTCGCCTTGTCGGAGTGGCCGGCGGTGTCGGCCGTGCCGTTCAACGACACGATGCCGTTGTGGGTGTCGACGTCGATCTGCAGGCCCTTGACATCCGTGTCGGCCAGCAGAAGCGACTTCACCTTGCCGGTGATCAGCGCGTCGCCGGCAGCGTCGCCGGCCTTGTCGATGGCACTGGCCGTCGCGTCCATGGCGTTGGACGCGGCTTGAGACGGCGCGACCGTGGTGGTCGATGTCGTCGTCGAGGTGCTGGCCGCGGGCACGTCAGTCACGGTCGTGGTCTTCTTCTCGCATCCCGAGAGGAACGCGACCGCAGCGACGAGGGCGACGACGGCGAGAGGGGTCTTGTTGGCTTTCATCTTGTCTCCATGCACGCCGCTCGAGTGGGCGCGAAGGGGAATTGTCGGCATGCTCTGAACGGAAAACCTCGACGACCGAGCGATCACGCCGCCGGCCGACAGCGTGATGGGGAGCTGTCCGACGCGGCCGCTGCGCCGGCGCCACACTTCGCCGACGCGAAATCGCCGGCCCGGCACGGCCGCCCTCGTGCCGTAACTCAGGGACGGTCGAGCCGGGCCGTCCAGGCGCGCTGGCGCAGCTCGGGGCTGACGCGATAGCGCTCGCCGCGATAGTGGGCGTCGAGCCGATCGAGCAGGGCAGCGATCGCGCCGGCGTTCCACGCCGCCAGCCACTCGAACGGGCCGGCCGGATAGTTGAGCCCGAGCTTCATCGCGAGGTCGGCACCCTCGGCGGTGCACACGTCCTGCTGGACCGCGTCGCAGGCCTCGTTGACGAGCATCGCGATGGTCCGCGCGACGATCAGTCCGGGCGCATCGCCGATCGGACATGGTTGCCAGCCGACGATGCGCAGCCACTGTTCGGCTTCGCTGCGCCAGGCCGGCGATGCGCTCGCGGAGAACGAGCACGCGAGCGTCGTGCCGGGCGCCCCGCCGCCGGGCGCGACGGCGAGGTCGAACAGCGCCAGCTCGCGCACGCCCTCCTCGGCGGCGACCTGGGTGGCGGCGCGGCCGTCGGTGAGGCGCAGCTGGCCGCTCGCGCTCTGCAGGCCGCTCCAGCGGCTCGAGGCGTCCGACTCGAAGCGCAGGCCGGCGGCCGTGAACGCGGCCGCCCAGCGGTCGACCGCCGTACCCGTTCCGTGCAGGGCGACCATCGCACCGGCAGGCACGTCGGGTGCAACGAAGGGCGACACCGGCGCCGCCGCCGCGGGGTGGCTGAAGAAGCCGCGCCCGCTCTTGCGACCGAGCAGGCCGCCGTCGACCCGCTCGCGCTGGACGAGCGAGGGCACGTAGCGCCGGTCGCCGAAGTTGGCCGCGAAGACCGACTCGGTGACGGCGAAGTTGGTGTCGTGGCCGATCAGGTCCATCAGCTCGCACGGGCCCATCCGAAAGCCCGCCCCGCGCAGGCACGCGTCGATCGCCGCCGGCTCGGCGAGCCGCTCGTGCAGCAGCGACAGCGTCTCGGCGTAGTAGGGCCGGGCGATGCGGTTGACGATGAAGCCCGGCGTCGAGCGCGCGTGCACCGGCGTCTTGCCCCAGCTCCGGGCGAGCTCGAAGATCGCCGCCGCGACGTCGGGGTCGGTCTGCAGCCCCGAGACGACCTCGACCAGCTTCATCAGAGGCACCGGGTTGAAGAAGTGCATGCCGACGAGGCGACCGGGCCGCGCGAGGCCGTTGGCCAGCGCTGTGATCGAGATCGACGAGGTGTTCGAGGCGAGAACGCCCGTCTCGCCCACGACCGCCTCGAGCTCGCGGAACAGGCCGCGCTTGGCGTCGAGGTTCTCGACGATCGCCTCGACGACGAGGCCTGCGCCTGCGGCCTCGTCGAGCCGGCCGGCGACGACGATGCGCGCGGCGATCGCCTTCGCTTCGTTTGCCTCGAGCCGGCCCTTGGCCGCCAGGCCGTCGAGCGTCGTCGCGAGCTTGGCGTGGGCGGCCGCCGCCGCGCCCTCGCGCAAGTCGAACAGCCGCACGGTATGGCCGGCCTGCGCCGCGACCTGCGCGATGCCCGCGCCCATGATGCCGGCGCCGACGACGAAAACGGGCGTGTCGCGAACGAGTTCGAAAGGCATGGGGCGGCGCGCGATGGAGTTGAAGGCGGGATGCCCGAACGAGCGGCGCGCCGATTATCGCGAGGACCGCAAGAGCTTCGGTCGGTCGCGGCGCCTTTCATCTGCTCGCTGGCGGCCGACCTACATTACATGGCTTTGCGAGGCGGGGAGATCGTGATGCGCTATCTGGTGGTGGGAGCGGGCGCCCTCGGCGGCTATTTCGGCGGCCGCCTGATCGAGGCCGGTCACGACGTGACCTTCCTGCTGCGGCCCGGCCGCGCCAGGGCGCTGCAGGCGACGGGGCTCGTCGTCAAGAGCCGCTTCGGCGATCTCGCGCTGCCGGCGCCGCCCTTCGTGCTGGCCGCCGACATCGCCTCGACCTGGGACGTCGTCATCGTCGGCTGCAAGGCCTACGACCTCGCCGAGACGATGGACTCGTTCGCACCGGCCGTCGGCCCCGGGACCGCGATCCTGCCGCTCCTCAACGGCATGAAGCACGTCGGCGAACTCGCGCAGCGATTCGGCCAGGAGCGCGTGCTCGGCGGCCTCTGCATGATCTCGGCCACGCTCGACTCGGCCGGCGCCGTGCAGCACCTGAACGACGTGCACGGCCTGGTCTTCGGCGAGCTCGACGGCTCGGTCTCGCCGCGCGTCGAGGCGATCGAGCGCGACTTCGCAAGCGCGAAGTTCGACGGCCGGGCCAGCCCGCACATCCTGCTCGAGATGTGGGAGAAGTGGGTCTTCATCGCCTCGGCGGCGGGCATCACCTGCCTGATGCGCGCGACGGTGGGCGACATCGTCGCCGGCGGCGGGGCACCGCTCGTGCTCGCGCTGATCGACGAATGCCGGGCGATCGCCGCGGCGAACGACTTCGAGCCCCGCTCCGGGGCGATCGAGCGCGCGCGCAACGCGCTCACCGCGCCGGGATCGCCGATCTCGGCGTCGATGCTGAAGGACATCGAGCGCGGCGCGCCGGTCGAGGCCGACCACGTCCTGGGCGACCTGATCGCGCACGACAGGCACGCCGATCCGTCACACGTGTCGCTCCTGCGCGCGGCCTACGCGCACCTGAAGGCCTACGAGGCCAGGCGCGCCCGCTCGGCTTGATCGGGCGCGGCCCTCAGCCGGCCTGCTTGAACGCCATCAGGGCCTGGTTGCGCAACGTGCGCAGGAGCGAGAGCTCGCGCTCGCCGAGGTGGCTGGCGCCGCTCTGGTCGCGGTCGGCGTAGATCAGCCCGAGCGGCGCGCTCTTGAGGACGACCGGCAGCAGCAGGAAAGCCGGCGCGTTCACCCGCTGCGCGTACCAGGGCGGCAGCCGCGAGGCGATCGTCGCGACGCGGCTGTCGGCGATGAACACGTCGGCGCCCTTGGCGCAGACCGCCGAGAAGAGGTCGGCCGATCCCTTCAGCGGCACCTTGAAGGAGGCCGTGACGGCCTCGACGCCGTCGCCGAAACCGAAGCGCCCGGTCAGCGCGCCGCTCCTCACGTCGCGCAGGCAGAAGACGACGTGGCGGAAGGCCAGCGCGCGATACATCGTCTCGAGGATCATGCGCAGCACGTCGTCGAGCCTGGAGTTGTCGATCAGCGCCGTCGTGATGTCCTCGATGCCGGCGGTGAGCACGGTGCACGGGTCCTCGGCCGGAGGAGCGTCGGCTGCCGGCGACACCAGGCGCAGGCTGCCGTCTGCCGCACGCGCCTGCCGGACGGTCTGTCCGGCGGCGCCGGGCGAGCGGTCGGGGCGGGTCGCTTCCTCGCGCAGCGTCGGCAGGTCGAAATCGAGCTCGGTCGAAGGCGCCGCCGCGCGTGCCGGCGCGAACAGCCGCCGCGCCGGGGACTGCTTCGGCACCTGAAGGTTCATGGCGTCGACGGCCTGCGACAGCTTCTCGCGCGCCGAGGTCGACGCCGCCTCGATCTGCTCCGGGCTGAGGCCGAGCGCCTTGGCGTGGCGGCGGGCAATCGCGGCGACCACGGCCTTCGCCTGCTCGGGCTCGGCGTGAAGCAGCGCGTCGGCGATCCGGTTGGCGGTGCAGGTGAGCCAGCGCAGCCGATCGGAGCTGTCGGCGGGAGGCCGCGCCGGCGGATCGCCCGAGGGTGTTCGCATGCAGGCCTGCAGGCTTTCCGGCAGCCCCCAGGACTGGGCGACGCCCAGGCCGAGGGCCTCGAAGCTGAGGCCGAGAACGCGCAGCGAGGCGACCGTGTCGCTGACCGGGCTCGCGCCGGGCGGGCCGCCTGCCGAGACGATGCCGCGGACCTGGCGCGCCTCTTCCGGAAAGTAGAACGCGGTCAGCAGCCGGCCGAGGTTCTGGAACAGGGCGCCGAGGTAGGCCTCCTCGCTCCCCGGCACGGTCGTGCCGAGCTCGCTTGCGAGCATCCCGGCCATGAGCGAGCGCAGGAACTCCTCCTTCAGGTGTGCGGCATGGGCCTTGTCGTGCATGTGCTCGAGCAAGACCAGGCTGAGCGCCATGTTGCGGATGTTGTTGAAGCCCACCAGCGCCACCGCGCGCGAGATCGTGCTGATGCCGCCGGCCGTGGTGGTGTAGCCCGCCGTGTTGACGAGGCGCAGCAGCTTGTTGGTGAGGGCGACGTCCTTCAGGATCTCGCCCGAGAGGGCGGAGGTGTTCTTGCTCTCCGAGTTGGCGACCTGCTGGATGCGCGCGACCGAGTCGGAGAGCGCCGGGAAGTCGCTCTTGTGGCGCATCCGCCGCAGCAGGAAGTCGAGCGTGCCGCTGCCGGCGCCACCGCCCGACGGCGCAGCATCGCCGGCCGGGGCGGCCGGCGCGAGCCAGTCCTGCAAGGCGACGCGCAGCTCGGCCACGTTCTGCCAGCGGCGCTCGGGGTCGCGCTCGAGCGCCTTGCGGAGCACGCGGCGCAGCACGTCGTCGACCTCGGACGAGAGGTTCGCCGGCAACGGCAGGTCTTCGTTCGCGACGCGGCGCATCGCCTGGTGCGCGTCCCGCTCGGCGACCAGCCTTTCCCCGCTCAGCAACTCGGCCAGCATGACGCCGACCGAGAACAGGTCCATCGCCGCGGTCGGCAGGCTGCCCCGCGTCGCCTCCGGCGACATGTAGCCCGGCGTGCCGACGATCTCGCCGCAGCCGCTCGGGTCGTGCAGGCGTCCGGCGATGCCGAAGTCCATCACCCGGGCGCGGCCGGTCGATCCGACAAGCACGTTCGAGGGCTTGAGGTCGCGGTGGACGACGCCGGCGGCGTGCGCGGCCTGGAGCGCATCGAGCACGCCCAGCATCAGACCGACGGCCTCGTGCGCGGGCAAGGCGCCCCGCGACTTGACGAGCTGGGCCAGGGTCGGCCCGGAGACGTACTCGAACACCAGGTAGGGCTGGCGCTCGAAGACGTCGGCCTCGAACACCGGCACGATGTTGGAATGGGTCAGGCGGCTGACGCTCCTCGCCTCGCGCAGCCACTCGCCGACGGCCACCGGGTCGACCGACGCGTCGGAGCGCATCAGCTTGATCGCGACCTCGCGCTCGAGGCGCTGGTCGAAGCCGAGCCAGACCGTCGCCTGCGCGCCTTCGCCCAGCACCCGGCGCAGCTCGAAGCGGCCGAACGGCCGCCCGACGGGCTGGAGGGTGGCGGAAGAGGCGGCCGGCATTACCCCGCTCTATCGGCGCGGCGGCGGCCGAATTGAACCGGATTCCGGCAACCGGGCACGCCGATCGCCAGTGCCGGACACCTACCCACTCCAAGGAATTACGATGAAGCTGAGACTGACCGTACTCGCCCTGGCCACGACCGCGCTGGCCGCCTGCTCCTCGATGCATTCGCCGATGGGCGGGTCGGCTTACGGCTCCGCTCCCCAGGTCGACACCGCCGTCGTCCTGCTGCCCGGCGCCGGCGCGGCCGATCAGGTGGCTTCCGGCTGCTGGGCGACGTTCTTCGACGAGCGCAATTTCGACGGCAGCTCGCTCACCCTCGTCGGCCCGGCCGAGTTGCAGACCCTCGACAAGGGCGCCTCGAAGCAGCTGAAGCGCGACATCAAGAGCGTCGCCACCGGGCCTCGCGCAACCCTCGTGCTTTATCAGAAGCAGTTTTTGTCGGCGCGCTCGGTCGGCTTCGGCCCCGGCACGCGCGAGCCCGGCCTGGTCGAAAAGCTCGGCTTCGGCGGCCGGATCGAATCGATGCAGCTGCGCTGCAGCTGAGGCGGCGATGCGCCCGGGCCCTGCCGACCGGCGGCCCGGGCGAGGCGATCACGCGGCCGTCCGAGCCGCCGCGGTAAGTTCCCGCCCGGGCGACACGACCACCGTGCTCATGGCCATCCGGCCTCGAGCGCCGGACTGGCATGGATTTCGTTAAGCTGCTCCGTCCCCAGGTTCGAGCTTCGCGTCCACCGCCCAACGCACCCCGGAAAAGAGAGACCCATGCCCGAGTATCGAAAGACCCCCGAAGCGCTCGCCAAGCTGACTCGCGAGCAGTACCGCATCACGCAGCAGAGCGGCACCGAGGCGCCCGGCACGGGCGAGCTGCTCGGCAACGAGGAGCCCGGCATCTACGTCGACATCGTCTCGGGCGAACCGCTGTTCGCCTCGTCCGACAAGTTCGAGTCGCACTGCGGCTGGCCGAGCTTCACCAAGCCGATCGCGCCGATCCATGTCCACGAGCTGGAGGACGGTTCGCTCGGCAGGGTCCGCACCGAAGTGCGCTCGACCGGCGCC
>JBBSBZ010000089.1:0-12087 GCA_038250795.1 Burkholderiales bacterium | reverse complement strand
GGCGGAGAGCGCGGTGTCGGCGCCTACGCGCTGCACCACGAGGATCGCCGGACCTTCGATCACCATGCTGCCGCCGGTCAAGGCGTCGCCGCGGCGCTTGCGCAGCGGCACCGACTCGCCCGACAGCAGCGCCTCGTCGACCCGGCAGTCGGCGCTGTCGAGCACGCCGTCGGCGGGCACGCGCATGCCCTGGGCGACGTGCACGCGGTCGCCGGGCGCGAGCTCCGGCGCGCCGACACGCTCCAGGGCACCATCGCTGCCGTAGCGGTCGGCGAACGCGGGCGCCAGCCGCGCCATCGCATCGGCAAGATGGCCGGCGCGATGACGCGCGCGCAGCTCGAGGTAGCGGCCCGAGAGCAGGAAGAGGACGAACATCGACACCGAATCGAAATACACCTCGCCGCCGCCGCGCAGCGCCTGCACGACGCTCGCCCCATAGATCAGCGCCACGGCGATCGCGACCGGCACGTCCATGCCGAGGGTGCGCGCCTTCAATGCGCGCCATGCGCCCTGGAAGAAGGGCCGCGCCGAATAGAACACCACGGGCGTGGCGACGAGCAGGCCGAGCCAGCGCATCAGCTCGCGCGTCGACGGGTCCATCGTGGCGACGTCGCCGAGATAGAGGGCACTGGCGAACATCATCGCCTGCATCGTGCCGAACCCGGCGACGGCCAGGCGCTTGAGGGCGGCGCGCCCTTCACGACGGCGCGAATCGTCGAGGCCGGCGGCATCCAGCGGCAGTGCCGAATAGCCGGTGCGGGCCAGTGCCTGCAGGATCGACGACAAGGTCGTGCGCCGCGCGTCCCAGACGATGCGCGCCCGTTGCGCGACGGCGTTGACCTGCACCGAATCGACGCCGCCCACGGCGCCCAGCGCACGCTCGATCAGCCAGACGCAGGCGGTGCAGCGGATGCCGTCGACCAGAAGGAGGGCTTCGCTCTGGCCGCTCGGGAGGGTTCGCACCGCATGGCGTGCCAGCTCCGGACGCTGCCATGCGTCCGCGCTTCGATTCGCCTGGACGAGGTCGGGAGCGCGCGGCGCCGTGGCGCTGCGCAGGCGGTAGTAGTCGGCCAGGCCGAGCTGGCCGATCCATTCGGCCGCCGCACGGCAGCCCTGGCAGCACACGGGATGCGAAGCGCCCGAGACCACGGCCTGCGGCGGATCGCCAGGCAGGCTCTCGCCGCAGTGCCAGCAGGACAGGGCCGGCGCGCTCATGGCGATGACGCCGGCGGGACGGGCGGCGTTCGCGTCAGCGGCACCTTCAGGATCTGCAGGCCGTCGACCGGCAAGGGCGGGTCGACGTTGCGCTCAGCGACGACGATCAGCCAGACGCAGCCCGCGATCGACGCGGCGAAGACCGCACTGCCCAGCCAGACGATGGGCTGGCGATACCAGGCCCCGCGAAGGTCGCGAACCGCCTCTTCATCGGCTGGCGAGAGGGTCGTGCGAGAGGGAATAGACATAGGCAGCGAGCACCCGCGCATTGTCTTCGCCCAGACGGGCGCGCCAGGCCGGCATGTTGCCGTTGCGGCCGTGGCGGATGCTCTCCATCACGGCCTCCGGCGCGCCGCCGTAGAGCCAGATCGAATCGGTGAGATTCGGGGCTCCGAGTGCGTGATTGCCCTTGCCGTCGGGGCCGTGACACGCGGCGCAGGTCGAGAACAGCTTCCGGCCTGCATCCACCTTGACGAGATCGGCGACGTTGTGCGGCCGGCCCCAGGAAAGGCTCAGCACGTAGGCGGCGACCTTGTCGACGCCGTCTTCGCCCAGTGCCTCGCCCCAGGCCGGCATGACGCCGCGTCGCCCCTCGAGGATGGTGGTGAGGATGGCCTGGCCGTCGCCGCCGTAGAGCCAGTCGCTGTCGGCGAGGTCGGCGGCGCCGAGCTGCGTGTTGCCGCGGCCCGAGCTGCCGTGGCAGGCCGCGCAGTTGTCGGCAAAGAGCACGCCGCCCCTGGCCAGCGCCTTGGGATCACGGGCGAGCTGCTCGACCGGAAGCTGGGCGAAGCGCTGCAATTCGCCCTGCTGAAGCTGCTGGTTGGCGGCCGTGTCGCTGGCCAGCTGCTCGTGCGAAGTCCATCCCAGACGGCCGGCGAAGTTGCCGAAGCCCGGGTACAGCGCCAGGTAGACGAAGGCGCTGACGAACATGAGCAAGGACAGCACGATCCACCACATTGGCAGCCGGTGCATGCCCTCGCGGATGGCGCCGTTGGCCCAGATATGCCCCGTCGTGCCGTCCTCCAGCGTCGGAACCTTCGCATGCGGCGCCCAGAGGAAGAGCAGGAACGACAAACCGAGGTTGAACACGATGAGCACGATCACCCACGAAGACCAGAAATCGCTCATGGGCGGCCTCCGCGGGCGGTGTCGGGTTCGTCGTCCTCGTCCTGCATCGGCAACCGTGCCAGCTCTGCGAAATCGCGCTTGTGATGGGGCAGCCAGGCCCAGATCCAGATGCCGATGAAGACCAGCATCATGACCACGATGAAGGCGCCGGCGATCGGGCCCCAGACCGGATTCACCGCATGCCTCCTGCCGAGGCCGCCGCTGCGGCCGCTTCGCCGGCGTGCGGTTCGTTGGCGATGCCCAGACCCTGCAGGTACGCGACAAGCGCATCGAGCTCGGTCTTGCCGGCGACCTCCTTCGGCGCCGCAGCGATGTCGGCGTCGCTGTAGGGGTCGCCGAGCCAGCGCAGCACGCGCATGCGCGCCTGCACGTCCGTCCCGTCGATCGTGGCCCTGGCGAGCCAGGGATAGTCGGGCATGTTGGACTCCGGCACGACCTGGCGCGGGCTCGTCAGGTGAAGGCGCTGCCACTCGTCGGAGTACTTGGCGCCGACCCGCGCGAGATCCGGGCCGGTGCGCTTGGAGCCCCACTGGAACGGCCGGTCGTACACCGATTCGGAGGCGGTCGAATAGGGGCCGTAGCGCTGCGTCTCGAAGCGCAGCGCGCGGATCATCTGCGAGTGACAGAGATAGCAGCCTTCGCGCACGTAGATGTCGCGTCCGGCCAGGCGCAGCGGCGCGTAGGGCTTCACGCCATCGGCAGGCTGCACCTTGTTCGCTTCCATGAACAGCGGCGTGATCTCGGCCAGGCCGCCGAGCGAGACCATGATCGCGATCAGGATCCCCAGCAGCCAGATGTGCTTCTCGATGAACTCGAAGTGGCGGTACGCCATGGCGCGCTTCTCAGGCCGCCGCCGGCAGCGGTGGCGGCAGCTGGTCGGGAACGGGCTCGGGAATGGGCACCGGAACGGGCACGATGATGTGCGCGCGCGCGTCTGCGGCGGTGAACCAGAGGTTCCAGGCCATCACCCACATGCCGAGCCAGATCAGCACGCCGCCGAACCAGCGGAAGATGTACAGCGGCTTGATCGCGATCAGGCTGTCGATGAACGAATACATCAGGGAGCCGTCGGGACGGGTCGCGCGCCACATCGTGCCCTCGGTCACGCCGGCGAGCCACATCGAGGCCACGTAGACGAGCGTTCCCGACAGGTGCAGCCAGAAGTGGATCTCCATGCCCTGGTGTGAATGCATGGCCGGCCGGCCGAGCGCGCGCGGTGCCATCGCGTAGAGCGAGCCGATCGTGATCATGGCCACCCAGCCGAGGGAGCCCGCATGCACGTGGGCGATCGTCCAGTCGGTGTAGTGCGACACCGAGTTGACGGTCTTGATCGCCATCATCGAGCCCTCGAACGTGGCCGCGGCGTAGAACACGAGCGCCATCACCATGAACTTGGCCGCGGGATCGCGCTTGACGCGGTGCCACGAACCGTTGAACGTGAACAGGCCGTTCGCGGCCGAACCCCAGCTCGGCATGAGCAGCACCAGCGAGAACGCCATGCCCACCGACTGCACCCAGTCCGGCAGCGCCGTGTACATCAGATGGTGCGAGCCGGCCCACATGTAGATCGAGATCAGGGCCCAGAAGTTGACGATCGAGAAGCGGTAGCTCCAGAGCGGCTGCTGGGCCTGGCGCGGCACGAAGTAATACATCATCCCGAGGAAGCCCGCGGTGAGGAAGAAGGCCACCGCGTTGTGGCCGTACCACCACTGCACCATCGCATCGACGGCGCCCGAGTAGATCGGGTACGACTTGAACATCGACACCGGGATGGCGAGGTTGTTGACGATGTGCAGCAGCCCGACGGCGATGATGAAGGCGCCGTAGTACCAGTTCGAGACGTAGATGTGCTGGATGCGCCGACGCGCGAGCGTGGCGAAGAAAACCGCTCCGAAGCTGACCCAGACGACGGCGATGAAGATGTCGATCCACCACTCGGGCTCGGCGTATTCCTTGCTCTGCGTGAGGCCGAGCGGCATCGAGACCATCGCCATCACGCAGATCGCCTGCCAGCCCCAGAACGTGAACTCGGCGAGCCGGCCCCACGCCAGTCGTGCGTGCGTGGTGCGCTGCACCGAGTAGTAGCAGGTGCCCATCAGGGCGGAGCCGCCGAACGCGAAGATCACGCCGAACGTGTGGTCCGGGCGCAGCTTGCTGAACGTGAGGAAGGGGATGTCGAAGTTCCAGAACGGCCAGGCCAGTTCCGCGGCCAGGTACATGCCGACCAGCATGCCGATGATTCCCCAAACGGCCGACGCCAGGAGAAAGAGGCGCACCACGTGGTCGTTGAAAGTTTCCTTGGCCGGCATTGGATGGTTCTGAATCCCCGCATTGTCCGAAGCTTCGCATGCTATGACATTGACGGCGATCAATGCGAAGGGCGCCCGGGGCGACTAGAGCGCCCCCGGATGCGAACAGGCTCCCCGTCGAGGCGCGAACCCGCCGCGGCAGGCTGCTCGATCAATGGATCGCGCGCCGCACCGCCACACGGGATCGAGGGTGACGGACCCGCGCGCCAGCTCCGCCTTTCAGGCAGGAACGACGTCGATGCGGCGCGAGCCGCCCATCCGCTCGTGCCGCGCACGCAGCTGGCCGCAGCCCGCCTCCACGTCCTGACCGGCGGATTGGCGCAGCTTGGTGAGCACGCCGCGCCGATGCAGCTCACGGGCCATGGCCTCTGCCTTCTCGGCCGCGGGCCGCGCGAAGACCAGCCCGTCGACGGTGTTGTAGGGGATCAGGTTCAGCACCGCGTGCCGGCCCGCGAGCAGCCGCACGAGGCCTTCGATCTCTTCGGCCGTGTCGTTGACGCCTTCGATCAGCGTCCACTGCACCTGCATCGGATAGCCCGTCGCGCGCGCGTAGCCGTCGCCCAGCGCCACCAGCTCGTCGGGCGCGATCCCCGGGGCACGAGGAAGCAACCGCGCTCGCAGCGCCGCGTCGGTGCTGTGCAGCGACAGCGCCAGCGCCGGCTTCACGCCACCCTGGCCCAGCCGCTCGAACAGGCGCCGATCGCCCACCGTCGACACCACCAGCTGCTTGTGGCCGATGCCGCCGCCCGTGCCGAGCAGGTCGATCGCGTCGATCACGGCGTCGAGGTTGTGCGCCGGCTCGCCCATCCCCATGAAGACGACCTTCGTCACGGCCCGGAGGCTGCGCGCGAGCGCGACCTGGGCGACGATCTCCGCGCTGCCGAGCTGGCGCTCGAGGCCACCGATGCCGGTCATGCAGAACACGCAGCCGACCGCGCAGCCCACCTGGCTCGACACGCACAGCCCGCCGCGCGGCAGCAGCACCGACTCGACCGTGCGCCCGTCGGCGAGGCCGACGAGCAGGCGGCGCGAACCGTCGGCGGCGGGATGCTCGGAACGCAGCACGGCCAGCGAGCGCAGCTCGGCCTCGATCTCCGGCATCGCATTGCGCAGCGCGAGGGGCAGGAAGTCTTCGGGTCGACGTCGCCCGTCGGCCTGCGACTCGGCGCGCGCCCACTGGCGCAGCACGCGCGCCTCGTGCACCGGCCTCGCACCGAGGGCGCGCAGACGTTGACGAAGGGTGGGGAGGTTCATGGCGGGGCAGGCGGAGCCGCAGTGTAGTGAGCGGACCGTGCCGCCCGACGGCGCAACGGCTTTCGGCGCACGAGGCAAGATCGCGCCCATGATTGCCTTCTCCGCTCCCGAGCACGCGCTGCATGCGCCGGAATTCGAGATCTTTCGCGGCGATCGCGTGCCATGCTTCGAGTCGCCGAAGCGGGCCGAGGTCGTGCTCGACGAGCTCGTCGCGCGGGGCCACGAGATCCGACCGCCGGAAGTCGACAGCCGCGCCTTGCTGGCGCGGGTCCACACCTCGCGCTACCTCGCGTTTCTGGAGAGCGCGTGGTCGCAGTGGGTCGCGCTCGACCCCGCCAACGCGGCGGTTCAGCCGTTTCCGTCGGTGTGGCCGGTGCGCACCCTGCGCAGCGACCGCGAGCCGCGCAACTTCACGGCGCGGCTGGGCCTGTACTCGATGGACAACGGCAGCCCGCTCGTCGCTGGCACCTGGGCCGCGGCGAAGGCGGGTGCCGACGCGGCGGCGAGCGCCGCCGCGCTCGTCTCGGCCGGCGCGCGCGCGGTGTTCTGCGCGACGCGCCCGCCCGGCCACCACGCCGGCGCCGACTTCATGGGCGGCTACTGCTTCCTCAGCAACGCGGCGGTCGCCGCGCAAGGCCTGCTCGACGCCGGCAGCGCGCGGGTCGCGATCCTCGACGTCGACTATCACCACGGCAACGGCACGCAGAGCATCTTCTACGAGCGCGCCGACGTGCTCTTCGCCAGCGTCCACGGCGATCCGCTGACCGAGTACCCGTTTTACCTGGGCCACGCCGACGAGACCGGCCTCGGCGCGGGCGAGGGCTTCAACCTCAATCTGCCATTGCCGGCACGCTCGACGACGGACGCGTGGTTCGCGGCGCTCGACGTGGCGTGCGCGCGGATCGAGCGGCACCGCGCGGATGCCCTGGTCGTGTCGCTCGGCCTCGACACCTTCGCAGGCGATCCGATCTCGACGTTCGCGCTCGCGACGGACGACTATTTCCGAGTGGGCGCGCGGTTGGCGCGGATGGGCCTGCCGACGATCTTCGTGTTGGAAGGTGGCTACGCGGCCGACGAGCTGGGCGTGAACGCGGCCAATGTGCTGGAGGAGTTCGAGGGCGCTTGAGCCGCGATCAGGCGGCGCGATCCAGCAGCGCGCCGGTCATGCGATCGGCGGTGCGGAAGATGACGAGGTTCGCGAGGGACACGTTCATCTCCTGCCGCGGTCGGACGACATCCGCCAGGTCCAATCACCCGGCGGCGACTCCTGCGCGAAAGACGTGGCGACACCGCCAACGCTAGGATCTGATCGGCCCGCGGGCGTCGGACCCCCGCAAGCTCGTCTGCGGGGCGTTCAAGCTGGAGAGCTTGATGGCGGATGCGTAGGACATGACGAGAGGCCGGGCGGGCACAAGTCGCATCAAACCTAAGGGGCTGCGGCCGCTGTTCCTGTGGCCCGTTCGCCGGCTCTGCGCTCTGAAGCGTGTTAAAGCTCGCGCGCCATCCCCAGTACGCAAAAGTGTGCAAGCGCTCCATGCGACGGTCGGTCAGGACGATGGCGTCGGCACCCGCGCCCTCACGGACTAAGGCACTTCATCGTGGGCGCCGACGACCCGCCGCCGTGGTGAATTTCGTGAACGGCGCTGGCCGCTTGTAGAAGGTCAGCATCGATGAAATACTGCGCCGGTCATCCTGGGTCTGCACAAGCCCGAGTAGCAAGGTCTCGTCAACAAGACGATCCATGAGATGGCGAGGGAGGGGTCTTTTGATTCCAACTGCATCCAGCAACGCCCTCGGGGTCATCCTGCTTGTATGCGGACTTCTCCAGGGCTGTCATTCCCTGCCTTCGTTTTACGGGCCACCCGGTTTTGCGTCGGCGAATGCACCGGACGCAAAGACGTTGAAGGCGTTCGGCCCCATTCCCACGGCCTCGGACGTCATTTCGCACGTCCAGTGTGAGATCTGGATGCTGCGCAAGACTGGCGCCGATGCCAAATTCGCTGACCTATGGAAGATGCAATACGCGGTCTACGTCGTTCTAACCCTGGAAGTCAGTGACGATGGGAATTTGAGTCCCTCCTTGAGTTTCATCAATCCCCTTGATTCCGCACGCAGCCGGCAGATCGACATCGGTCCTCAATATAGGAACGGTGGCCATCGTCTGGTTACCCAGACCTTCGTGCTCGATCTGGATCCAGACGGGAACCCGGATTTCTCCCTCAAAAGGGGAGAGAACTCTCTAGAGTCTGCATTCGACAAGTACTGCGACGACAACGCGCAACGCGAGGGCGGCATCCGTGGCGACCTCGGAATCGCAGACATCGTCGCGCAGGGCTTGTTGCATGCACGGAGTCAAGCCTTCATGTTTCCGCTCGCAGAAGACGACCAAATCTCAACTACACCGATTGGAACGACGTCCACTGTCCCAGGGTTCGGGACCACGATCGACTTCACGCTGATCTACGGGCTGAGTGCTGGACCGAATTGGACGCTGAGCCATTTCGTCGGTCCGGGACTGTCGAGTCCCCTCGCCGACTATGTGCGCACGAGCAAAGAGACCTTGATCCTGTCGTTTGCCGCCGCTCAGGAACGAAAGCCAAAGCGTCCCGTCGCGATTCCACGCACCCGAGAAGACATCGACCAGAACCTACAAGCCGCCAAGCGCTGGGCACAAGGGAATTCACGTGCCATCAATGCGGCAACGAATAATGCGGCGTTTTCAATTCTTCAGCGAATTCTTCCGAACCCGCGCTGAAGCCGGCGGCGGTGTTCGGCCAACTCCCCGGCGCTCAGCGCGCGGGGAGATTTCACTCGCTCAGAAGCACTTGATCGCTCGACCAGACTGGTCATAGCAGGTCCGCCTCGCGGAGTACTCATGGCCCTTTCCGCAAGGGTCTCCGGGATACAACAGGTCGACTCGCACCTCAACGCTGAGTGCCGCCTGATCGGGAAGTCTCGAAGCGGGAGGGGCGGACAGCTGGTCTGCCTCAATGGTCCGCGTCCCGTCGACTCTCTCGACGGCGACGATCTCACCCATGGGACCAATGTAGACAGCCAAGGCGGCAGTGATGCTAGGCATTGCAGTTCCTCTTCTCGGGGACGGTGGGCGCCAATAAGCGGGCGCGAACGCTAGAACACGGCGGAGAGGCGTACGAGCAACGCCCGTCGACCAAATCGCGGCGCTGAAAACGCATCAACCTCCTGGTAGTTGAAGCGACGGCCTAAAAGATTCTTCGCCTCGATTGAAACGGTTCCCGCGCGACGGGGCAATTGGTGAGCGACACTGACGTCGACAACCGCGAATCGCGAGTGACCATCGACCAATTCATCCGCCAGAGTGACGGAGCGGACGTTCTGCTTCACGAAAGTTACCTGCAGCGCGGAAGACCAGCCGCTGCTCGAGTTGAACCGAACCGAGACCGGTGCAAGAACCGTGCGCACGAGGGTGAAAGCTTCGTTGCCGGGATTGTCGGGGGGCCGCGTCAGGCGTTCGAACTGAAATTCGGCGGTGGTCGCCCAGTTCTTGTCGACAACCCGGTATAGGTACGCCTTGGCGAAGCGCTCGGACCAGATCGAATACGGATCCCCCGGGAAAACGGGCACCTCCGAGCGACGGGACGTCCACTCGACGCCAGCGAACATCTCAGACGTCAAGCGATGGTGCAGGGCCACACCCTTTCCCCGAGCAAGGGTGCCGTTTGGGTCATCGAAATATTGGTTGAAGCCGAGGACCTGCGACGGCTGCAGCGTCTGATTGGCGTCAAAGCTCCGCTTGATCGTTCCGTAGACGGCTGCTCGGATGGTCGTGTCCCCAATCTCCCAAAGAAGTCCCAATTTCGGGTCAGTCCGAGAGACACGAATGCCTCCCCGATCGAAAACGTCGAAGCTGACTCCCAATTGCGGCTTCACACCCCAAGGCGCGCGTGTGAAAACTGCAAGGGCATAAAGACTTCGTCCTTTTTCGTCGTCCCTGTATTGACCGCTCGAGTCTTCGAGCACTACGCCGTTGCGGAACAGCGATATGCCTGTGGTGACGTGGAATGTGCGGGCCTTGAAGACATATTGCAACTCAACGGCCGTCAATTCCTCTCGGTCCAGAAACGCGTCGATCGGAGCGGTCTTGGAAAAGATTTTTTCGAGCGAGGTTCCGTACAAGACTGAGGCGACGACGCTCGAATCGCGATCGATCGTGAAGAGGCCACCCGCGCGTGTGCTTTCACGACGCTGCTCGTCGCGAAGATTCCTGCTGAAATCTTCAGGATCAAAGCGCGTCGAAAGGTCTCCTTGGCGCGAATGATCACTACGCACTTCGGCTTGCAAGCGAAGACTTGGCGTCGCCGCCACCTGTGCAAACGCCGTGTAGATGTCGCGTCTGTAGTCGTTGTTCGGCCGCATGCCATCGGTCTCGTAGTGATACTGACCGAGGCTGTAGGCGAAACGGTCAAAGAGGCCAGATACAAAGGCTTGTCCGCCAGCCGTTTGAAGGTTGCCGGCGACCCCGTCAAGTCGAACGACGACTTGGTCGCGATTGAACAGAGGAGTGAATTCCTGCGCGCTGGCTTGCACTGGACCGACGGCCTCGACAAGCTGCCCCCGGTCCGCCGACAGATGCGGAGGAATGGTGTTCAGGCCCAACGGTTGCCTGAGTTGCGATTGGAAGAGTTCGCCCACACGCGCAGCTTCCGACCTCACCTGCCCTGAGTAGGCATCGGCGAGAAAGCGATGCGCAGACGACTCGCCCGGGTCGAGACTCAGCGACTTCACCGCTTCCAGTAACCCCAGCTGGTCGAATCCGAGCATGCGATAAGTGCGTGCAAGACTGACCATGCGTGCCGCCTGATCCTGATCGAGGAGGAGCCGGGATCGGTAGACCGCCCGATTGTCGTTCAACGCGATCGATTTCTGAAGGTTCTCCAGCGATGCCGCAGGCCTGTTGCCAGCTTGGGCAAGAATGGCGTCGTAGAACCATGGGGTCGGATCGTGTGGATCAAGGTTCTTTGCGAGATCCAGTTGGGTCTCCGCAAGCCGATCGCGATGTTCCTCGGAATAGGCTTTGCCGAGGTAGCTGCGGACCAGAGAACTTTCTGTATCGAGCGCCGCGGCGATTTCGATCTCTTCCCGACCTGCGGGCAGGTCGCCTTCTCGGATCTTCGCCAATCCGAGGCCAAGCCTCGGAAGTGGATCGGCGTTATCGATTCGGATCGACTGGACGAAGGCCTCCTTGGCCAGGCGCGTCTCGATCCTCGCGAGATGCACGAAGCCGAGAACGGCCGCGGCTCGCGCCAGGCGAGGATTCAACCGTGACGCCTCACTCGCGGACAGGAGGGCCGCATCAACGTCGCCCGTGGCCATTTGAAGCTCGGCGAGTCGAGCCAGCTTGTCGGCGTCAGGCGCAATCGCGACGGCCCTGGATACGCTGTCGACTGCTCCATGGATTTGAAAATTCGCTTGTTGCACGTACGAAAGAGCGATCCACGACTCGGCTGCGCCGGGGTCCTGCACGACCGCGAGCTCGGCAAGTCGCCGCGCCTTAGCTGTCTCGTTTTCAGCGACGGCAATGGTCGCAAGGAGGGCATTGGCGACGCTGGCATCCGCGGCGACCAGAGCCGATGTTCCGACGAGGGCGTTCTCGAGGCGGCGCTTTGCCTCAACCAGACCGCCGAGAGCGACCAGTCGCGCGGCGCAGTCAACGACGTCGGGATAGGCCCGGGAGGGGGCGATGACTGATGGGACGTACAGAGTCCAGACTACGGCGTCCCGGGGGCGGGCAATCAGAGCGCGCGTCGGCCCGGTCGATGCAGTTGCGACTGCCGTTTCCCCGGCTTCGAGTGTCACCGTGATGGTCTCGGAATCATTCGTCGTTCGTACCCGCCCCTCAAAGACGGTCACTCGATCGACTTCCGATATCGATTTCCCGCCGTCCGGCTCTCGTGCACATCGCGCGTCGTTGACAACGCCTCCTCGCCGTGCTTCAACAAGAAATTCAGTTCCTTCCACGTTGGCGTTGATGAAGGGCGTTCTGACCCGAAACGGTCGAGGCGTCCGACTGATGACGTAGATCGCACCCGAGACCACGTTCAGCAGGGCCGGGCGAGCGCCGGCTGGGGGCGACAGGGTCACCGTGGTGCCCTGGTCGAGCCGCACGACCGTCGCGTTGGAGAGCAGAAGGGCTGCCTGGGCG
>JBBSBZ010000088.1:0-12138 GCA_038250795.1 Burkholderiales bacterium | reverse complement strand
GAGCCTCGAGGAAGAGCGCGCGCTGCTCCAGGCGAACCTGCTGATGGCCCGGCAGGACTACGCCGCCGCGGCCGACGCGCTGAAGGGCGTGAGGCTCAAGGGGCCGGGCTCGCGCTACGTCCGCTACAACCTCGGCATCGCGCTCCTCAAGTCGGGCGGCAGCAAGAAGGGCACCGAGTTGCTCGACGATCTCGGCAAGGAATCGGCAGCCAACGAGGAGTACCGCAGCCTGCGCGACCGTGCCAACGTGGCGCTCGGCTTCTCGGCCCTGTCGGAGAACCGGCCGAAGGAGGCGCGCACGTATCTCGAGCGCGTGCGCCTGCAGAGCCTGCAGTCGAACAAGGCACTGCTCGGCTTCGGCTGGGCCGCCGACGCGCAGAAGGATCCCAAGCTCGCGCTCGTGCCGTGGATGGAGCTCGCCCAGCGCGAGTTCGGCGACACCGCCGTGCTCGAGGCGCAGATCGCCGTGCCCTACGCCTATGCCGAGCTCGGCGCCTACGGCCAGTCGGCCGAGCGCTACGAAGGCGCGATCGCCGCGTTCGAGCGCGAGAACGCCGACCTCGAGCGCTCGATCCGGGCAATCCGCGACGGCAGGCTGATCGACAGTCTGGTCGAGCAGAACCCGGGCGAGGAGATGGGCTGGTTCTGGAAGATCAGCGACCTGCCCGACATGCCGCACGCCCGCCACCTCGCGCAGGTGCTGGCCCAGCACGAGTTCCAGGAGGCGCTCAAGAACTACCGCGACATCCGCTTCCTGCAGAAGAACCTCGCCGAGTGGAAGGAAAAGCTCGTCGTCTTCCAGGACATGCTGGCGACACGGCGCAAGGCCTTCGCCGATCGGCTCCCGCTCGTGCAGGCGCAGCAACGCCAGATCGGCATCGACGCCCTGGTCGCGCGGCGCGAGAAGATCGGCGGCGAGATCGCGCAGGGCGAGATCGACGGCGACGGCGTCGTCTTCGCCGACGAGAAGCAGGTCGCTGCGCTCGTGCGCCTGAAGGAAGTGCGAGCGCTCGTCGATGCGCCCAACGCCCCCGCCGAGATCACCGCGCTGAAGGACCGCGTCCGCCTGGTCGGCGGCGTGCTGCAGTGGCAGCTCGCGCAGGAGCGCGGCAGCCGCGCCTACGAGGCGAAGAAGGAACTCGAGCGGGTCGACGCCGAGCTCGTCGAGGCCAAGCGCCACGCCGAGGATCTGTCGGTCGCGCAGCGCGAGGAGCCGGCACGTTTCGACCGCTTCGGCCAGCGCATCGCCGCCGTCAGCCCGCTGCTCGACGTGATGATCCCGCGCGTCGCCGGCCTCGGCCGTGAGCAGCGCCTCGAAGCCCAGGACATCGCCGTCGCCGAGCTCTCGGGCCAGCAGCAGCGCATCGCCGCCTACACGACGCAGGCGCGCTTCGCGCTCGCCCAGCTCTACGACCGTGCCTACGGCAAGAAGGATGCAGACCATGCTGCTTCGGCCAAGCCGTAGCCTCGCGCTCGCCACCGTCGCGACGGCTTGCGCGCTGTCGGCGTGCAGCCTTTTCCGTCCCGCCGGCTACACGCCCGACAACGAGCCGACGCTGCGCACGCTCGCCGTGCGCAAGGTCGAGGTCGACAAGGACCAGGCCGTCAAGGTCGACGAGGCCAAGGCGATCGCCGCCTACCGCAAGTTCCTCGACATCGCGCCCGCGGCGCCGCAGCGCTCGGAGGCGATGCGCCGGATCGGCGATCTCGAGATGGACAGCGCCGACGCGCAGAGCGTGAGCGGTGCCGCCAGTGCCGCGAACGGCGCGCCCGACTACAAGGCGGCGATCACGCGCTACCAGGACTACCTGAAGACCTATCCGAAGGACCCGAACAACGACCGCGTCCTCTACCAGATGGCGCGGGCCTACGAGCAGAGCGGCGACCTCGAGTCGGCCCACAAGACGCTCGACCGGCTGGTCAAGGACTATCCGGCGACGCGCTACGGCAGCGAAGCCCAGTTCCGCCGCGGCGAGCTGCTCTTCACGGTGAAGAACTACGCCGGCGCCGAGAAGGCGTTCGCGACCGTGCTCGCCGCGCCCGAGGCCAGCCCCTTCCAGGACCGCTCGCTCTACATGCTCGGCTGGTCCCAGTACAAGCAGGGTCGGCTCGACGACGGCCTGAAGTCCTTTCTCGGCGTGCTCGACCTCAAGGTCGCAGGTCGCGCCGGCGAGGCCGGGCTCGACTCGATCCCCAACCTCAGCCGCGCCGACCACGAGCTGGTCGAGGACACCTTTCGCGTCGTCAGCATCAGCCTGGCCAACCTGCAGGGCGTCGAGTCGGTGCCGACGTTCATGACCACGCCGGCCCGCAAGAGCTATGAGTTCCGCATCTACGAGCAGCTCGGCGAGCTCTACATCAAGCAGGAGCGGCCGAAGGACGCGGCCGATGCGTTCAACGCCTTCGCGCGCCGCAACCCGCTGCACGCGCAGGCGCCGGTGATGCAGGCGCGCGTGATCGAGATCTACGAGAAGACCGGCTTCACCAACCAGGGCATCGAGGCGCGCAAGGAATTCGTCGCGCGCTACGGCCGCGAGAGCGAATTCCGCCGCGTCAACCCGGATGGCTGGGAAAAGGCGCAGCCGATCGTGAAGGCGCGCCTCGCCGAGCTGGCGCGCCACTATCACGCCACAGCGCAGAAGACAAAACAGAGCGCCGACTCGCAGGAGGCGGTGCGCTGGTACCGCGAGTCGCTCGCCTCGTTCCCGAACGACGCGACGGCGCCGCAGAGCAACTTCCTGCTCGCCGAGCTGCTGTTCGACGACGGCCGCTTCGCCGAAGCCGTCGTCGAGTACGAGAAGACCGCCTACGGCTATCCGAAGCACCCCAAGAGCGCAGAGGCCGGCTACGGCGCGCTGCTGGGCATTGCCGCGCAGATCAAGAAGGCGCCGGCCGCCGAGCAGCCGCCGCTGCAGCGGGCAAGCGTCGCGAGTGCGATGCGCTTCGCGCAGAACTTCCCGGCCGACAAGCGCGTCGGCCTCGTCCTGACCGACGCCGCCGAGAAGCTCTACGCGCTGAAGGAGACCGACCCCGCGGCCGCCCTCGCGCAGCGCGTCGTCGAGCTGCAGCCGCCGGCCGCCGACGCGCAGCGCCGCGTCGCCTGGACCGTGCTCGCCTACTCGGCGTTCGACAAGCACACCTTCGACGTCGCCGAGAAGGCCTACGCCGAGGCGCTCAAGCTCACGCCGGAGAAGGATCCGGGCCGCGCCGACCTCGTCGAGCGACAGGCCGCGGCGATCTACAAGCAGGCCGAGCAGGCGCGCGCGAGCGGCAAGACCCGCGAGGCCGCGGCGACCTTCGCGCGCGTCGGTGCCACGGCGCCGGGCTCGTCGGTGCGCGCCAACGCGCAGTACGACTCGGCGGCGGCGCTGATCGCGGTGAAGGACTGGGACGGCGCGATCAAGACCCTCGAGGACTTCCGCCATCGCTTCCCGAACCATGCGCTCCAGCCCGAAGTGAGCAAGAAGCTCGCGCTGGCCTATCTCGAGAAGGGCAGCTGGTCGAGCGCGGCCGGCGAGTTCGAGCGCCTGGCGGCGTCGGACAAGGATCCGAAGATCGCCCGCGACGCGCTCTGGCAGGCCGCCGAGCTCTACGAGAAGGCCAACGCCAGGCCGTCGGCCGCCAAGGTCTACGAGCGCTACGTCGGGCAGTTCCCGCAGCCGCTCGAGAACGCCGTCGAGGCCCGCTATCGCCTCGCGAAATTCGCCCACGACAGCGGCAACGCCACGCGTGAAGCGGCGCTGATGCGCGAGATCTACCAGGCCGACCTCGGCGGCGGCGCCGCCCGCACCGACCGCACGCGCTACCTCGGCGCGACCGCCGCGCTCGCGATGGCCGAGCCAGTGGCGGAATCGTATCGAAGCGTTCAGCTGGTCGAGCCGCTCCAGCGCCAGTTGAAGCTCAAGAAGTCGAAGATGGAAGAGGCGCTGAAGGCCTATTCGGTGGCCGCCGAATACGGCGTGGCCGACGTGACGACGGCGGCGACCTACCGCATCGCGATGGTCTACCGCGATTTCGGCAAGGCACTGATGGCCTCCGAGCGGCCGAAGAAGCTCTCGAAGGCCGAGCTCGAACAGTACAACGTGCTGCTCGAGGAGCAGGCCTTTCCGTTCGAGGAGAAGTCGACCGAGCTGCACGAGCTGAACGCCAAGCGCGCCGCGAGCGGCGTCTACGACAAGTGGGTCAAGAGCAGCTTCGACGCCTTGCGCGAGCTGCGCCCGGTCCGCTACGGCAAGACCGAAGTCAGCGAAGGAGTCGTCGATGCGATCCGCTAACGACGCGTCGCCCCGCGTCGCGCTTCTGGTCGCCGCGGCCGCGCTGGCGTGCCTCGCCGGCTGCTCGACGGTGAGCGAGAACGTGAGCGCGCTGCGCGACGCGGTCACGCCGGGGTCGTCGTCCGCGCCTGCGGCGTCGGGCAAGGCACCTGCGCGGCCGGCGCCGGCGGTCTACGACACGCCGGTCAATCCGCTCGCCCAGCGCGCCTTCGACGACGCCAGCAAGGCACTGCGCAGCGGCCGCACCGAGGAGGCGGAGCGTGCCTATCGCGCCCTCGCCAACGCCAGTCCCGAGCTCGGCGGCCCGCACGCCAACCTGGGCCTCATCTACCGCCACGCCGGCAAGCTTGCCGAGGCGGCCAACGAGTTCGAGACGGCGGTGCGGCTCAGCCCGCGCCAGCCGGTCTACCTGAACCAGCTCGGCATCACCTACCGCCAGAAGGGCGAGTTCGCGAAGGCGCGCGACGCCTACCAGAAGGCGCTCGCGCTCGATCCGGCCTACGCCGGCGCGACGCTCAACCTCGGCATCCTGTTCGACCTCTATCTCGGCGACCCGCAGCGCGCGCTCGAGCTCTACGGCCGCTACATGAGCCTGGCGCCCAACGGCGACCCGGCCGTCGCCAAATGGGTCGCGGACCTCAAGAACAGGAAACCCGCACCGATCAAGGTCAGCCGGCAGGAGAAGCCATGACGTCACGCCATTCCATCGCCATCGCCCTCGTCGTTGCCGCCGTCGCTACGGCGGTCGCGTCGCCGTCGCTCGCCCAGTCGCGTGCCGCCAGGGAGGCAGCCGCGGCTGCCGCTGCCGCGAGCGCCGCCGCGGCTACGACGAAGCAGGACCAGGCCGAGCTCGACCGCAGCCAGATCATCGGCAATCGCGAACTGCCCAAGGTCACCTACATCGTGCCCTGGAAAAAGCCCGGCCCGGGCGACCTCCAGGGAAGGCCGCTGGTGAGCGTGCTCGACGAGGCGCTCGCGCCGCTCGACCGCGACGTCTTCAGGCGCCAGGTGCGCTACGACGGCCAGGCCGTGTCGCGTTCCGCAGTTCCCGCCCCCGCGGCGCCCGCCAAGTAACGCCTCGTCACCCCCGTCCGCGCCCGCGCAGGGCCCAATCGCCTCATCGCCTTTCTCGGCATCGATTTCAGCGTCTTCGCTTCACCGTCATTCGTTTCATCGGAGTCAGCCATGGATCCCGTCAGCACCGTCATCAAGTTCTTCCAGGACTGCGGTCTCTTCCTGTTCCCGAGCGCGACCATCATGGCGCTCGGCGTGGCCATCGCCGTCGAGCGCTTCATCTTCCTGACCAAGGCGCGGGCGCAGAACCGCAAGGTCTGGGCACAGGTGCTGCCGATGCTGCAGAAGGGTCAGTTCCGCGACGTGCAGACGGTGACGGCGACGTCGGACGCCGCCGTCGGCAAGATCGTGAGCTACGGCCTGACGCGCATGCAGAGCCCGGGCCGACGCGAGGACTTCGATGCCGCGATGGAAGAGGGAATGATGGAGATCGTGCCGCGCCTCGAGAAGCGCACCCACTACATCGCGACCTTCGCCAACGTCATCACCCTGGTCGGCCTGCTCGGCACCATCATCGGCCTGATCAAGGGCTTCACGGCCGTCGCCCAGGTCAACCCGGCAGAAAAGGCCGAGATGCTGTCGGCGTCGATCTCGATCGCGATGAACAACACCGCCTTCGCGCTGATGGTCGCCATCCCGTTCCTGCTCATCCACTCCTTCCTGCAGGCCAAGACGAGCGAGATCGTCGACGGCCTCGAGGCTGCGAAGATGAGTTTCCTGAACCTGGTGCAGCGTCTGAAGCTCGAGCACGCCGCGGCCAAGAGCTGAGCCCCGCGCCCACACCGATCGCAGCCGACTCGAAAGACCTGTCATGCCCGTACGCCGCCTGAAGAAAGAGCAGGCCCACCTCGAGATCACCGCGTTCATCAACCTGATCGTGGTGCTGGTGCCGTTCCTGCTGTCGATCGCGGTGTTCACGCATCTCTCGGTCATCGACCTGACGCTGCCCGCGCAGCAGAACGAGAAGCTCGAGAAGCTGACCGACAACAACCTCCAGCTCGAGGTCGTCATCCGGCCCGAGTCGATCGAGGTCGGCGATCGCATCGGCGGGCTGATCGAGCGCATTCCCAACGTCGGCGGCGCGCCCGACGTGAAGGCGCTGTCGGCCCTGATCCAGGGCATCAAGCTCAAGTTCCCCGACAAGGCCGAGGCCTCGGTGCTGCCCGAGCCGAACGTTCCCTACGACACGCTGGTGCAGGTGATGGACGCCGTTCGCGCCGGCCACCAGGTGCAGGGCTCGCGCCTGGTCGCCACCGACTACTTCCCCAACATCTCGGTCGGCGACGCGCCGGTCCGGAAGCAATAGAGACCCGGCCGACATGGCGACGATGACCCCGCTGGAGAAGCGCGCCGAGCGGAAGAACCGCAACAAGACGATGGTCGACATGAACCTCGTCTCGCTGATCGACGTCTTCACGATCCTGATCTTCTTCCTCCTGTCCAACGTCGGCGGCGCCGAGACGCTGGCGAGCCCGCGTGCGGTCAAGCTGCCCGAGTCCCACTCGCAGAAGGTGCCCAAGGAAACGACGCTGATCGTCGTCACCGGCAGCGAGATCCTGGTCGGCAGCCGCGTCGTGGCGTCCGTCGCCGACGCGAACGCGGTCGACACCGACCTGATCCAGCCCCTCAAGGCCGAGCTCGACCTGCAGATCGGACGCGAGGTGATCGTCAAGGCCAACGAGGCCGACAGCAAGCGCGTGACGATCATGGGCGACAAGGACATCCCGTTCCGGCTGCTGAAGAAGGTCATGGCGACCGCGGCGCGCGCCGGCTACACCGATGTCTCCTTCGCCGTGCGCCAGAGGTTCGAGCCGTGAGGCCGGCGCGACGGGTGTCCGAGACAGGCCGAGTCTCCGTGAACAGCCTGCCCGACGACCGCTTGCCGCGCGAGCCGCGCGGCAAGCGCAGCGGCTCGCGCCGGCGCGGCAAGGTGTCGTTCCGCTCGCGCGTGCTGCCCTGGTCGTCGTCGACCGACGACGACGTGCGCTTCCGGCGCATCGCCGAGCGCGTCATCTTCACCCTGGCGATCTTCTTCCTCGTGGTGCCGTTCCTGCCGGTGCGCCAGCCCGAGCGCACGGCGCAGGTCGAGCTTTCGGCGCCGATGGCCAAGCTGCTGCTCGCGCAGGAAGACAAGAAGAAGCCGCCGCCGCCTCCGACCAAGGCCAAGTTGGAGCCGCTGCCCAAGCAGGTCGACGTGCAGGTCGCGAGCAAGCGGCCCGATCCGGTCAAGGCCACCGCGAAGAAGCGCGAGGCGCCGGCCAAGGTCGCGCTCAACAAGGAGGCGCCCGTGCCCGAAGCTCGCGTGCCGCAGCCGAACAAGCCGCCGGGCGAGATCGACGCCGCGCGCCGCAAGGCGGCCGGCATCGGCCTGCTGGCGATGAGCAACGACCTGCAGGAACTGCACGGCGCGCCGATGGCAGTGCAGCTCGCGCCGGTCAAGCAGGGGCCGGGCGTCGGCACCGGCGTCGGCGTCGGCGTCGGCGCGGGCAACGAGGCCGGCGTGCCGGTGCGCGCGATGATCACCTCGAACGCCACCAACGGCAGTGGCGGCATCAACACCGCCGCCTACAGCAAGAACACCGGCGGCGGCGGGCTCGCCGGCCGCTCCTCGACCATGGTCGAGGGGGTGATCGGCGGCGGGGGCGGCGGCGGCGCCGGCGGCGGTGGCGCGCGCGGTCGCGGCGACGGCACCGGCAGCGGCATCGGCGGCGCGGGCGGCGGCGGCAACGGCCAGGGCGGCTCGGTCACCAAGGGCGGCGGCAAGGCGTCGCGCGCGCTCGAGGACGTGCGCCTCGTATTCGAGCGCAACAAGGGCTCGATCTACGCGATCTACAACCGGGCGCTGCGCGACGAGCCGGCGCTGCAGGGCAAGGTCGTCCTGAAGCTCGTCATCGCACCGTCCGGCGCGGTCGTCGATCTGCGCATCGTCTCGAGCGAGCTGAAGATGCCCGACGTGGAGTCGAAGCTGCTCGCGCGGATCAGGACCTTCGACTTCGGTGCCAAGGACGTCAACGAGATGTCCATCACGTACCCGCTCGACTTCCTGCCGTCGTAGCCAGGAGCCCGCGTCCGCGGGCGCCTGACGATCAGCCGAGGACGATCCACGTGGGCGCGTGGTCGCTCGGCTTCTCCTTCGCCCGCACCGCCTTGTCGACGCCGGCCTCCTTCAGTCGCTTCGCACCCGGGGCATTGAGCAGCAGGTGGTCGATGCGCAGGCCCGCGTCGCGCGGGAAGCGGTTGCGGAAGTAGTCCCAGTAGGTGTAGATCGCCTTGCCGGCGTGCAGGGTGTGGAGCGAATCGGTCCAGCCCTGGCCGAGCAGGTCGCGGTAGGCCCGGCGCGTCTCGGGCTGCAGCAGGGCGTCGTCCTTGTACGAGCGCGGCGAATAGATGTCGCCGATCTCGTCGGTGGCGACGACGTTGTAGTCGCCGGCGAGGATCACCGTCTGCTCGCGGTCGATCAGGGTCTTCGCGTGGTCGGCGAGGCGCTGGAACCAGGCGAGCTTGTAGTCGAACTTTGGCCCCGGCTGCGGGTTGCCGTTGGGCAGGTAGATCGAGGCGACGACGACGCCGTGCGCGCTCGCCTCGAGGTAGCGGCTGTGGGTGTCATCGGGATCGCCGGGCAGGCCTCGGCGTCGCTCCTGCAGGTCGCCACCGCGCGCCAGCACGGCCACGCCGTTGAAGCCCTTCTGGCCGTGCCACACGGCGCTGTAGCCGGCGTCTCGAAGGGCGGCCTCGGGAAAGGTCTCGTCCGAGGTCTTCAGCTCCTGCAGGCAGGCGATGTCGGGCTTCGATTCGGCGAGCCACTCGAGCAGGCGCGGCAGGCGGGCCGTGATGCCGTTGACGTTGAAGGTCGCGATCTTCATGCAGACGAGGTCCCGGGAGAGGTCAGGTAGGCCGGCTCCGACGCGCGAACGCGCCGATATCGGCCCTGCGATGCGGACTGATCCTTCCCGTCAGGCCCAGCGCCCTGGTGACACTGAATGGGTCGGCTCATCGATTCGATGCGCCCGCTTTCACTATTCGAGGAGACTGTAATGAAATTCCTGCCCGTTCTCGTTCTCGCGGTCACCGCGGCGGCCTCGGCCGCCGCCGGCGCGGACACCGTGATCTCCAGCCAGGCGGCCCAGGAGCGCCGCGATCAGAATTTCGACCAGGCACTGGCGCGCTACCGCGCGACCCACGGCACGCCGGAAGGCCAGGCCATGTCCGGTCAGCCGGGTGACGAGAGTGCGCGCGAGAAAACACACCACGCGGCGCAGAAGGTTCGCAAGTTCACGCACCGCCAGGCCGAGAAGGTCCGCGAATTCGGCGCCCGCGAGAACGCCAAGTACGGCACCCACACCAAGCCCACTCCGGAGCGCGAGGACGGCGTCCACAAGTAGCCCGACGGCCGACCGCGGAGCGAGTGGTCAATCGGCGCGGAAGGCCGTCGTCAACGCGGCCGAGATCGATGCGCTGTCCCGCGGGCGGACGAGGCGAGCCACCTCGCGCCCGTCGCGCAGGACAACCAGCGTGGGCCAGAGCTTGACGCCGAACGATCGGCCGAGCCTTCGGCCGCTGCCGTCCTCGACCTTGAGGTGGCGAACCTGCGGATGCGCTTCCAGCGCGGCCGCGACATGCGGCTGCGCAGCCCGGCAGTGGCCGCACCACGACGTGCCGAATTCAAGCAGCGTCGTTCCCGCCAGGGCGTCGATGTCGGAGCGTTCGGGTTCGGCTGTGCTCAAGGTGCGTGAGGCTCGTGAGTGGTTCGTCGCAGGCCACCACTGTAGCGACGCTCGGCGATGACGAAGAACGGGGACACGGGCTTCGCGTCCAAGGTCACGCCATGGCTCGATGGCGGCTCGATGCCCGTGCGTCCCGGGGTGTACGAACGTCGCCCGCCGGCGGGACCGTTCGCCTGCTGGGACGGGTCTCGCTGGCACGCCGATGCATCGGGACCGGCCGAAGCGGCGCGCCAGACTCGCGCGAGCCGCTTCGATCGCGCCGAATGGCGCGGCCTGGCCGAGCCTTCGGTCGTGCCCTGTGCCACCTGCCGTGGACACGGCATCATCGACCGGGGCGTCGACGTCGAATCGGGAGCCGACCTGATCGACGAGTGCCCGGACTGCTGACCTCGGGCCACAGGAAGCGAAGGAGTCCACGGCATGCCGAGAGTCATCTGGAAGGGTGCGATCAGCTTCGGGCTGGTCCACGTGCCCGTGGCGCTGTATCCGGCGTCGCAGGACATCGGCATCGACTTCGACTGGCTCGACAAGCGCTCGATGGATCCGGTCGGCTACAAGCGGATCAACAAGCGCACCGGCAAGGAGATCGACCGCGACGACATCGTCAAGGGCATCAAGCAGGACAACGGCGAGTACGTCGTCCTGAACGAGGACGAGATCAAGGCCGCCTACCCGGTCTCGACGCAGACGATCGAACTCGAGACGTTCGTCGAGGCCGACCAGATCCCGTTCACCTATCTCGAGCGGCCCTACTATCTGGCGCCCGTCGGCAAGGGCGAGAAGGTGTACGCGCTGCTTCGCGACGCGATGGTCGCGGAAGGCGTCGTCGGCGTCGCCCGCGTCGTCATGCACACCAAGGAGCGACTCTGCGCCCTCATTCCCGACGGGAACGCGCTGCTGCTCAACACGATTCGCTGGGCCGACGAGATCCGTCCGCGCGACGAGATCCCGTTTCCCGGCGACGGCAAGACGACGAAGCCGAAGGAGGGCGAGCTGAAGATGGCCCGGCAGCTGATCGGGGACATGACCGGCCAGTGGCAGCCGAAAGACTACGCCGACAAGTTCACCGCCGCGATCCATGCGCTGGCGGCGCGGCGGGTGAAGGCGGGCAAGACCGAGAAGGTCACGTCGCTCGAGGGCGAGGCTCAGGCGCCGGCCAGCAACGTGGTCGACCTCACCGAGCTTCTGAAGAAGAGCCTGGAGACCCGCAAGTCTCCGGCCGATCGGGCGGCCACCGCGCCGGCGCCGCGCAAGGCCGGCGCTAGAAGGACAGCAGCGAAGTCGTCCCGACCCGCGGCCAAGACCCGGCGCGCGGCCTGATCGGAGCGTCTCGGACGAGCCTCAGTGAGGGACGTCGTAGCAATCGCCCGGAGCCGAGCAGTTGCGTACCAAGGGCCAGCTGCCGTCGGGCCGCTGCTCGAAGACGAGGTTGACGGTGTGGACGTGTCGGCCCGGGGTGACGCTGTCGCCGTCGACCTCGACCTGCGCGGCAAAGACGTTGCGGCCGGGCGCGTCCGCATGACCGTAGGCATCCAGCTCGCGATGGCCGAGGCTTCTTCCGGTCTTGCCGTCGTGCACGTCGATCGACAGGTGGGCTGGCGACCCGACGCCGTTCATCGTGAAGCGGCCCTGATAGGTCAGCGCGTGGTCGCGGAAGCTCAGCGCCATGCCCGGACCGGCGGCGGCACTGAAATCCTGCGACGGAGCGGGTGTCGGTGCGACGTTTCCGCGCGGCCCGACCGGATCGTGCCGGTCGGCCTGCTGCTCGGAGACCATCGAAGCGATGCCGCCGAGGACGAGCACGCCGACACCGATGCCGATCCACATCGCCTTCGAGCTTCGGGCCTTCACCGGCGGGACGGGGCCGGGTGGCGGCGCTGGCGGCACGAAGGGCTGCGGCGCGGGCGCCGGACGCGGGACCGGCTGCGGCTGCGGCTGCGGACTCGGCCCGTCGCCGCCGACGTTGCGTGCGATGGCGTCGCAGAACTGCTCGAACTCGGGAGAGGCTTCTCCCTGCCAGCGCGAGAGGTCGGCGGCCTGAAGGCGGCGGAACTCGAGCGGGATCT
>JBBSBZ010000087.1:0-12154 GCA_038250795.1 Burkholderiales bacterium | reverse complement strand
GCCGGCGACGCCGTCGCGCCGCTTGGTGATGGCGAGCAGCTTGATCCGGTAGCCGAGCTGCTCTGCGTAGGCGATGTCGGCGCCCTGCAGCTCGCCGATGCCCTCGACGTAGGCCTTGTCGAACTGTACCGGCACGCCGAAGGCGATCGCGCTGACGATCGTCGCCTTGTGCGCGGCGTCGATGCCGGCGATGTCGAAGGTGGGATCGGCCTCCGCATAGCCCAGACGCTGCGCGTCGGCAAGCGCGCTCGCGAAGTCGATGCGCTTCTCGCGCATCTCCGAGAGGATGTAGTTCGTCGTGCCGTTGATGATCCCGGCGATCCACTCGATGCGGTTGGCCGTGAGCCCTTCGCGCAGCGCCTTGATGATGGGGATGCCGCCCGCGACGGCCGCCTCGAAGGCGACGACGACGCCGCGCTTCCTCGCGGCCGCGAAGATCTCGGTGCCGTGGACGGCGAGCAGCGCCTTGTTGGCGGTGACGACATGTTTGCCCGACGCGATCGCCTCGAGCACCAGCTCACGCGCGACGCCGGTGCCGCCGACGAGCTCGATCACCGCGTCGAGGTCGCTTCTCGCGATCAGGGCACGGGCGTCGTCGACCACTTCGGCGCGGCCCTGGGCGACCGCGCTCGCGCGCTCGAGATCGAGGTCGGCGACGTGCGTGATCCGGATCTCGCGCCCGGCCCGGCGCTTGATCTCGTCCTGGTTCCTGCCGAGCACGGCGAAGGTGCCGCCGCCGACGACGCCGGCGCCCAGCAGGCCGACCCGGAAGGGCTCCATCTCAGCCGACGGCGAGCGCCGCCGGGCGCACGGTCGCGTGGCGTGCGCGGTAGTTCGCGAGGAAGATCGCGATCCGACCCATCGCCTCGGCCAGGTCGTCGGAGTTGGGCAGGAAGACGACCCGGAAGTGATCCGGGCGCGGCCAGTTGAAGCCGGTGCCCTGGACGATCAACACCTTCTGCTCGGCGAGCAGCTCGTAAGCGAACTGCTGGTCGTCCTCGATCGGGTAGAGCTCGGGATCGAGCTTCGGGAACATGTAGAGCGCCGCCCTCGGCTTGACGCAGGTGACGCCGGGGATCGCCGTCAGGAGCTCGTGGGCGAGGTCTCTCTGGCGCGCCAGCCGTCCGCCGGGCGCGACTAGGTCGTCGATGCTCTGGTAGCCACCGAGCGCGGTCTGGATCGCGAGCTGGCCGGGCGTGTTCGAGCACAGTCGCATCGACGCCAGCATGCCGAGGCCCTCGATGTAGTCGCGGGCATGGCGCTTCTCGCCCGACACCACCATCCAGCCGGCGCGGTAGCCACAGGAGCGGTAGTTCTTCGACAGGCCGTTGAAGGTGAGGAAGAGCACGTCGTCGGCGAGCGACGCGATCGAGGTGTGGGTGGCGCCGTCGTAGAGCGTCTTGTCGTAGATCTCGTCGGCGAAGACGATCAACCCGTGGCGGCGTGCGATCTCGACGATGCCTTTCAGCACCGCCTCGGGATAGAGCGCGCCGGTCGGATTGTTCGGATTGATGACGACGATGGCGCGCGTGCGCGGCGTGATCCTGGCGACGATGTCGTCGAGATCGGGCAGCCAGTCGTTGGCCTCGTCGCAGAGGTAGTGGACGGGCGTGCCGCCCGAGAGCGCGACGGATGCGGTCCAGAGCGGGTAGTCGGGCGCGGGAATGAGCACCTCGTCGCCGTCGTTGAGCAGGGCGTTCATGCTCATGGTGATGAGCTCGGAGGCACCGTTGCCAAGGAACACGTCGTCGACCGTCACGCCGCGGATGAGCTTTTGCTGCGTGTAGTGGACGATCGCCTTGCGCGGTGCGAACAGGCCCTTCGAGTCGGTGTAGCCGGCCGCATTGGGAAGGTTCCTGATCATGTCCTGCACGATCTCTTCCGGCGGCTCGAGCCCGAACGCGGCGATGTTGCCGATGTTGAGCTTGATGATGTGCTGGCCCTCTTCCTCCATCTGGCGGGCCTTCTCCAGCACGGGTCCGCGGATGTCGTAGCAGACGTTGGCCAGCTTGGCGGACTTGTGGACGGGCTGCACGCGAAGGCTCCTCCCGGGACGGCCCCGGGGCAACTCGACATTTGACCACAGGGGTGCGCGGGCTCGCGGTCATCGGACACGCACTCGCAGCCCGGCGAGAGGGCTCCGATAATCGCTTCATGAAAATGCGCGCCGACCGGATGGAGGGGCAGAACGCGATCGCGCGTCACGGCCCGGAGGGCGTGCTCGTCAATGGCGTCGAGCGCACCGAGAGCGTCGTCGTGCCGTGGAGCGGATCAGTGCAGCCCTGGCATGCCGCGAGCTTCGATGCGCTCACGCCGGCTCACTTCGAGCAGCTCGCCGCGCTGCGGCCCGAGCTCGTGATATTCGGCAGCGGTCCACGGCTCCGATTCGCGCCACCGGCGCTGCTGCGCTCGCTCATCGACGCCCGCATCGGCTTCGAGACGATGGACACGGCGGCGGCGTGCCGCACCTACAACGTCCTTCTCGCCGAAGGCCGCCGGGTCGTCGCCGCCCTGATCTTCGCCACCGTGGACGCAGCTTCGAGCTGACCGGGGGCCCCGCCTGCCCTGGGCCAGCCCCCTATAATTGCGAGTTGCCAATTCGGTGACGCCCGCGCCGGGCTGACCTGTGACGCCTCGGGCTTTAGCAAAACAAGAGCTTCATGACGCCTTCACTCAATAAACCTGTTCCGGAATTCGAGGCGCTTGCAACAGGAGGAGTGAAGTTCACGCCGCAGGCCTACAGCGGCAAGATCGTCGTCCTGTACTTCTATCCGAAGGACAACACCCCCGGCTGCACGACCGAGGCGATGCAGTTCCGCGATCACTACAAGGAATTCGTCAAGGCCGGCGCGGTGCTCTTCGGCGTCTCGCGCGACAACATGGCCTCGCACGACCGCTTCAAGCAGAACCTCGAGCTGCCCTTCGAGCTGATCGCCGACACCGAGGAAAAGCTCTGCCACATGTTCGGCGTGGTCAAGAACAAGATCATGTACGGCAAGAAGGTCAAGGGCATCGAGCGCAGCACCTTCCTGATCGACGGCAGCGGCGTCCTGCGTGGCGAGTGGCGCGGCCTCACGGTCGCCGGGCACGTCGAGGAAGTGCTGAAGGCCGTCAAGGCCATCAAGAAGGCCGGCTGACTTCCCTCGGCCGGGCCCCACGCGCGGGTCGCTTGCGCCGCCTCTTTCCGAGACCTCCATGCCCCTGCCCAAGCCTCCGGCCAAGCGCGCCGACTTCCTCGGCCGCGCCGATTTCGACAGCCAGTCCGCGTCGCGGTCGGCCAAGCGCACGGGCCGACCGCAGCCCGGCGGCGACACGGTCGCGCCCGCCGTCCTCGAGCTGACGAACGAAAACGCGCTGCCTGCGGCGGCGCCCGTCGTGGCCCGTGCCAGCATTGCTGCCGCGCCGGCGCTCCCGAGCACGCCGCTCGCACGGCCCGAGCGCTCGCGCCGTCCGCGCGGCAGCGGCCCGGCGACGCTCTTCGTGCTCGACACCAATGTGCTGATGCACGACCCGACATCGCTGTTCAGATTCGACGAGCACGACATCTACCTGCCGATGATCACGCTCGAGGAGCTCGACGGCCACAAGCGCGGCATGACCGAGGTCGCCCGCAACGCGCGTCAGGTGAGCCGCGACCTCGACGCGCTCGCCGGCGACATGCCGACGCGCGACGCGACCGGCCGGTCCGAGGGCATCGCGCTCAGCCGCACCGGTCATCGGGAAGCCGGCGGAAAGCTGTTCTTCCAGACCGACCTGATCCACGTCGAGCTGCCGCAGGGGCTGCCGCAGGGCAAGGCCGACAACCAGATCCTGGGCGTCGTGAAGGCGCTGCGCGAGCAGAACCCGAAGCGCGACGTCGTGCTGGTGTCGAAGGACATCAACATGCGCATCAAGGCGCGTGCGCTCGGCCTGCCCGCCGAGGACTACTTCAACGACAAGACGCTCGACGACGGCGACCTCCTCTACACCGGCACCCTTCAACTGCCGAGCGACTTCTGGGACAAGCACGCCAAGACCGTCGAGAGCTGGCAGCAAGGCGGCCTCACCTACTACCGGATCGGCGGCCCGATCGTCGGCTCGCTGCTCATCAACCAGTTCGTCTACCTCGAGACTCCGGGCTCGCCTTCGCTCTACGCCAAGGTCATCGAGATCACCGGCAAGGCCGCGGTGCTGCGCACGGTCAAGGACTACGCCCACCAGAAGAACTCGGTCTGGGGCGTCATGGCGCGCAATCGCGACCAGAACTTCGCCCTCAACCTGCTGATGGACCCGGAATGCGACTTCATCACCCTCACCGGCACGGCCGGCTCGGGAAAGACGCTGATGTCGCTGGCCTCCGGACTCAGCCAGGTGATGGACGACAGGCGCTACACCGAGATCATCGTCACCCGCGTGACCGTGCCGGTGGGCGAGGACATCGGCTTCCTGCCAGGCACCGAGGAGGAGAAGATGGGCCCGTGGATGGGCGCCCTCGACGACAACCTCGAGGTGCTCTCCCGGACCGACAGCGGCGCCGGCGAATGGGGCCGGGCCGCGACCAACGACCTGGTGCGCTCGAAGATCAAGATCAAGAGCCTCAACTTCATGCGTGGCCGCACCTTCCTCAACAAGTTCGTGATCATCGACGAGGCGCAGAACCTCACGCCCAAGCAGATGAAGACGCTGATCACGCGGGCGGGGCCGGGCACGAAGATCGTCTGCCTCGGCAACCTCGCGCAGATCGACACGCCCTACCTCACCGAAGGCTCGTCGGGCCTCACCTACGCCGTCGACCGCTTCAAGGGCTGGGCCCATTCGGGGCACGTGACCCTGGCGCGCGGCGAGCGCTCGCGGCTGGCCGACTTCGCGAGCGAAGTCCTCTAGCCGATCAGGTCGCGGACCTGCTGCAGCGCAGCCGGGTCCTCCATCGTCGTCAGGTCGCCGGCGTCGCGGCGCTCGCACACCGCCTGGATCGCGCGTCGTAGCAGCTTGCCGGAGCGCGTCTTCGGCAAGGCGGAGACGAAGAGCACGCGGCTGGGCCGCGCGAGCGCGCCGAGCCGACTGTCGACCGTCTTCATGATGTCGCCCTCGAGCTTCAGCCTTTCCCCCGCATCGTCGAGAGCCGAAGCGTCCCTGGCGATCACGAAGGCCATCGCCACCTGCCCCTTCAGCGCGTCGGCGACGCCGACCACCGCGACCTCGGCAACGTTCGGGTGGCTCGAGATGCTCTCCTCGATCTCGCGGGTGCCGAGACGATGGCCGGCGACGTTGATGACGTCGTCGGTGCGACCGAGGATGAAGAAATAGCCCTGCGCGTCGCGGATGCCCCAGTCGAAGGTGTTGTAGACCATCCGGCCCGGAACGGTCTTCCAGTAGGTCTCGACGAAGCGCACGTCGTCGTGCCACACGGTCTGCATGAAGCCCGGCGGGGTCGGTCCTTCGATGACGACGACGCCTTTCGTGTCGGGCTCGGCGATGTCGAGACCGGTGGCCTCGTCGACGATCTTCACGTCGTAGCCGTACATCGGCACGCCCGGGCTGCCGAACTTCGTCTCCTGAGGCTCGATGCCGTTGGCAAGGGTGAGGATCGGCCAGCCGCTCTCGGTCTGCCAGTAGTTGTCGATGATCGGCTTGCCGATCGCCTCCGAGATCCAGCTCGCGGTCGGCTCGTCGAGCGGCTCGCCGGCGAGAAATAGCGCACGAAGCGACGACAGGTCGTGTTGCGCCAGGTATTTCGGATCCTGCTTCTTCAGGACGCGGATGGCGGTCGGGGCGGTGAACATCACCGTCACCTTGTACTGCTCGACCAGGCGCCACCAGATGCCGGCGTCGGGCCGGACCGGCAGGCCCTCGTACATGATCGTCGCCATGCCGGCGATGAGCGGACCGTAGACGATGTAGCTGTGGCCGACGACCCAGCCGATGTCGCTGGTCGAGAAGTAGGTTTCTCCGGCGTTGCCGCAGAAGATGTGCTTCATGCTCGCCGCCAGCGCCACGGCGTAGCCGCCGGTGTCGCGCTGCACGCCCTTCGGCCGGCCGGTCGTGCCGCTCGTGTAGAGCGTGTAGCTCGGATGGGTCGAGTCGACCCAGACGCACGGGACGATCGCATCGAGGTAGCGCTCGCGCAGCTCGGCATAGCGATGATCGCGCCCTTCGATCATCGCTATGGGCGCGAGGCCGCGATCGACGAGCAGCACGCTCGCCGGCTTGTGCCGCGCCATCGCGATCGCCTCATCGAGGAGCGGCTTGTAGCCGATCACCTTGCCTGCGCGGCTGCCCGCGTCGGCGCTGATCACCACCTTGGCCTCGGCGTCGTCGATGCGGTTGGCGAGGCTCGTGCTCGCGAAGCCGCCGAAGACGACCGAATGGATCGCGCCGATGCGCGCGCAGGCGAGCATGGCGAATGCCGCCTCGGGAATCATCGGCAGGTAGAGCAGGACGCGATCACCCCGGCCGACGCCGAGCGACTGCAGCACTGCGGCCATGCGCTGCACCTCGGCGTGAAGCTCGGCGAAGGTGTAGACGCGCTCGCTGCCGGTCTCGGTCGAGACGTGGATCAGCGCAGGCTGGGACGCCCGCGTCGCCAGATGGCGATCGACGGCGTTGTGGCACAGATTGGTCGTGCCGCCGACGAACCAGTTCACGAAAGGCGGCCGGCTCGCGTCGCAGACGGTGTCGAACGGGCGTTGCCAGTCGACCAGGCGTGCCTGCTCGGCCCAGAATCGGTCGGGGTCGGCGAGCGAACGGCGATGGAATTCGGCAAAGGTCTCGCTCCGGCTTTCGTTCATTTCGGCCTCCCCTTCTGCTGCGACGCGGGCAGCGTGACCATGGTCGTGGGCAACGGCGGCGTGCATCCCGTGTCGCAGCATTTGCCTGGCTGGCGATGGGTCGTGATCCTGCGATCCGGATCGGCAAGGACGCCGCGCTCGAGCAATCGCTCGACGAGCTCGACCTTGCTGCCCACCGGATAGTTGCGCCAGATCTCCTGCTTCATCGCCGCCGGCGATCCGCCGCCGTGCAGGCTGATCACCGAGTACCAGCCGCCCTGGTACGACGCCGTCAGGTCCTCGATGAAGCGCGCGGCCTGGATGCGCTTGTCGTACGGCACGTCGGGGCTCGCGCGCAAGACGTCGGCGAGGCTCGCCGCGGTCTCTGGGTTGTGATCCTCGTCGGGGCCCGGCAAGGTCACGATGAGGCCGCCCGAGACGTAGTGGGCGATCCGGTGCATGTCGTAGATCTGGTTGGCGAGCAGCAGCTTGCCGATGTTGGCGAAGACCGGATCCGGCATCACCGTCCGGGTGAGCGGGTCCTGGCTCGCGTAGACGCTCGCCGCAACGCCGCAGGCGTAGAAGCCCTCGACGATCGTGATCAGCTGCACCATCTGCTCGCGCAGGTGCGACTCGGCGCCGGGGTCGAAGCCGTTGGCCTCGCACATCAGCGCGCCAGCGCCGATCAGCAGGTCGCCGAAGCCGGCGCGCGCGGCGATGCAGGTGTGGCGATGGTGGGTCGCGTAGCTGTAGGTCAGATGCGACGAGTGCTCCCACTCGCCGGCGAGGAAGACGCGCTCCCAGGCGACGAACACTCGGTCGAAGACGACGACGCCGGTCGACTGCCCGTACTTGTTCGAGAACAGCGCCGCCTTCTCGCCCGGCCGGCCCGCGGGGCGCGCGACGATGGTGACGCCATCGGCGTCGCACGGCACGGCGCAGCAGACGGCGAAAGCCGCGTCGGCCTCGCTCATGTTGCGGCACGGCATGACGAGGAACTCGTGCACGTAGGGGGCGCCGGTGACGATCGCCTTCGTCCCCGAGATCACGATGCCCTTGGCGTTCTTCTCGACGATGTGGACGTAGCTGTCGACGTTGGCCTGCTCGTGCGGGCGCCGGCTGCGATCGCCCTTAGCGTCGGTCATGGCGATGCCCACGCTGAGGTCGCGGTCCTGGAAATCGTGCAGATAGGCGGTGAAGCGCTCGCCGTAGCGCGTGCCCTTGTCGGCATCGATCCGCGCCGTCGTCGAGACGAGTGCGCTGAAGGCGTCGTGGGCGAGATAGCGCTGGGCGCAGCCGGTCTCCTGGCACAGCACGCGCACGGCCTCGAGCTTGTTGAGCAGGTCGCCGCTCGACTGGTCGACGTGGAGCATGCGGTTGACCGTCTTGCCGCTCGATGCCTGGACGGCCTGCATGATCGGTGCAAGCTCTTCGCGCAGCGCCATGTCGTAGGTGACGCCGATGGCATTGATGCCGGGCTGCAGTTGGGGGGCATCGACGACGCAGTCGATGCGCGCACCGTCGACGAAGACGCGCGGCGACAGGAGGCGCAGCGATTCTCGATATTCGGCAGCGTTCATCGGCATCGGTGTCCCGGGCGCAGTTCGCGGCCTATTGTGCCGAGCGCAGAGACTTGACCCAGAATCCCCGCTGCTTCACCGGAGTCGCGCGATGTCCATCCTCTCCAAGCCCGAAGACTGCACGCTGCTCATCGTCGATCCGCAGGCCAGGCTGATGCCGGCCATCCACGACGGTGAAGCCGTGATCCGGCGCTGCGTGCAGCTCGCGACCGCCGCCAAGGAGCTCGGCGTCCATGTCATCGGCACCGAGCAGAACCCGGACGGCCTCGGTCCGCTGGTGCCCGAGATCGCGTCGCTCTGCGAGACGGTCCTCGCCAAGTTCCATTTCTCGGCTCCTGCCGAGGAAGGCTTCCTGCGCCGCCTGCCTGCGGGCCGCAACACCCTGGTGGTCGCCGGCTGCGAGGCCCATGTCTGCGTCTTGCAGACGGTCGTCGGCCTGATCGAGGCGGGGCATGCCGTCAAGCTCGTCGCCGATGCGGTCGGCTCACGCCATCCGCACGACCGGCTCGCCGCGATCGAGCGCGCACGGGCGTTCGGCGCCGATGTGGTCACGACCGAGATGGTCATCTTCGAATGGCTCGGCACCAGCCAGCACGTGAAGTTCAAGCGGCTGTCCCAGCTGATCCGCTGAGCTCTGTCGACCGCGGGCTCGCACGTCAGGGCGGCGGGCCGACGCGAACGACGATTCGGCCACGCACCGCGCCGTCGAGCAGCGACGCGGCCTTGGCGATCGCGCCCTCGAGCGCGATCTCCTGAGCGATCTCGCCGAGCACGGACCGGTCGACATCGGCCGCCAAGCGCGACCAAGCCACCTTGCGGACGGCCAGGGGCGCCATGACGCTGTCGATGCCGGCGAGCGTCACGCCGCGCAGGATGAAAGGCATCACCGTCGTGGGTAGGTCGTGGCCCTGCGCCAGCCCGCAGGCCGCGACGACGCCGCCGTAGCGGGTCTGGGCGATCGCGTTGGCGAGCGTGTGGCTGCCGACCGCGTCGACCACGGCCGACCAGCGCTCCTTCTGCAGCGGCTTGCCCGGCGCGACGAGCTCGGCGCGGTCGATGATGTCGCTCGCGCCGAGCCGACGCAGGTAGTCGCTCTCGTCCTTCTTGCCGGTCGCCGCCGTGACCCGATGGCCGAGCCGCGCCAGCAGCGCGACGGCGACGCTGCCGACGCCGCCGGTCGCGCCCGTGACGAGCACCGTTCCGTCGCCCGGCGCCAGACCGTGCCGCTCGAGCGCCATCACGCACAGCATGGCGGTGTAGCCCGCGGTGCCGATCGCCATCGCCTGCCCCGCGCTCAGGCCGGGAGGCAGCGGCACCAGCCATTCGCCCTTCACCCGCGCGCGCTCGGCCAGGAGACCCCAGCGCGTCTCGCCGACGCCCCAGCCGTTGTGGACGAAGGAGTCGCCCGCCCGCCAGTCGGGATGGCTCGATTCGATCACCGTGCCGGCGCCGTCGATGCCGGCGACCATCGGCCAGCTGCGGACGATCGGGCTGCGGTTCGTGATCGCGAGCGCGTCCTTGTAGTTGAGCGTCGAGCATTCGACTGCGACGAGGACGTCGCCCTCGGGCAAGTCCTTCTCGTCGGCCCCGCGCACCGACGCGCGAAAGCCGGCCTCGTCCTTTTCCAGCATCAGGGCCTTGAACATGGTCTCTCGTCTCCGGGCAGTCCCGCACCGACTCTAGCGCAGCGACCGTAAGGCGACGTTTCCGCGGTTGACGCCCGGCGGCCCCTCGCCTATCCTGCGCGCCGATGCCGTTCCGTCCCGCCGCGCCGCGCCGCACGCTCACTCGCATGATGCTCGCGCTGGCACTCGGCCTCGCCGGCGCCGCCGCGTTCGCAGCACCTGGCGACGCCGTCGAACCACCCGCCAGTCCCGTGCTGAAAACCGCTGGAGCCGCGGATTCCGCCGCCGGCCCCGCCGATACGGTGGCCGAGCGTCCGGCATTGCTGCGCAAGGTTCATGACAAGGCGGCCGACATGGTCATGGCCGCAATGAACTTCGTCGGCGTGCGCTACAAGCGCGGCGGCGAATCGGCCGAGACCGGTTTCGACTGCAGCGGCTTCACGCGTCATGTCTTCGAGATGAGTCTCGGCCTCATGCTGCCGCGCCGCGCCGACGAGCAGGCAGCGGCGCCGGGCCTGGTCGCCGTCAGGCGCGAAGACCTGCAACCGGGCGACCTCGTGTTCTTCAACACCCTGAAGCACACCTTTTCGCATGTCGGCATCTACATCGGCAACCATCGCTTCATCCATTCGCCGCGCCCCGGACAGAAGGTGCGCACCGAGGACATGAGCTTTGCCTACTGGGCCAGGCGCTTCACCGGCGCGCGCCGGGCCGAAGGCGCCGCGCTCCTCGCACCGGCAGCCTCGCCGGTCGCGACAGCGGCCGTCGCCGGCGAGTAGTCCGGCGGCCGCAGGGCCATGCACGGGTCGGCCCGGTGAGGAGCGAGCCCGGGGGCACAATTCCGCCATGAGCAAGAAAGTGATCGCCGTCGCGGACCACCGCTACCGCGCGACTCTGCCGACGATCCCGGAGCGGCTCGACGCCCCCACCGGCGAGCTCCGCGACGCGCTCTCGCGACCGCTGCGCGACCTCCGCATTTCGGTCACCGACCGCTGCAATTTCCGCTGCAGCTACTGCATGCCCAAGGAGGTCTTCGACCGCGACTACGCCTTCTTGCCGCAGACATCGCTGCTCAGTTTCGAGGAGATCGAGCGACTGGCCGCCCTCTTCGTCGTCCACGGCACGAGGAAGATTCGCCTGACGGGTGGCGAGCCGCTGCTTCGGCGTCATCTCGAAGGCCTGGTGGAGATGCTGGCCCCGTTGCGCACCGTCGATGGCGACGCCGTCGATCTCACCCTGACGACAAACGGTTCGTTGCTCGAGAAGAAGGCCGCCGCGCTCAAGGCGGCGGGCCTGGGTCGCGTCACGGTGAGCCTGGACGCGCTCGACGACGCCATCTTCCGGCGCATGAACGACGCCGATTTCCCGGTCGCCGCGGTGCTGCGCGGCATCGACGCGGCCGAGCAAGCCGGCCTCGGTCCGATCAAGGTCAACATGGTGGTCAAGCGCGGCACGAACGATCACGAGATCGTGTCGATGGCGCGCCACTTCCGTGGTCGCGACGTCGCGCTGCGCTTCATCGAGTACATGGACGTCGGCGCGACCAACGGCTGGCGAATGGACGAAGTCCTGCCGTCCGACGACGTCATCGCGCGGCTCTCGGCCGAGTTCGGCCTCGTGCCCATGCCGGCGAGCGCACCGGGCGAGACGGCGCAGCGGTGGCGCTACGCGGACGGCGTGCGCGGCGAGATCGGCACCATCTCGAGCGTCACGCGCGCTTTCTGCCGCGACTGCAACCGGGCTCGCCTGTCGACCGAAGGCAAGCTCTTCCTCTGCCTCTTCGCCAGCCGCGGCCACGACCTGCGCGCGCTGGTGCGTGGCGGCGCCAGCGACGCCGAGATCCAGGCCGCGATCGGCCTGATCTGGCAAGGCCGAACCGACCGCTACTCGGAGCTGCGCGGCCGGGCCCAGGCGCCCGCCGACGCCGGCGAGCGCCGCGTCGAGATGCACTACATCGGCGGCTGATCGGCCGATGGGCGACAACGTCGTCATCCGTCCGCTCGGGGCGGCCGACCTCGCCGACTACAAGCGGCTGCGCGACGAGATGCTGGCTGCGCATCCGGAGGCCTTCACCTCCGACGCCGAGACCGAGGCGCAGCGACCGGCCGCCGACTACGGCTCGCGCTTCGGCCTCGACCGCCATGACGAAGGCCAGTTCGTCCTCGGTGCCCGGACCGGCGCGCAGCTCGTCGGCGCGATCGGC
>JBBSBZ010000086.1:0-12176 GCA_038250795.1 Burkholderiales bacterium | reverse complement strand
GGTCACGCGGGCGCCCGTGAGGGCGGCCAGGTGCTCGTACATGTAGTCGCGGATCATCACCAGGTAGAGGAACGCGGTCATCGCGCCGATCTCCATCAGCCCGGCGGCGATGCAGGTGAGGTGGTCGACGAGGCGCGAGTACTCGCTGAGCAGCGTGCGCAGGTAGCGGCAGCGCGGCGTGATCTCGATGCTCATGAGGCGCTCGACGCCGTCGCAGTAGGCGAAGTCGTTGACCAGCGCCGAGACGTAGTTCAGCCGGTCGACGTAAGGGATCAGGTTGTGCCAGGTGTGGTCCTCGCACTCCTTCTCGAAGCCCCGGTGCAGGTAGCCGCAGTGGACGTCGGTCCTGAGCACGCGCTCGCCGTCGAGCTCGGCGATGATCTGGACCGTGCCGTGCGTGGCTGGATGCGACGGGCCGATGTTGACGATGACCGAATCGTCGTGCAGCGGCTGCTCGAAGATCGGGCGGACCGGGTTGGGAAAGGCGGGGTCCACGCGAGACCTCAGTTCCGGTAGCGCACCAGCGGCTGCTCGCGCTGCTTCGGGTAGTCCTTGCGCAGCGGGTGTCCCACGAAGCCCTCGTAGAGCAGGATCGGGCGCAGGTCGAAGTTGCCGCGAAAGCCGATGCCGTACATGTCGTGGCACTCGCGCTCCATGTAGGCGGCAGAACCGTACAGGCCGACCAGCGAGTCGACGACGGCATCGCATTCGGCGACACGCGTCTTGAGGCGGACGCGGGTCTTGTGCCGGGTCGAATAGAAGTGGTGCACGACCTCGAAGCGCAGCGCGTCCGCAGGCCAGTCGACGGCGGTGACGTCGAGGAAGATGTCGAACGCGAATTCGTCGCGCAGGCGCCGGACCGTCGGCAGGAGCTCGGCCGGTGCGAGCTGGAAGGCGAGCGTGCCGTGCGAGAGCGTCGCCGCCCCTGCGGCGGGCACCAGCCGCTCGCGCATCGTGTCGAGTTCGGTCGTGGCCACGGTCAGAAGGTTCGGGTCAGGATCGGGTGGCTCGACTGCGCGATCTTGGCCTGCAGCTGCATGATCCCGTCGATCACCATCTCGGGCCGCGGCGGGCAGCCGGGGATGTACACGTCGACCGGTATCACGCGGTCGATGCCGGGCACGGCGGCGTAGTTCTGGTAGAAGCCGCCGCTCGTCGCGCACACGCCGAAGGCCATCACCCACTTGGGCTCGCACATCTGCTCGTAGACCTTGAGCAGCACCGGCGCCTGCTTGTGGGTGACGGTGCCGACGACCATCAGCAGGTCGGCCTGGCGCGGCGAGAAGCGCGGCAAGGCGGCGCCGAAGCGGTCGGTGTCGTACGGCGAGGCGCTGACGGCCATGAACTCCATCGCGCAGCAGGCGGTGACGAACGGGTAGGGAAAGAGCGAGAACTTGCGCGCCCAGCCGACGAGCTCGTCCTTCCTCGTCGTCAGGTACTCGAAGGCCGCGTCCTTCGTGCCCTGATGGCCGACCGGAACGATGGGCACGGTGCGCGCGTGCATGCGTCAGCGCGTCACGGCTTCGAGCAGCCTCGCCTTGTAGACGTAGAGCAGCAGCAGCACGAGAAGGAAGAGGAAGAACAGGAGCGTCGACAGCATGAAGCCGGTGAGCGGCTGCGCGCCGAGCGCGAGCAGGAAAAGGAAGACGGTTTCGAGGTCGAAGAGGACGAAGATGATCGCGACCGCGTAGTACTTGATCGGCACGGCCTTGACGTTGACGGTGCTGACCGGCGTCGCGCCGCATTCGAACGGCATCAGCTTGAGTGCCGAGGCGACCGGCTTCGGGCCGAGCGCGGCATTGAGCGCGAGGGTGATGGCGACGAAGGAGAGGATCGCCGCCAGGTACAGAAGGAAGACGACGTAGGGATTCATCCTGGCTGCGCCTAGAACTTGTAGCGCAGGCTGACGCCGAGCACGTTGACCCGGTAGCGCGGCGATTGCTCGCCGAGGGCGAGCAGGTTGCCGACGGTGTCGGGTGCGATGCCATCGAGATGCCAGTCCTGCGCGACCTGGCGCTCGTACCAGTAGCGGCCTGTCACCCAGAGGTTGTCGCGCAGCCGGTAGGTGGCGCTCAGCTTGAAGCTGTCGCGCGAGTAGACGACGCCCGGAAACTGCGAAGAAACCGCGAGGGTATCGACGGCGACGTCGTTGCGCGACCGGGCGAGCGACAGGTCGGCTCGGATATCGAGCTTGCCCTGCAACGCAGCGTGGGTCATGCCGACGCCTAGGATCCGCGACGAATCGCGGTTGGTGCCTGTCCAGTCGGGTCCGGCGAACGCCTCGCTGCCGGCCTGGCGCGAGCGGACTCGCTCGTCGTCGACGAAGGCATGCAGATGCGTCTGCTCGGAGATCTCGTAGGCCACCTCGGCGCCGACGCCGAAGCTGCGGCTGTTCTGCAGGCCGAGGGTGGCGTCGGTGTAGTCGTCCTCGGCGAGGTCGACGTGCAGGCCGACGTTGATCTTTTCGCCGATCGCCAGGTCGCCGCGCAGCCTTGCCGAGTTGCGGCGTCGGTCGGCGAGGTTGTACTTGCGCAGGAGCGCGTTCTGCGGTGGCTCGACCCAGGTCGCGCTGCCGTACGTCGAGTGCGTGCGATCGGCGTGGGCGAGCTTGAGCGACAGCTCCAGGTTGTCGCGCGGCTTCATCGTCCCGCGTGCCCAGACGGTTGCCTCGTGGGTCTTGACGACGTCCTGGTAGGAGCGCTCGCGCTCGTCCCAGTCGACGCCCGCGGCGGCCGTCAGGCCTTTCTGCCAGCGGTAGTCGGCATTGAGCTTGAAGCGATCCTGGCGGAAGCTGAAGGCCGGGCTGAACCGGGTGCCGGCGCCGAGGAACATGTCGGTCGACAGCGCCGGGTAGTTGCCGGTCTGCGTCTTGTTCTCGCGGTTGTTGCGAGCCCAGCTGCCGTTCACGCGCAAGGCCGGCAGCGGGTTGCCGGAAAGGTTGAGCGTCGAGTTGAAGGTGTCGGCGCGCCCCTGCAGCGAGTTCGCCGGCAGGGCCGGCACGAGCGCGGCCAGGTTCGCGTTCAGTGTCGCCGGAAGAAATGCGGCGTCCTGCGTCATCCGGCCGAATGCGACGTCACCGCTGGCGCGCCACAGCGGCAGGATGTCGTAGCCGCCGCTGGCGACGATCTGGTGGAACTGGTTGTCCGGCGCCAGCGCCAGCTGGCCACGGGTCGCGCCGGGGAAGACAGGCGTGAAGGGATTGCTCCACGTCAGCGAGTCGTCGCTGTTGCGAAACAGCGAGGCCTGGTAGGCGATCGAGGCCTGCATCCGGCGGCCGGCGTATGACGTCGAGATCTCGATCTGGTCAGTCGTCTGGTCGACCGGCGCGACCAGCTGCGACGCGGTCGAGAAGAACGAACCGCCCATCGCGACGCTGCCTTCGCGGCGCTCGTGCCGGTAGCTGGCGCGCTGCGTCCAGTGCTCGCTCGTGTTCCAGCTCGCGCCGATGTCGTAACGCGTGCGATTGGTGCCGAGCGAGGCCGACTGGAGTGTGCCGGCGAGCGGCATCAGCGCCGTGCTGGGCGCCGGAAAGCCGGCCGGCAGCGTCTGCACGGCACGGCCCTGGCCGATGAAAGGTGTCGATGCGACGTCGTAGAGACGATGCGCGATCTCGTCGTAGCCGAGCCGAAGCGCGTAGACCCCTTCCTGACCCAGCTCGGCGGTGAGCGAGCGCGAGGCGAGGCCGAGGTCGACCCCCGAGGCACTGCCGAACAGGCCGCCGTCGCTGCGCAAGCGGATGTCGCCGCCGGCGATGACGAATGCGCTCTTGCCGGCGAGGCCGGTGAAATCACCGAAGTGACGCGAGTCGCCCGACACGTTGCCTGCGCCGATCTCGACGCTGCCGCTCGTGCCGGCCTTGTCGTAGGGGCAGGTCTCGCACTTCCATTGCGACGTGTCGGCGGCGCGCGCGTTCGACGTCAGTACCGAGAGAGCGCCGAATACGGCCAGCAGCGGCAGCGGACCGAAGCTTCTCATCGTGCGCTTTCGTTCATGGCAGCTCGAGGCTCATCGCATCAGCTTCGAACCGGCCGGATGGTTCGAGCCGTGCACTTGCGAATGGCAGTTGGTGCAGCTTCCGGCGATGACGAAGATCGCGCCCATGCCGCCGGCACTCGGCAAGGCAGCGCCGGTGCGCGCGACGGATGGGTGGTCGGCCGCGGTGTGGCATTGCTGGCACAGCAGCGGCGGCGACTTGCTCAGCAGTTCCGGCCGCACGGCGCCATGGCTCGCGTGGCACAAGGTGCAATCCTCGGCCACCGGCGCGTGCTCCCAGAGGAACGGTCCGCGCTTGTCGGTGTGGCAGCTGTAGCAGGTCTGGTTGACCGTGGGCTTCTTCAGCATCGCGACTACCGTCGAGCCGTGCGCGTTGTGGCAGTCGCTGCAGCGCATCTGGCCGGTGCGGACGGGGTGCGACGACGTCTTCTGGAAGTCGGCGCGCTGTTGCTTGTGGCACGTGAAGCAGACCTCGGGCTGTGCGGTCTTGGTGAGCACCGCATCGCGATCGACGTGCATCTTGTGGCAGTCGGTGCAGGCGAGTCCGCCGCGGTCGTGCGCGCTGGCGTGCCACGCGGTCCGCACGCCGCCCTGGTGGCACGAGAGGCAAGTCGCGTTGCGCGCCTCCAGCGGCAGTGACGAGTCCGCCTTGAAGGTGTTGATCGACGCTGGCTTCTTGTTGCGCGCGTGCGCTGCACCCGGCCCGTGGCAGGCTTCGCACTGCAACCCGTGCGGACCGAACGGCGCGCGCGCGTCGCCGCGCTGACCGTGCCGCCCCTGGAAGATCGCCGTCGCCGTGTAGTTGCCGTCGTTGTCGCCGTGGCACTCGAGACAGGTGTCGGCACCTTTCTCGGTGTATTGCCCGATCAGCGACGCGGCGGTGGTCGCCGCCGCCGAGGGCGCTGACGAAGCCGATGCCGCACCGGCGACCGGCATGGCGCCGCCCTGGGCGCGAGCCGGTCCCTGCCAGCCGAAGGTCGTGACGGCGAGCAGCGTCGCGACGGCAAGTTGCAGAAACCGGCCGGCGTGGCCCCGCATGAGAGTGAGCTCGGGTCGCATCCGGGCGGACTAGCGGTGACCCGCAGCCGCCGTCGGCTGCAGGGCGACGACCCGACGCCGCAGCGAGACGAAGGGCCCGAGTGGCAGCACGTTCTTGCTCGCGAGCTCGGTCTTCGACAGGTACGGGCGATGGGCAACGATCCGGTCGGCTTCGGCGTCGCCGATGCCGGGCAGCGTCTTCAACTCGGCACGGCTGGCGCTGTTGATGTCGACCAGCTTGACCGGCACCGCCTTGCTTTTCGTCGCCGTCGACGAGTGCCCTCGTGGACCCGGCACTGGCGCCGCGACGCCCATGGACGCCGCCGGCGTCGCCTCGACGCCGCCGGTGCCGGCCAGCGCGATGAGGAGCAGCGTCGACGCGACCGTACGCCGACGCTTCGACCCCGATCGGCCCTTCGGCGAGGTGACCTCCACGGGGGCTACTTGTTGTGCACCACGGCGATGTCGGCGATCCGGCCGCTGCCGTGGCAGATCATGCAGGTCTCGTTCGTGCTCGTCAGCGCCACGCTGCGCGGCTGGTAGACCGCGCCGCCGTTGAGCTTGAAATGCGAGATGTCGTCGCTGCTGTCGTGGCAGGCGAAGCAGGCTGTGGCGGTCGGAGACGTCACCAGCGTCGTCGCTGCCGCGTCGGTCGGGACGCCGGCCGCGGTGCTGCTGAACCCGCTTCCATAGTTCAAGCCGAGCGAGACGTACGGCGAGACCGTGAGCGAAGCCGCCAGGGTGCCGGTCGCGACGGTTCGGAACAACCGGTTGTCGAGCGCCGCGACAGAGGTGGGGGCGCTCAGATCGAACGTCCCCGGCAGGTGGCAGGCGGTGCACTGACTGAGCACGCCCGGATAGCCGACCTTGAAGAAGCCGTCGGTCGCGCTCGATGCGTGCCAGTTGTACGGCACCGTCCGCTTCGATGCGGCATGGATCGAGTGGACGAAGCTGGTGGAGTCCGCCGACCAGCCGCTGCTCGTCTGGTTCGGCCGGTGGCACCACGAGCAGGTCGTGCCGTCGTTGCGCTGGCCGGCATGGAACGCGTCCTCGGTGAAGGCTCCAAGCTGCTGATGGCAGGAATTGCAGCGCGCGTCCTCGACGATCGGGCGCCGACCCGTGTAGCCGGTGGCGACCTTCTGCGTGTTGCTCGCGATCACGATCAGGCCGCCCGTGATGTTGGGCATGCCCGCGGTCAGGCCACTGCCGGTCGCCGGGGCGGTCGGAAACGCGGCCAGGTTGGTCTGCGTCAGGGGCAAGGTCGATTTGTTGTTGTACGAGTAGCCGAGGCCGCCGGTCAGCATCACCGCGTTATCGGGGATCGTCACGCCCGTCAGCGTCGCCGTGTAGTAGCCATTGGCGTCGGGGCCGGTGAGCGTGCCCGCGCCCGTGCCGCTGGCGGTGCCGTTCCACAGGCTGCGCAGATAGCTGTTCGCCGTCGCATTGAAGTCGGCGGGCGCGGCGATGCCGTCCTGCGGCAGCGCGTAGACGAAGTAGACGCTCGGCGCGCCGACGAAGTTGTCCCAGATTTCCTTCTGCCCGTCGGCCGGGTTGATGGCGGCGCTGGCGAACACATTGAGATCCTGGCGGACGCCGCCTTGCAGGATCCTGAAGACCATCACCGGCTGCTTGCTCGCGTTGCGCGTCACGCTCTTCAGGTCGTACGAGACGGCGAGCGCGCCGGCCGGCAACCGCGCCGGGTTCGAGGCGATCCAGGCCGCATTGGTGTTGACGTTGGTGCCTCCGGCGAGCAGCGCATTCGCGTCATTGGGCGGTGTCACCGGCAGGTGGTTGAGGTCGGTGTCGATGAACGACGTCTTGTGGCAGAGCGCGCAGTTCGAGTCGTCGGACAGCGGGCCGGCGGGGTGCGCCAGGCCGGTCGAGCCGAGCGTGGTCGAGGTCAAGCCTGCCGCGGCGTCGGCGATCGTCACGCCGGTGCCGGTGGCGAAATTGATGCCGTCGTGGCACGAGCCGCAGGCCATTCGGCTCGGCGCCGACTTCCAGTTGTCGCCCTGCGGCGTCGGTGCCGTCGAGGTCGGCGAGCCGTCGTGGCACTTGGTGCAGTTGCGCAGGTCCTGCGGATACGTCGTCTCGTTGAACGTCACGCCGGCGAAGTTGTAGTTCTGTTGCGCGAGCAGCGGGCCGGCATGGATCTTGTGAACGAGGTTGGGCAGGTTGCCGACCGCCCTGCCGTCGACGACATAGGTGCCGGCGGCGCTGAACGTGCGCACGGCGCCGGTCACGCTGCCGGCAACGGCCTCGGTGCGCCCGTATCTGCGCTGGTCGGTGTGGCAGACGACGCAGTACGAGACGTTGTTGCGGCTGCCGCCGTGAAAGCCCGCCGAGTCGGCGGACGGGGCGAGGCCGGGGATGCCGCCGAGCTTCTGGTGGCATTCCTGGCACTTGGCATTGGCGACGATGACGCGGTTGGGGTCGCTCGCCGTCGCTGCCTTGCCGGTGGCGGGGATGAAGTCATAGATCGCGTCGAAGGGCACTTTCATCGGCACCGAGGCGATGCTCGACGTCGCCCCGGTCGGCGTGTTCGTTCCCGTTCCGGGCGCGTTGCCGGAGAGCTGGATCGTCAGGCGATGGGTCAGCGCCGGGTTGTAGCTCAGGTCGCCCAGGTCGGCGAGATTGTTCGGTGCCGACACCGTCATCGCCGCGACCTGCGCGTCGGTCTTCGTGATGTCGCGATAGAAGGTGTACTGGTAGCTGCCGTCACCGTTGTCGACCAGCGTGCCCGTGTTGTCGGTGCCGGGACGCGTCGGCGCCGCCGCGACGGTCGTCGTCGGCACCGTGGTCACGATGTAGCTCACCCACTTGCTCGGGCTGCCGGCACTCGCCGGCACGAGCTTGGCGAGCGAGAAGGCGAGGTTGGGCAGGCTGGCGACGGTATCCGTGCTCTTCTTCGTGGCGTTGCCCAGCCCGACGACCGGCTTGCCGAAGCCGTCTGCGACCGAGAACGTGACCACCGGCGGGCTCGCGATCGTCACGTTCGTCACCGTGATCGTCGGTTCGAGCGCGGCCCAGGCGGCCGCGTTGGCGTTGATCGCGCTGGTGTTGGTGATCGAGTTGCTGCCGACGATCGTCGCCCCGGCGACCACCGGGCCGCTCGTTCCGGGCGTTCCTGCCGGCCCGCCAGGCCCCGCGGGGCCCGCAGGTCCTGCCGGTCCGGCGGCACCGTCGCTCCCGCCACCGCCGCAGCCGGCCAGCGCCGCAGCCACCAATCCTGTCAAGGCCAATCGCGTCCAGGTGCGCAAAGTCATCATGGGTACTCCTCGAGTGGACGGCCGCGAGCGGCGCTTTTGGGCTCGGCAAATCTACGGCCGGGTCGACGCGGCGACTTGACGTAGATCAGACAACTCCGACTCTTCGTTCGCCGTCGCGGCGATACCGCGCGAGCGTCGCGACGGCACGCGGGTTTACGATCAGCCGGGCGCTGAGGCCGCCGTCTCAGGCGCCTTTGGTTCCTCGGGGTCCTTGTGCGCGACGCCGGTGTGGCAATCGATGCAGGTCGCCTTGCCGGCGAAGAACTTCTTGTGCTGAGAGGCCGCGTCCTCGGACTGCTTCTTCGGATCCCACGCGGCGGGGTCGTGGCAAGTGCGGCAGTTGGCCGAGTTGTTGGCGCGCATCTCGTCCCAGACGACATTGGCCAGGCGCCAGCGCGCAGCATCGAACTTGGCCTGCGTCGAGATCGTCCCGCGCAGTTCGGCGTAGGCGTCTTCCATTCCGACCCGGGCCTTGTAGAAAATCTTGGCCGGGTAGGAATGCGGTACGTGACAGTCGATGCACATCGCCCGCACACCGGTGCGACCGGTGTAGTGAGCCGACAGCTTGTGCTCCGGGAAGATGAACTTCTCGTGCGAATGACAGGCCGTGCCGCAGAACTCGTCGGTGCCGGTGACGGCGAACGCGACCTGCGTCGAGATCACGGCGCCCGCGCCGACGACGAGGCCCAGGCCGATCAGCGTCGCCACCGACCAGCGCAACGACGGCGAGAACAGGGCGCGACGCACCCGGCCGATGAATCCCGGCCGATCGCCTTCGGTCATGAAACCGCTCCCCGGCGCATCGACGGCACGCTACTTCGACGACAGCACGATGGCGACGATCGCCTTCAGGTCGGCGTCGCTCGCGTCGACCTTCTTGTGGTCATCGCCGTCGGCGGTCTTGCCGCCGGTCTTGAGCACCGTGACGAGCCTGGCTTCGGCCGCCGGGTCGCCCTTGTACTTCTGCGCCAGCGAGGCCCACGACGGCGCCTTCTTGGTGGTCGTCGCCGTATGGCACTTCGAGCACTTCTGCGCAGCGATGATGTCTTCAGCCGGGCTGGCGAAAGCGGCACCGGCGAAAGCGAGGGTCGCCGCTGTGGCGGCGAGCGTGAGAATGTGCTTCATGTCGGGCCTCGAGAGTGAATTTGGCGCTTCCTTGACCTGGATCACCCGTCGCGATCACGGCCGGGGCAAGGTTGCGATGCCGGCAGTGTCGGCGGTCGAAGCCACACGGGTCTGATCTAGGTCAAGGAGCGTGTTCGCGAGGTCGGTCTGTGGAGCTCAGTCATTCGGTCCTCGTTCCCCATGCCGTCGAGGCGATGTTCGACCTGATCGAGCAGGCGGAGGCGTACCCGCTGTTCCTGCCCTGGTGCACTGGCGCGACGATCCTCGAGCGCAGCGACGACTGGGTCGCGGCGCGTCTCGACTTCTGCTACATGAAGGCGCGCTTCGGCTTTCAGACCCGCAATCCGAAGCAACGCCCCGCGTGGCTGCACGTCCGTCTCGTCGAAGGGCCGTTTCGGCACTTCCGGGGCGACTGGCGGCTGACGCCGCTCGCCGACGTCGGCTGCCGCGTCACGTTCGATGTGTCTTACGAGATCGCCGCCGGCGTCCTCGACCGGCTCGCCGCGCCGGCGATGGAGTATGTGGCGCGGACGATGGTCGACGCGTTCGTCAAGCGGGCGGACACGACGCTCGCCATGGCCGGCGGCGGCAGCAGCTCGCCACCGTCGACCTCGGCGCGAGAAGCTGCGTTGCCCGCCATCCCCAACTTTCCTCCGTGATCGAGACCGCCATGGACGCATCCAGCCCTCTTCTCCAAGCCCTCCAGGGCAGCCCGATCGGCGCCGGTCTCGATGAACGTGCCCGTGCCGTTCTTGCGGGACTGATGACGCTTCGCAACTATTCGCCGCAGCAGGTGATCGGCCGCGAGGGCGAGGCCGACGATCGCCTCGTTGTTGTCGTCGACGGCGGGCTCGCCGTCGTCAAGCACTCCGGCACGGCCGACGAAACGGTGCTGACGACGCTGCGCGCGGGCGAGCTCGCGCACGAGCTCGGCTTTCTCGACGGCACGCCGCGCTACACCTCGCTCATCGCCGCCGAGAGCTCGCGCGTGCTCGAGATCCGCCGCGTCGATCTGGAGAGCCTGATCGACAGCCATCCACGCATCCTGTATGCAGTGATGTGCGCGATCGTGCGCGCCGTGCACCGTGTGCAGACGCGCCTGTCGATTCAGGCCGCCGAGCTGACCAACTACGTCTACAAGCAGCACGGCCGCTACTGAGGCCGTGCCTTCTCGCGCCGCCGGCCGCGGGGACCGGCGCGCTTCAGTGCAGCAGGATGCCCACGCAGAGCAGCACCGAGAACAGCACCTGCAGGCGTGCCGTTTGCGCGAGCAGGGCATTGAACGCCGGCCCGGGCGTCTCGCGCCAGAACCGCCGTACCAGTCCGATCGCTGTCGGCAGCGCCAGCATCGGCACGAGCAGGGTCGGGCCGATGCCGGTCAGCGTCGCCAGCGCGGCGAGGAGGGCGAACGGGGCGAGCAGCAGCACGGCGTATTCGCCGCGGCTGAAGGCTCGCCCCAGCCAGACCGCCAGGGTGCGCTTGCCGACTGCACGGTCGGGATCGAGGTCGCGGTAGTTGTTGACGACCAGCACCGCGGTCGCCGGCAGGCCGACCATCGTCGCCGCGACGACGACGCCGGGCGTCAGCGAGAAGGTTTGCAGATAGTAGGTGCCGCATACCGCCACCAGGCCGAAGAAGAGCCAGACGACGAAGTCGCCGAACGGCGTGTACGAGATCGGCCGCGGACCGCCCGAGTACGACATCGCCGCGGCCGCCGATGCGAGGCCGGCGACGAGAATCGGCCAGCCGCCGCGCCATGCCAGCATCAGGCCGAGCACGGTGGCGAGCAGGAAGCAGCCGCGCGATGCGGTGCGCACCTGGCGCGCGCTCAAGAGGCCGAGCGCCGTCGCGCGCGGCAGGCCGAGGCGGCCCGCACGGTCGGTGCCGCGCTCGAAGTCGCTGACGTCGTTATCGAGATTGGTGCCAGTCTGAAGGAGCAACGCGCCCAGCATCGAGATCAGCATCACGCCGACGTCGATGTGGCGGGTCTGCTGCCAGGCGAGGGCACAGCCGACGAGGACCGGGTTGACGCCGATCATCAAGGTATGCGGACGGGAGGCCATCACCCAGGCGCGCAGCGCCGAACTCTCGCGGCCGGCCGGGGGCGCCGCCGCCGGCGCACGGCTGTCTTGCATCTGCATCTCGTTCCCTTCCGAGGTCGGCCCTGTCCGGATCATCGACCTTGCCCTTGGCGTGCTGCTTGACCTAGATCATCCGCCGACCGGCGGTCCTGCCTAGAGTCCGGCGCGGAGGGCCAGAGCCGATGGGGCCGGCAGGAATCACCGTCTTGATGCTGATCGCGTTTGCGGGCTTCGCCGCACTCGCCTGGCGCAAGCTCGCCATCGTCGCGGCGCTGCAGCCGGCCGCGCGGTTCGATCGGCCGCTCGAGCGGCTGCGCAGTGTCGTCGTCAACGGCCTGCTGCAGCAGCGCATGGTCCGGCGCGAATGGCGTCCGGGCGTGATGCATGCTGTGATCTTCATCGGCTTCATGTCGCTGCTGATCCGAAAGCTGCAGCTGATCGCCATCGGCTACGACGAGTCGGCGTCGTTCCCCGACGCGCTCGCTCCGTTCGCCGCGGGCAAGGACGCCGTCGAGCTCGCCGTCATCGCCGCCGTGCTGTACGCGTTCTACCGGCGCCTCGTCGATCGGCCGCCTCGCCTCGAGAAGAACCGCGAGGCGATCCTCGTGCTGTCGCTGATCCTGGCGATCATGGTCACCGATTTCGCGTTCGACGGCTTTCGCTTCGCGCT
>JBBSBZ010000085.1:0-12222 GCA_038250795.1 Burkholderiales bacterium | reverse complement strand
CCATCGTGGTGGAGCGCGACGCCCACAAGGGGATGATCATCGGCGCCGGCGGCGAGCGGCTGAAGCGGATCGGCTCGGAGTCGCGCCAGGAGCTCGAGCATCTGCTCGACGCGCGCGTCTTCCTCGAGCTCTGGGTCAAGGTGAGGAGCGGCTGGGCCGACGACGAAGCGCATCTTCGCTCGTACGGCTATGAGTAGGTCGATCGCCGCCTACGTCCTGCACCGGTACGACTGGAGCGAGTCGAGCCTCATCCTCGATCTCTTCACGCGCGAGCAGGGCCGGATCGCGGTCGCGGCCAAGGGCGCCAAGCGTCCCTTCTCGCAGCTGCGCAGCGTCCTCCTGCCGTTCCAGCGCCTCGCCATCTCGCTCGGGCGCCAGCCGCCGGGCGACGAGACGCGCGAGGTCCACACCCTGCGCACGGCCGACTGGGCCGGCGGCCATCCGATGCTGACCGGGGCAGCGCTCTTCAGCGGCTTCTATCTCAACGAGCTGCTGATGAAGCTGCTCGCGCGCCACGATCCGCACGCCGCGCTGTTCGACGCCTACGCCGCGACCGTCGCGGCGCTCGCCGACACCGACGAAGCGCAGACGCAGGCGGCCTTGCGTGCCTTCGAGATCGTGCTGCTCAAGGAGATCGGCCTGCTTCCCGATCTCGGCACCGAGACGGCGTCGCGCCGCGCGGTCGTGGCGGGGCGGCGCTATCTCGTGCTCGCCGACGCCGGTGTCGTCGAGGCCGATGCAGAGCGCGATGCGACGACGAGCGGGACGACTCTCGTCGCCCTGCAGGCGGCGCTCGCGGCCGACGATCTCGGCGCGCTGCAGCGCGCCGCCGCCGGCGCGCTGGCCGAGCTGCGGCCCCTGCTCCGTGCGCAGCTTCACTATCATCTTGGCACTTCGCAGCTGCGCACCCGCCAGGTCATGATCGAGGCGCAGGCGCTGGAACGATGAATCCTCTGGTCACGACAGGCAACGACGATCGCCGCGCCACGACGGCGCTCTCGGTCAACGTCAACAAGATCGCGCTGCTGCGCAACCAGCGCGACCTCGGCATTCCGAGCGTCGTCGCTCTCGCGCGGATCGCGCTGGAGGCCGGCGCGCACGGCATCACCGTCCATCCCCGGCCGGACGAGCGTCACATCCGCACCCGCGACGTTCACGATCTCGCTGCGCTGCTGGAGGGCTGGCCGCAGGCCGAGTTCAACATCGAGGGCAATCCGCTTCACAACCTCATGCCGCTCGTGCGCGAGCTGAGGCCCCAGCAGTGCACTTTCGTGCCCGACAGCGCTGCCCAGGCCACTTCCGACCATGGCTGGGACCTGGTGGGCAACGCGGAGCGACTCGGGCCGCTGATTGCCGAGGCCCGCGCTCTCGGCGTGCGGGTGAGCCTGTTCATGGACGCCGACCCGGCGGCGATGGCGCGCGCACGGGCTCTCGGTGCCGATCGCGTCGAGCTCTACACCGAGCCCTACGCCCGGGCGTTCGGAAGGCCGGAACAGGCCGGGGTCGTCGGCGGCTTCACGGCGGCGGCCTCAGCAGCGCAGCGACTCGGCCTGGGCGTCAACGCCGGCCACGACCTGAACCTCGACAACCTCGGTCCGTTTCTCGCTGCCGTGCCCGGCGTGCTCGAGGTCTCGATCGGCCACGCGCTCGTCGCCGATGCGCTCGAGCTCGGCCTGGCCGAGACCGTCCGGGCCTACAACCGCGCGATCGCCTCGGCATCGTCGCGATGATCTTCGGCATCGGCACCGACATCTGCGACGTGCGCCGGATCCGCGCCGTGCTCGCGCGCCGCGGCGACCGCTTCGCCGAGCGCGTCCTCGGCCCGCACGAGATCGCCGTCTTCCATGCCCGCCGCGCCCAGTTCGAGGACCGCGGCGTGCGCTACCTCGCCACCCGCTTCTCGGCCAAGGAAGCGTTCTCGAAGGCGATCGGCCTCGGCATGCGCACGCCGATGACCTGGCGCGGCTGCGAGATTGCCAAGCAGCCGAGCGGCAAGCCCGAGATCCGCCTGCACGGCGCGCTCGCCCAATGGTTTTCGGCGCGCGGCCTGAGTGCCCACGTCAGTGTCAGCGACGAGGCCGACTATGCGTCGACCTTCGTCGTCGTCGAGCGCACGGAGTCCCCATGAACGAGTCGCACGCTCCCGTCATCCTCGACGTCGCCGGGCTCGCGCTCGACGGCGACGATCGTCGCCGACTGGCTCATCCGCTCACCGGCGGCATCGTCCTGTTCGGGCGCAACTGGCGCGACCGTCGCCAGCTCACCGAGCTGGCTGCCGAGGTGAAGGCGATCCGCGAAGATCTGCTGATCTGCGTCGATCACGAAGGCGGCCGGGTGCAGCGCTTTCGCAGCGACGGCTTCACCCATCTGCCGCCCATGCGCGCGCTCGGCGAGCTCTGGATGGACGACGGCAATGCCGGCCGCGGCAGCGGCGCGATGCATGCGATGGCGTCGGCGCGCGCCGCGGGCCACGTGCTCGGCGCGGAGCTGCGCGCATGCGGCGTCGACCTCAGCTTCACGCCGGTGCTCGATCTCGACCACGGCGAGAGCGGCGTCATCGGCGACCGCGCCTTTCACCGCGACCCGCGCGTCGTCGCGATGCTCGCCGGCGTGCTCGTCCACGGCCTGCTGCAGGCGGGCATGCCCAACTGCGGCAAGCACTTCCCCGGCCACGGCTACGTCAAGGCCGACAGCCACCACGAGATCCCGATCGACGAGCGTTCTCTCGCGAAGATCCTCGTCGACGATGCGCGCCCCTACGAGTGGCTGGCCGGCGCGCTGACGAGCGTGATGCCGGCGCATGTGATCTATCCGCGCGTCGATGCGCGCCCGGCGGGGTTTTCGCCACGCTGGCTGCGCGAGATCCTGCGACTTCAGCTCGGCTTCGACGGCGCGATCTTCAGCGACGATCTCAGCATGGCCGGCGCGCGCCGCGTCGGCGATGTCGAGGTGAGCTACGCCGAGGCAGGCGCGCTCGCGCTCGCGGCCGGCTGCGACATGGTGCTGCTCTGCAACCAGTCGCTCGACGGCGGACGGGCGGTCGACGACCTGCTCGACGGCCTGCTCGCCGCGCAATCGGCCGGCCACTGGCAGGCCGACGCCGACAGCGAGGCGCGCCGGCTGGCCCTGCTTCCCACGACTGCGCCGATCGCCTGGGACGAGCTCATGCACGACCCCTCGTACCAGCGCGCGCTCGAACGCCTGCCCTGACGAGGCCCGACTCCGGGCGAAAAAAAGCCGCCCCGACCTGCCGGGGCGGCTTCGGGTCGACGAGCCTCAGAGCGAGCCTTGCGTCTCCTGGCCGCCCGTCTCGAACGGCAGGCGAACCTGCGAAAGGTCCTTCTTGGTCTCGACAAGCACGAGCGGACCCTCGTCGACGACCGGAGCCACGCGGATTTCGCGCGGCGCGGGCCGGGGCGGAACGCTGGCGGCGATCGCTGCCTGCGCCGCTTCGATCTTGCTCGCGTCGGAGTTGACCCACATCAGCCCCGCCGATTCCGCGACCGCTTCCAGCGACTCGACCGGCAACGCGTAAGGCGTCGCCGGTGCGGCCGACTTGCGCGCTTCGACGGGCGGCTCGCTGCGCGCCGGCGGCGTCGCGTCGCGCGCCCTTTCGACCGGGGCATGCGCCACAGCCCCAGGGTCATGGTCGACAGGCGTCGCCGGCGGCTCGCGGCCACGCTCCTCGAACTGCGTAGGAGCTGCCGTCTGCGCGTCCGCCCCTGTCGCCCACGAAGCGACAGGCTCGCTCGCCGAAGCGGTCGACTCCTCGCTCGGGGAGATCGGTTCGCGCATCGACGCGGGCTCATGGACAGGCGGCGTCGCATCGACATCGACGGGCGCATCACTGTCGATGGCCGTCTGGGCATCGCCTTCGCGCGGCCCGCGTCCGCGCCCACCGCGGCTGCGGCGGCGGCCGCCTTCGCGCGGCTCCGTCGGCGCGCCCGGCTCGCTTGCTGCCACCGGCGCTTCGCCATCTTCCGGGTCGGGCAACGCGAACGAATCGCTCGCCGAGGCGACCGGCGCCGCCTCGTCCGCCAGAGCGGCTCGAGCCTCGGCCTCGCGGCGCAGGCGCTCGCGGTCGGCGTCGCTCAGCGACAGGTCGTCGGCGCCGGCGCCCGTGATTCCGTCCTCGCGATCGCGCCCGCGTCCTCCGCGGCGGTTGCGACGCCGGACGCCCTGGCGCTCGGCCGAACCGTCGGCCCCATCGGCCGGCTGGCCGTTCGGCTGGGTGTCGTCGAACGAGGGCGTCTTGGCCGCGTCGGCATTCGCCGCACCGGCTTCGCCGTGGTCGTTCCTATCGCCGCGCGGAGCACGGGGCTCACGCGGTTCGCGGCCTTCCCGCGGCTCGCGACCTTCTCTCGGCTCTCGAGCCTCTCGTGCAGGGCGCGCTTCGCCGCCTTCTTCGCCTGTGCGGGCTGCGTCGGCAGGCCGATCGTTGCGGCGCCCGCGAGACGAGCCCGAGGCTGCGTCGGCGCTGCCCTCGACGGCGCGATCGCCGCGCTGGCCGCCGCGTCCGCCACGTCCACCCCGGCCGCCACGCTCGCCACGCTCGGAACGGTCGCCCCCGCGCTCATTGCGTTCACCGCGCTCGCGCCGCGGCTTCTCGCCGGGAGCCGCCACGGGCGAGGACAAGGCGACCCGCGGCGCGGGCGCCGGCGCTGCGTCGGGCACGCCGAGGATCGACTTGACCCAGGAGAAGAACCCCCCACCGGCCGGCACGGGCGGCGCGACCGGCGCGCGCGGCGCCGCGGCCGGCATGACCGGGGCGGCAGCCACCGGCGCCGGCTGCGGGCGCTCGGCCGGCGTCGGTGCGGGCGTCTCGGGCAGGATGCCCTTGATGACCGGCTCCTGCTTCGCCTTGGTCTTCTCGCGACGCGTGATGCCGACCTCTTCTTCCTGCTCGTCCACCATCGTGTAGCTGGCCTGCAGGTTCTCGAGGCGCGGATCGTCGTGGCGCAGCCGCTCGAGGCGGTAGTTCGGCGTCTCGAGATTCTTGTTCGGCACCAGCAGCACGGTGACGCGCTGCTTCAGCTCGATCTTGGTGATCTCGGTGCGCTTCTCGTTGAGGAGGAACGACGTCACTTCCACCGGCACTTGCACGTGCACGGCGGCGGTGTTGTCCTTCATCGACTCTTCCTGGACCATGCGCAGGATCTGCAGCGCGCTGGACTCGGTGTCGCGAATGTGGCCGGTGCCGTTGCAGCGCGGGCAGGTGATGTGGCTGCCTTCCGAGAGCGCCGGACGCAGGCGCTGGCGGCTCATCTCGAGCAGGCCGAACTTCGAGATCGACGAGAACTGGACGCGGGCGCGGTCGGAGCGCAGCGCGTCGCGCAGCCGGGTCTCGACCTCGCGCCGGTTCTTCGACTCTTCCATGTCGATGAAGTCGACCACGATCAGGCCGCCGAGGTCGCGCAGGCGCATCTGGCGCGCGATCTCGTCGGCGGCTTCGAGGTTGGTGCGGGTCGCGGTCTCCTCGATGTCCGAGCCGCGCGTGGAGCGCGCCGAGTTCACGTCGACCGAGACCAGCGCTTCCGTGTGGTCGATCACGATCGCGCCGCCCGAAGGCAGATTCACGGTGCGCGCGAACGCCGTCTCGATCTGGTGCTCGATCTGGAAGCGCGAGAAGAGGGCCGCATCGTCCTTGTAGCGCTTGACCTTGTGAGCCGTCTCCGGCATCACGTGGGTCATGAACTGCTGCGCCTGGTCGTAGATGTCGTCGGTGTCGATCAGGATCTCGCCGACGTCGGCGGTGAAGTAGTCGCGGATCGCGCGGATCACGAGCGACGACTCCTGGTAGATCAGGAACGCACCCTTGCTCGCCTTGGCCGCGCCGTCGATGGCGGTCCAGAGCTTGAGCATGTAGTTGAGGTCCCACTGCAGCTCGGGCGCGCTGCGGCCGATGCCGGCGGTGCGCGCGATCAGGCTCATGCCCTTCGGGTACTCGAGCTGGTCGAGGTTTTCCTTCAGCTCCTCGCGGTCTTCGCCCTCGATGCGGCGCGAGACGCCGCCGCCGCGCGGGTTGTTCGGCATCAGCACCAGGTAACGACCGGCCAGCGACACGAAGGTCGTGAGGGCCGCGCCCTTGTTGCCGCGCTCTTCCTTCTCGACCTGGACGAGCAGGTTGTCGCCGTCCTTGATCGCGTCCTGGATGCGCGCGGTGCGCGCGTCGGTGCCTTCGCGGAAGTAGTTCTTCGAGATTTCCTTGAACGGCAGGAAGCCGTGGCGGTCCTCGCCGTAGTCGACGAAGCAGGCTTCGAGCGAAGGCTCGACCCGCGTCACGACCGCCTTGTAGATATTGCCCTTGCGTTGCTCGCGACCTTCGATCTCGGTCTCGAAATCCATCAGCTTCTGGCCATCGACGATGGCCAGGCGACGCTCTTCGGGCTGCGTCGCGTTGATCAGCATGCGCTTCATCTGCACTCCTTCGGCGTCGCTTTCAAAAGGCGACGCTCAAGTCGAGCCGGCGCGGGATCGCCGCGACGGCAACAGATGCACGAGAAACGAGAGAACCGGAAGGAATCGCCCTGGACTGACGGATGGGCCCGGCGCGGTCAGGAGACCGCGGGCTCCGCCAGCGTTGGCGCGCGCGAGGCAGTGAGAAGTGGGCTTGAAGTAGGCAAGCTTGCGATCACTGGACGCAGGCCGCAGCGCGAAGGGCAGAGACGTCGCCGTGAGAGGGCGCTGTCGTGCGTTCGTCTGCGGCCAAAAACCTTGTCGTGGATTCTTTCTTGTCGCTCTGCCGTCGCATCTCGCGGCCGCCGCGTCGCATGGGGACGCTGCCTGCCGGGGCAACGCGACGTTGCATCACCGGTGGCCGGAACGGGATCCGGCCTCTCCCTTCAACCGCGCGCCGCTTTGGGTTGCGACGCTAAACTCTGAAAAATCAACAACTTGCGGCGAGAGTGGAGGAGCGCATTATAAGGGCCAAAGCCACGTCGCAAGCAGCGCGAGCCGCTGTCGCCGCCGCAGCGGCGGAGGTCGCGGCGCCGCTGCACGTGCAAAACGTCCGGATCGACGAAGGTTCGGCCGGGCAGAGGCTCGACAACTTCCTCGCCAAGACCCTGAAGGGCGTGCCGCGAGCCCATCTCTATCGGGTGATCCGCTCTGGCGAGGTCCGTGTCAACAAGGGTCGCGCCGACGCCGACACGCGGCTCGCGCTCGGTGACGACGTCCGGATCCCGCCGGTGCGGGTCGCCGATCGCAGCGACCGGCCGGAGGCGCCCGGGCGCGAATTCGCCGTCGTTCACGAGGACGACGCGATCCTCGCCATCGACAAGCCGGCCGGCGTCGCCGTGCACGGCGGCAGCGGCGAAAGCTACGGCGTGATCGAGCAGCTGCGCCAGGCGCGTCCCGGCGTGTTCCTCGAGCTCGTCCATCGCCTCGACAAGGACACCTCGGGCCTGCTCCTGCTCGCCAAGACGCGGCGCGCCCTCGTCGCCCTGCAGAACGATCTCCGCTCGCGCGCGCCCGAGCGCGCCTTCGGCAAGACCTATGCGGCCCTCGTCGTCGGCGCCTGGCCGGAAAGGCTCAAGGTCATCGACGTGGCCCTGCGCAAGGATCTGATGAGCGACGGCAGCCGGCAGGTGCGCGTCGTCGGCGACGACGACGAGCGCGGCCGCCGCTCGATCACGCTCGTGCGCGTGGCCGAGCGATTCGCCGATTTCAGTCTGCTCGAGGTGACATTGAAGACGGGCCGCACCCATCAAATCCGCGTCCACCTCGCCGATGCGGGTCACGCGATTGCGGGCGACCCGAAATACGGCGACTTCGCCATCAATCGCGCCCTCGCGCGCGGGCAGCAGCTGCCCGGACTGCGCTTCGAGCGCATGTTCCTGCACGCGCGCCGACTGCGCTTCATGCATCCGGCCAGCGGTGCGTCGCTCGAGCTTCATGCGCCACTTCCTGCCGAGTGCATGGCCCTCCTCGACGTGCTGCGTCGGCCGCGCTAGCACCTGCAGGCGCGGCACTTTCCTACGGAAGGCGCCGGCCTCGTCCTGAGCCACGACCGCTTCGCGTGGGCTCCAATGTCAGTCGACGTCGAGACGCCATCTGCAACTGCGCCTCTCGCCGCAACGAACTCCCGGAAAGGAAAAACCATGAAGACCAGACTGCTCACTCTCGCGGCCGCCACGGCCCTCGCGCTCGGCTCGTTCGCCGGCTGCTCCACGACGACGACCAACACGCCGTCCGCCAGCGCCGCCGATCCGATGGCCAAGCGCCAGGCGATCGACGCGAAGGTCGACGGGGCGCTGTCGCGCCTCTATGCACAGGATCCGTCGTCGCGCGAGCTGGTCGCCAAGGCGCGCGGCGTGCTCGTCTTCCCGACGATCGTCTCGGCCGGCTTCGTGGTCGGCGGCTCGTACGGCCAGGGCGCCCTGCGCGTGCGCGGCCACACCGAGCAGTACTACAGCACCGCCGCGGGCTCCGTCGGCCTGCTCGCCGGCGCCGAGTCGAAGGCCGTCTACATTCTCTTCATGACGGACGAAGCGCTCGCCAAATTCAGGGCCAGCAAGGGCTGGACGGTCGGTGCCGATGCGTCGGTGACCGTCGTCAACGTCGGCGCGAACGCGCAGGTCGACAGCAAGACGGCGCAGCAGGCGGTCGTCGCCTACGTGCTCACGAATGGCGGCCTCATGGCCAACCTGAGCCTCGAGGGCACGAAGATCACGCCGTTGGCGATCTGACCGAAGCTTTCCTCCTTGCGCGCAGGGCCGCGACGCAGCCGGGTGATCCGGAGAGCGTCGTGGCCCTGCGCGCATGACAATCGAGAGATGCCTGCACTGCGCCGCTTCGACCTGGTCGTCTTCGACTGGGACGGCACGCTCTTCGACTCGACCCGGCTGATTGCGCGCTGCATCCAGGCGGCCTGTGGCGACCTCGGCATCGCGGTTCCGAGCGATCGCGATGCCAGCTACGTGATCGGCCTCGGCCTGGCCGAGGCGCTGATGCATGCGGCCCCGAGCCTGCCGCGCGAGCGCTACCCCGAGCTCGCCGCGCGCTATCGCCATCACTATCGCGCGAGCCAGGGCGACATCGTCCTGTTCGAGGGCACGATCGAGATGCTGCGCGAGTTGAAGGCGCGCAACCACTGGCTCGCTGTGGCCACCGGCAAGAACCGGCGCGGCCTCGACGAGGCGCTCGCCACGTCGGGAATGGGCGGTCTCTTCGATGCCACCCGCACCGCCGACGAGACCGCCGGCAAGCCCGATCCGCGGATGCTCAACGAACTGATGCGCGAGCTCGGCTGCACACCTGCACGCACGCTCATGGTCGGCGACACCACGCACGACCTGCTGCTGGCGGCGAATGCGGGCTGCGCGAGCGTGGCGGTGAGCTTCGGCGCGCACGACCACGCCGATTTCGGTCGCCACTCGGCGCTGCACGTCGCCGCCTCGACATCCGACCTCGCCGCATGGTTGAGCGAACACGCGTGAAGGCCCTGGCGCGTCGCCGGCATAGCATCGTCGGCCACTCCTCATTCACCATGCGCTCTCTTCGATCCGCGTCGTGCCGCTTCGTCGCCGCCTTCGTTGCCGCCGCCTTCGCGGCGCTGCCTGCTTTCGCGCAAGCGCAGTCGCCGGGCACTGCCTCCAGCGTCGGACTCCCGGCCGGCATGACGCGTGTGACGTCGGTCGAAGGCATCACTGAATACGCGCTGCCGAACGGCCTGCACGTGCTGACGCTGCCCGATGCCTCGAAGCCGTCGACGACGGTGAACCTGACGATCCGCGTCGGCTCGCGCATGGAGAACTACGGCGAAACGGGCATGGCGCACCTGCTCGAGCACCTGATGTTCAAGGGCACGCCGGGCCATCCCGACCCGAAGAAGGAGATGACGTCGCGCGGCCTGGCCTGGAACGGCACGACGTCGGACGACCGCACGAACTATTTCGCCAGCATGGCGGAGAACCCCGCCAACCTCGCCTTCTACCTGGGTTGGCTCGGCGAGGCGCTGACGCAATCGTTCATCGCGAAGAAGGATCTCGATTCCGAGATGACCGTCGTGCGCAACGAGATGGAATCCGGCGAGAACGATCCCGGCAACGTGCTCTTCCAGAACGTGCGCGCGGCGGCGTATCACTGGCACAACTACGCCAACAGCACGATCGGCGCGCGTGCCGACGTCGAGAACGTCGACATCTCGCGCCTGCAGGCGTTCTATCGAAAGTACTACCAGCCCGACAACGCCGTGCTGATCGTCGCCGGCAAATTCGACGAGGCGAAGACACTCGCCCTCATCGCCGCCGATTTCGGCGCCATCGCGAAGCCGACGCGCGTCATCGAGCCGACCTACACGCTCGACCCGGCGCAGGACGGCGAGCGCACGGTGACGCTGCGCCGCGTCGGCGACACGCCGATCCTGCTCTCGCTCTATCACTTGCCCGCCGGCTCGTCGCCGGACTTCGCCGCCGCGACGTTGGCCAGCCTGATGCTCGGCGGCCCCGAGTTCCGCCTCTACAAGGCCCTCGTCGAGAAGAACCTCGCCGCCGCAGCCTTCGGTGGAGCGAAGTCGCTCGCCGAGCCCGGCTACGCGTACTTCGGCGCGCAGTTGAAGAACGACCAGCCGCTCGCGCCGGCCCGCGACGCGCTCATCGCGACGGTCGAGGACATCGCGCGCGCGCCATTCACCCAGGCCGAGCTCGATCGCGCCAAGAACATCTGGCTGCGCGGCTTCACGCAGACCATGAACGATCCGCAACGCGTCGGACTCGGCCTCTCGGAATACGTGGCGCTCGGCGACTGGCGCCTCGGCTTCGATCGCCGCGACCGCATCAAGGCGGCGAAGCTGGCCGACGTGAACCGTGTCGCCGAGGCGTACTTCGTCACCAGCGACCGCACGCTCGGCACCTTCATTCCGTGTGCGACGCCGGTGCGCGCGCCGGCGCCGGCGCGGGTCGACGTCGCCGCCGTCATGAAGGACTTCAAGGGCGGCGCCGCCGTCGCCGCCGGCGAAGACTTCGACGTCTCCCCTGCCAACATCGACAAGCGCACGACGATCGCGACCCTGCCCGGCGCCGCGGGCGTGCGCACCGCGTTCCTGCCGAAGTCGACGCGCGGCGGCAAGGTCGTGGCGCTGATCGCGCTTCGCCTCGGCGACGAGAAGTCGCTCTTCGGCAAGGACCTCGCCGGCGCGGCCACGGCCAGCATGCTGTCGCGTGGCACGGAGCGGCTGAGCCGCGAGGAGCTGGCAGCGGCGTTCGAGAAGCTGCAGACGTCGTGGAGCGTCGGCGGCGGTGCCACCCGCGCCACCTTTCGGCTGGAGACGACGCGCGAGAACCTCGCGCCTTCGCTCGCACTGGCCGCCGAGGTTCTGCGCACGCCGCGCTTCGACGCTGCCGAGTTCGCGCAGATGAAGACGGCCTGGATCAGCGACATCGAGTCGTCGCGCTCGGAGCCGCGTGCCTTGCTGCGGCAGCGCCTCGCACGCCACGGCAATCCCTATCCGCAGGGCGACCCGCGCTACGAGATGACCTTCGACGAGATGCTCGACGGCATCGCAGCGCTCAAGCTCGAGGACGTGCGCGATTTCTACCAGCGCTTCTACGGTGCCTCGAACGCGGTGGCTGTCGCGATCGGCGATTTCGACCCGGCCGTGCTGCGCACGCAGCTGCAGAAGGAGTTCGGCGACTGGACCAGCCGCACGGCCTACGTGCGCGTGCCGGAACCGATGTATGACGTCGCGCCCGCAGATTTCCGCATCGACGTCAAGGACAAGCAGAACGCCGTCGTCGTCGGCCGCTTGCAGGTGCCGCTGCGCGAGGACGAGCCCGACTATCAGGCGCTGCGCCTGGCGACGCAGATCTTCGGCGGCAGCGCGAGCGGCCGGCTCTGGGATCGCGTGCGCGAGAAGGAAGGCCTGTCGTACGGCGTCGGCAGCACCGTCTCGGGCGGGCTGTTCGAGCGCCACGCCGACTGGAACCTGTTCGCGATCGCGGCGCCGCAGAACATCGCCGGGGTGCGCAAGGCCTTCGCGGAGGAAACGGCCCGGGCCCGCCGCGACGGCTTCACGGCCGACGAGCTGCAGCGCGCGAAGGACGCGATCGCTTCGTCGTCGCGGCTGGCGCGCGCGCAGGACGGCGTCCTCGCCGGCGCGCTCGAGAGTTTCGTCGAGCGCGGCAAGACGCCGATGTACCTGGCCGAGCTCGACGCGCTGCGCGCCCGGATCACGCTCGACGAGGTGAACGCCGCGTTCCGCAAGTACGTCGTGCCCGACAAGCT
>JBBSBZ010000084.1:0-12233 GCA_038250795.1 Burkholderiales bacterium | reverse complement strand
GTGACCGCCACCGCTGCAGTCGACCCGACAAAACCACGGGATATCCCCGAACTGAGAAGCTCCCGATGTTACCGACTCAGGGCATAAACCTCAAGCCGGTGCCACATATTTAGGCAGCCAGGATAGGAATTAAGTAGGTGCGCGCTCTCACGGAAAGCACGTGTTGTCGAGCGATCGATGGGAACCCGGAAGCCCGAAATATTCCACGCACCGATAACTAGCGCGCCGCATTGGCGTCGGCCACTGCGAGCGCGGCCATGTTGATGATCCGCCGCACGGTCGCCGACGGCGTGAGGATGTGGGCGGGTTGAGCCGCCCCCAGGAGGACCGGTCCGATCGCGATGCCGCCGCCGGCCGCCGTCTTGAGCAGGTTGTAGGCGATGTTGGCGGCGTCGATGTTCGGCATGACGAGCAGGTTCGCCTCGCCGCTCAAGGTGCTCGAGGGCATGAGGTCGTGCCGATAAGCCGCATCCAGCGCGGTGTCGCCGTGCATCTCGCCGTCGACCTCGAGCCAGGTGGCGCGAGCCCGGAGCAACGCCAGCGCCTCGCGCATCTTCACCGCCGACGGGTGGTTGCTCGAGCCGAAGTTGCTGTGCGACAGGAGCGCCGCCTTCGGCCGCAGGCCGAACCGCATCATCTCTTCGGCGGCCATGACGGTGATCTCGGCGAGCTGCTCGGCGGTCGGGTCGTAGTTGACGTGGGTGTCGACCAGCATCACCTGGCGGCCGGGCAGGATCAGCCCGTTCATGCAGGCGTAGGTCTTGGCCCCTTCGCGCAGGCCGATGACCTGGTCGATGTACTGCAGGTGCATCGCCGTCCCGCCCCAGGTGCCGCACAGCATGCCGTCGACCTCGCCGGTCTTCAGCAGCATCGAGGCGATCAGCGTCAGGCGCCGTCGCATCTCGATCTTTGCGAGCTGCGCCGTCACGCCCTTTCTCGCCGTCATCTGGTGGTAGGTCTGCCAGTAGTCGCGGTAGCGGTGGTCGTGCTCGGTGTTGACGAGGTCGTAGTCGCGACCTGCGGTCAGCCGGAGGCCGAACTTGGTGATCCGCTGCGCGATGACTTCGGGCCGGCCGATCAGCGTCGGCCGCGCCAGGTGCTCGTCGACCACCACCTGGACCGCGCGCAGGACGCGCTCCTCCTCGCCCTCGGCGAAGGCGATGCGATTCTTCTTCGCGCTCTTGGCGAGCGTGAAGATCGGCCGCATCGTCGTCCCCGACGCATAGACGAAGGTCTGGAGCTTGTCGCGATACGCGTCCAGGTCGGCGATCGGGCGCGCGGCCACGCCGGACTCCGCGGCCGCATTCGCGACCGCCGGCGCGATCCGCATCATCAGGCGCGGATCGAAGGGCTTGGGGATCAGGTACTCGGGCCCGAAGCTGAGCGTCACGCCGGCGTAGGCGGCGGTCACGACTTCGCTCTGCTCCGCCTGGGCCAGCTCGGCGATCGCGTGGACAGCGGCGATCTCCATCTCGACCGTGATCGTGGTCGCGCCGGAATCGAGCGCCCCCCGGAAAATGTAGGGGAAGCAGAGAACGTTGTTGATCTGGTTCGGATAGTCGCTGCGCCCGGTCGCGACGATGGCGTCGTTGCGCGCGGCATGCACCTCCTCGGGCAGGATCTCCGGCGTCGGATTGGCGAGCGCGAAGATCACCGGCCGCGGCGCCATGCTCGCGACCATGTCGGGCTTGAGCACGCCGGCCGCCGAGAGGCCGAGGAAGATGTCGGCCCCGACGATGACTTCGGCGAGCGTGCGGTGCGGCGTCTCCTGCGCGAAGACCACCTTGTCGTCGTCCATCAGCTCGGTGCGGCCCTGGTAGACGACGCCGGCGAGGTCGGTGACCCAGATGTTCTCGCGCCGGATGCCGATCTTGACGAGCAGGCCGAGACACGCGAGCGCAGCCGCGCCCGCGCCCGACGTCACCAGCTTCACGTCCTCGATCTTCTTGCCGCTCACCTTCAGCGCGTTGAGCACGCCGGCGCCGACCACGATCGCGGTCCCGTGCTGGTCGTCGTGGAAGACCGGGATCTTCATGCGCGAGCGCAGCGCACGCTCGACGTAGAAGCAGTCCGGCGCCTTGATGTCCTCCAGGTTGATGCCACCGAAGGTCGGCTCGAGCGCGGCGATGAGGTCGATCAGCTTGTCGAGGTTCTTCTCCGCGACCTCGATGTCGAACACGTCGATGCCCGCGAACTTTTTGAAGAGGACACCCTTGCCCTCCATCACCGGCTTGGCCGCGAGCGGCCCGATGTCGCCGAGGCCGAGGACGGCCGTGCCGTTGGTGATCACCGCGACCAGGTTGCCGCGCGAGGTGTAGCGAAACGCGTTCGCGGGATCGGCGACGATCTCCTCGCAGGCCGCGGCGACGCCGGGCGAATAGGCGAGGGCGAGGTCGTGCTGGTTGAGGAGCTGCTTGGTGGCCGCGATCGCGATCTTGCCCGGCGTCGGGAACTGGTGGTAGTCGAGCGCGGCCTGGCGAAGTTCAGCGGCTTTCTGTTCGGAGTTCGGCATGTTTCGCTCGGTGCAGGAGGCGGGGTTCTCGAATGGCCGCGCAGCGCGGCACCGGATCATTGCAGACTTGCAGATCGCATCGACCGGGATGTTTCCCCCGCACCGCGAGCCAGCCGCACCGGCGCCGATAATCGAGCGACATGCCCGGCCTCGGCGAATTCGAGCTCATCGAGCGTTTCTTCACCCGCCCGGCGCGACGTGCCGCGCTCGGGATCGGTGACGACTGCGCCCTCATCCAGCCGACACCCGGCATGACCCTCGCGGTCTCGTCCGACATGCTGATCGAGGGCCGCCATTTCGTCTCCACGGTGTCGCCCGAGCGGCTCGGCCACAAGGCGCTCGCCGTCAACCTGAGCGATCTCGCCGCCTGCGGCGCGCGGCCGCTGGCGTTCACGCTCTCGCTCGCGTTGCCGAGCGTCGACGAGGCCTTCCTCGCGGCGTTCTCGCGGGGCCTTTTCGCGCTCGCCGAACGCGAAGGCTGCGAGCTGATCGGCGGCGACACGACGCGCGGGCCGCTGGCGATCGCGATCACCGTGCTCGGCGAAGTGCCTTCGGGGTCGGCGCTGCTGCGCTCGGGCGCGCGCCCGGGCGACGATCTCTACGTGAGCGGAACGCTCGGCGACGCGCGCCTGGCGCTCGAGGTCCTTCGCGGCAACGTCGGCCTCGACGAGGCGTCGTTCCGGTCCGTCCGTCACGCGATGGAAATGCCGACCGCGCGCATCGCCCTCGGCGTGGCCCTGCGCGGCCTGGCCACGAGCGCGATCGACGTTTCCGACGGATTGGTCGGTGACCTGGCCCATGTCCTCGGGCGGTCGGGCGTGGGGGCCGTCGTCGAAATCGACGCCGTGCCGCGCAGCGCGGTGCTCGCGGCCCAGCCGCCTGCGGTCCAGCGCGAATGCCTGCTGACCGGCGGCGACGACTACGAGCTGGTCTTCACGGCCATGCCCGAGCGGCGCGATGCCATCGCCGCGGCCGCGGCCCACGCTGGCGTGCCCATCGCGCGCATCGGCGCCATCGAGTGCGGCCACGAGCTGCGCGTCGTCGACCGCCAGGGCGCCGCGGTGACGAGCCGCGGTCGGCCCTTCGATCATTTCCGCCCGTGACCTGCCACCGCCCGGAATGAACGAGCCTGCGGTCAATCCGCCACTGGTCGGCGCGGGCCGCCGGCCCGGCTGGCGCTTCCTGCTCGCGCATCCGGCGCATCTCGTCGCATTGGGCTTCGGCAGCGGCCTGTCGCCGATCGCGCCGGGTACGGCCGGCACCCTCTGGGCCTGGGTCGCGTACGTCGTGCTCCAGCCCGAGCTCGGCGATGTCGGCCGCGGCGTCGTCCTCGGCATCGCCACCCTCGTCGGCTGGTGGGCGTGCACGGTGACGGCCCGCCATCTGGCCCAGGCAGACCCGTCGTCCGTCGTCTGGGACGAGATCGTCGCCTTCTGGCTCGTGCTCTGGCTCGTCACCCCGGCGACCTTCACGGCGCAGGCGTTCGCGTTCGTGCTCTTTCGAATCTTCGATGCCGCCAAGCCCGGACCTGTCGCCTGGGCCGACCAGCGTTTCAAGCTGCGCCGTGGCCAGCCGATCGGCTGGGCACAGGGCTTCGGCATCCTGCTCGACGACTTCGTCGCCGCCCTGTGCACGCTGCTCGTGATTGCCGCCTGGAGGTTCGTCTGAACGACGACTCGTCGACCGACCTTCTCGTCGCTCGCCTCGCGGTCGCGCTGCGTGCGCGACGTGCCACGATGGCGACCGCGGAGTCGTGCACGGGCGGCCTCGTCGCCGCGGCCTGCACGTCGCTCGCCGGCTCGAGCGACTGGTTCGAGCGCGGCTTCGTGACCTACTCGAACGGCGCCAAGACCGAGCTGCTCGGCGTCGACGCCGGGCTGATCGCCTGCCGCGGTGCGGTGAGCGCCGACGTGGCGCGTGCGATGGCGAGCGGCGCACTCGCCCGCTCGCCCGCGACGTTCGCGGTCGCGATCACCGGCATCGCCGGGCCGGGCGGCGGCTCGCCCGACAAGCCGGTCGGCACGGTGTGGATCGCGACGGCGGCGCGCGGCAGCGAGGCGGAGTCGACCTTGCTCGAGGCCAGCGGCGATCGCGCGGCGATCCGCCGTTGCTCGGTCGATCGCGCGCTCAGGCTGCTGCTCGGACGGATCGAGGCGGTGCCGATCTCGCCGCGCTGACGCTCAGGCGCCGAGCGCGAGGCGAGTCGTCGTCGTCTTCGTGGCGCGCGGGCCGACCCGTGCCGTCTGCTCCGCGAGCATCAGGACGAGTCGCTTGAGCGCCTCCCACGGATCGATCGGCCAGTCGGGGTGGCGCAATCCCTTGACGAGGCCGTCGCAGACATGCGCCGCCTCGAGCAGATGGGCGAGCGTCGACTCGCTCAGCAGCATCACCGCACGCTCGAAGATCCGTTCCTTCGCGCCCCAGACGCGTGCCTCGCGCAGCGCGAGCGGCAGCGGCTTGCCGGCCGAGAGCGCGTCCTTCACGCGCTTCAGGCCGCGGATGTCCTCGGCGAGCGTCCAGTGCACGAGCACGGCCGCCTCGCCTTCGTTGCGCAGGCCGTCGAGCATGCGCAGCGCCCGTGCGGCCTGGCCGGCCAGCACCGCCTCGCCGAGCCGGAAGACGTCGTAGCGCGCCACGTTGAGGACCGCGCTCTCGATCTGCTCGAAGGCGAGTTCGCCGGCCGGATAGAGCAGTGCCAGCTTCTGGATTTCCTGATGCGCGGCGAGCAGGTTGCCTTCGACGCGGTCGGCGAAGAACGCGAGCGTGCGCTGGCCCTCGCTGCCGGCTGCGACGTGCTGGTCCTGCTGCGCGAGCCGCGCCGCGATCCACTGCGGCAGCGCGCCGCGCTCGACCGGATCGACGCGGATCGTGAGGCCGGCGCGATCGAGCGCTGCGAACCAGGCGCTCGACTGCTGCGAGCGATCGAGACGCGGCAGCTGGACCAGCGTGATCACGTCGCGGCCGCCGCCCTCGGCGGCCATATCGCAATAGCGCTGCAGCGCCTCCGAGCCGTCCTTGCCCGGCTTGCCGGACGGGATGCGGATCTCGACCAGCTGGCGATCGGCGAAGAGGCTGAGTGCCTGCGCCGCGCCGAGCAGGCTGCTCCAGTCGAAGTGCGCGCCGGCGACGGTGTGCACCTGGCGCTCGCTGCAGCCGGCGGCGCGCGCCGCGCTGCGAATCGCATCGCACGCCTCCTGCGCGAGCAACGGCTCGTCGCCCCAGACGGTGTACACCGCGCGCAGCTCCTTTTGCAGCTGGGCAGCGAGTCGGTCGGCGGCGAGTTGCATCGAGTCGCTCCCGGTCGGGTCAGGGCATGCGCACCGACGACAGCCGGCGCAGCACCTGCGCGACGATGTCGCTCTGCATGGCGCGATAGAGGAAGGCCTCCTCCTGTTCCTTGGCGAGCGCGGCGCTCTCGGTGTAGGTGAGCGAGCGCTTGAGCAGGATCTCGCTGTCGGGGATGAGCTCGCGGCCCGAGGCGGTGCGAACGCGAAAGTCGAAGCGCAGGCGCAGCTCGAACTCGCGGATCTGATTCGCCGCGGTCTGCGCCACGACGACCTTCTCGCGCGACTCGCCGAGCGACTGCAGGACCACCTGCGCATCCTTGGCGGCCTCGACGACGCGCGTCGTCGTCCCCGACTCGATGTTCTGCCTGAGCTCGGCGACGAGCTGCGAGCGCGGCGCGAAGCCGGCGAGCTGGATGGTGCGAAAGTGAAGCTCCGGCGGACGCTTCAGCTCGAAGCCGCAGCCAGCAAGCGTGACGACGGCGCCGAGCAGCAGGCGTCGCCGCATCAGACGACGATGTTGACCAGGCGACCCGCGACGACGACGACCCGCTTGACCGCGCGGCCCTCGGAGAAGCGGTAGAACTCCGGCGAGTTGAGCGCCGCCTGCTCGATGAAGGCCCGGTCGGCGTCGGCCGCGACCTTGAGCGCGCCGCGCAGCCGCCCGTTGATCTGCAGCATGAGCTCGATCTCGTCGCGGCGCAGCGCCGCCTCGTCGACGGCGGGCCAGGGTGCGTCGAGCAGGTCGCCGTGCGCCGCCTGGAAGCCGAGCGCGCCCCACAGCGTCCAGGTGGTGTGCGGGCAGACCGGGTAGAGCACGCGCAGGAGGATGCCGACGCCTTCGCGCAGCGCGGCCGCCGCGCCTTCGTCGTTCTCGTGCGACTCGAGGGCGTTGAGCAGCTTCATCGCGCCCGAGACGACGGTGTTGTATTGCATCCGCTCGTAGTCGTAGCTCACCTGGCGCAGCACCGAGTGCACCTCGTGGCGCAGCGCCGGCGCCGTGTCCTGGGCAGCGCCACGAGCGAGAGCGGAGTCGAGGGTGTCGGCCTGGCGTGCCGCGAACTTCCACAGGCGCTTGAGGAAGCGATGCGCGCCCTCGACGCCGGCATTGTTCCAGTCGAGCGTCTGCTCGGGCGGCGACGCGAACATGACGAAGAGGCGCGCCGTGTCGGCGCCGTAGCGGTCGATCAGCTCCTGCGGATCGACGCCGTTGCGCTCGGTCTTGCCCATCTTGAGCATGCCGCGGTACTCGACGTGGCTGCCGTCGGGGAGGAGTCCCCCGGCGGCGCCCGGGGGCTCGCTCGCCGGCGTGACCTCGTCGGGCGGGAAGTAGTCGACGCCGCCCTGAGCGGAGGTGCGTGCCCAGACGTGGTTGAGCACCATGCCCTGCGTCAGCAACCGGGTGAACGGCTCGTCGATGTCGACGAGCTTCAGGTCGCGCATGACCTTGGTCCAGAAGCGCGCGTAGAGCAGGTGCAGGATCGCGTGCTCGATGCCGCCGATGTACTGGTCCATCGGCATCCAGTACCGCGTGCCCGCGCCGACCATCGCGCTGTCCAGGCGCGGGTCGCAATAGCGCATGAAGTACCACGAGCTGTCGACGAAGGTGTCCATCGTGTCCGTCTCGCGCCTGGCGGGGCGGCCGCAGGTCGGGCAGGCGACGTTCAGGAACGCGGCGTTCATGGTCAGCGGGTTGCCCGACCCGTCGGGGATCAGGTCTTCCGGCAGGACGACGGGCAGGTCCTTCTCGGGCACGGGCACGACGCCGCACCCGGGGGCACCCGCCGTGCCTTCGCAGTGGACGATCGGGATCGGCGTGCCCCAGTAGCGCTGGCGGCTGATGCCCCAGTCGCGCAGGCGCCAGGTCGTCTGCCTGCCGCCGAGGCCGCGCACGCCGAGCGCATCGCACACCGCGTCGACCGCTGCCTGATACGCGAGGCCGCTGTAGTTGTCGGAGTTGACCGTGACGCTGCAGGTCGCGTCGGCGTACCAGGGCTGCCACGCGTCGTACGAGAACTCCTCGCCGTCGACCTGGATGACCTGCAGCATGTCGATGCCGTACTGCCTGGCGAACGCGAAGTCGCGCTCGTCGTGAGCGGGAACGCCCATCACGGCGCCGTCGCCGTAGCCCATCAGCACGTAGTTGCCGATCCAGAGCGGGATCTTCTCGCGGCTGAGCGGATGCTCGACGACCAGGCCGGTGTCGATGCCGCGCTTGGCCTGCGTCGCAAGCTCGGCCTCGGTCGTGCCGCCGGCCTTGCACGACTCGAGGAAGGCGGCGATGTCCGGGTTCGACGCCGCCGCGTGCAGGGCGAGCGGGTGCTCCGGCGCGACGGCGCAGAAGGTGACGCCCATGATCGTGTCGGCGCGCGTCGTGAAGACGTAGAGCCGGCCATCGCCGATCAGCTCGCCCGAGTCGTCGCGGATCCGGTGCGGGAAGGCGAAGCGCACGCCCTCGCTCTTGCCGAGCCAGTGCTCCTGCATCAGCTTGACGCGCTCGGGCCAGCCCGGCAGGCCGGTCTGGACGCACTCGAGGAGCTCCCCGGCGTATTTCGTGATCTTCAGGTAGTAGCCAGGGATCTCGCGCCTTTCGACGAGCGCCCCCGAGCGCCAGCCGCGGCCTTCGATGACCTGCTCGTTGGCGAGCACGGTCTGGTCGACCGGATCCCAGTTCACGACCTGGGTGCGCCGCTCGGCGATGCCGGCCTCGAGCATCTTCAGGAAGAACCACTGGTTCCACCGGTAGTACGACGGGTCGCAGGTCGCGATCTCGCGGCTCCAGTCGATGGCCAGACCCATCGCCTGCATCTGCGCCTTCATCGCGGCGATGTTCTCCCGCGTCCAGCGCGCCGGCGGCACGCCGTTCTTCATCGCCGCGTTCTCGGCGGGCAGGCCGAACGCGTCCCAGCCCATCGGCATCAGCACGTTCATGCCGGTCATGCGCAGGTGGCGCGCCAGCATGTCGTTGATGGTGTAGTTGCGCACGTGGCCCATGTGCAGCCGCCCGCTCGGGTACGGCAGCATGGAACAGGCGTAGAACTTCGGTCGCGCCGAGTCCTCGCTCACCCGGTAGGCGTCGGCGGCCGCCCATGCGCTCTGCGCGCCCTGCTCGATCTCGTGCGGGTCGAAGTCGGCTTTCATGCGAGGACGACGTGGCAGGGGGGCATCGATCGATTATAGAAAGGCGATCGCTGCAAGCGAGGGTCGGTGCCGATGCGTCCCCTCGACGAGGGACCGGTGTCCACCCGAAGTCCACCCCGGCGAGGTCTCGACGCGAGCCGACGTGCGCTCGACCATGGCGCCGCGCCGCTTGGCGTGCCACGTTTCGGAGATCCCATGCTTTCGATCCGTTTCTCGCCTCGTCGGCGCCGGACCCTGTCGTCATTGGCGGCCCTGGTACTCGCGCCGGTCGCGGCGAGTTCGCGCGGTCGACCGGCGACGGCATCCTCGGCCGGCGAGCCGATGCTGGCGACGGTGTATTCGGGGCAGGTCGATCCCGCCCGGTGCCTGGTGAGCGAGAAATACGACGGCGTGCGAGCAATCTGGGACGGCTCGACCCTGCGCCATCGCAGCGGCCGCCCGGTGTCGGCGCCCGCGTCTTTTGTGTCCGCGCTGCCGGCGACGCCGCTTGACGGTGAGCTCTGGCTCGGCCGCGGCCGATTCGACGCGCTCTCGGCGACCGTTCGCCGCGTCGTTCCGCGTGACCACGAATGGGCGCAGGTGAGCTACATGGTGTTCGAGTTGCCGGGTGCGGCTGGTACTTTCGCGGAGCGGTCCGAGCACCTGATGGCGGTGGTCGCGGACGCAAAGGCGCCGCGGGTCGCGTGCGCGCCGCAGCGTCGCGTCGCCGATCGCGCAGAGCTAGCTCTCAAGCTCGACGAGGTCGTCGCCGGCGGCGGCGAGGGGCTGATGCTCCATCTCGCGTCGGCGACATATGCCGGCGGTCGCAGTGACGCGCTGATGAAGCTGAAGCCGTACCTCGACGCGGAGGCTGTCGTCGTCGGCTACCGGCCGGGGACAGGCCGCAACGTCTCGCAGGTCGGCGCACTCGAGGTCGAGTCGGGCGACGGCCGGCGCTTCCTCGTCGGCAGCGGCCTGAGCGATGCATTGCGGCGATCGCCGCCTGAGGTCGGCTCCGTCATCACCTACCGGCACCGCGACCTGACGCCATCCGGGCTGCCGCGCTTTCCGACCTTCCTGCGCCGTCACGAGGCGTTCTGAGCCGTTCAGCGCGCGGGAAGGGCTTTGGCACAATTTCGCGCCCACCGCCGACCCGATCTCCAAGTCCCATGAAGCGTTTCGCCATCGCCCCTCTCCTCGCCGTCGCCGTTCTCGGTGCTGGCTGCGCCGCCACCGGGGCCACCGCATCGTCGAGCGAGCCCTACGAGCAGCCCGAGTACCGCACGGATTCGAACATTCCTGTTCACGTCGCCAGGCCGAAGACACAGGAAGAGAAAGATCGCGCTGCCGCCGAGGCCGAGCAGGCACGGCGCAACGCCGAGAAGATCCTGCGGCCCGGCAGCTGAGCCGACCGCCGGGCCCGGGCTACTTCTCGGGCTCGGCGACGAAGCCGATCCGGGTCAGTCCCGCCTTCTGCACCGTGCCGATGAGCTCGGCGACGCGCCCGTAGGGCACCGCCTTGTCGGCGCGCAGCTGCACCTCGGTCTGCGGATCGCGCTGCGCCGCCGCGCCCACCCGCCGGGCGAACTCGGCGGCATCGACCGGCTCGTCGCCGAAGAACATCCGGCCGTCGCGGTCGAGGGCGACGGACACGAACTGCGGGGTGTCGCCCGGCTGGGCAGCGTCGGTCCTGGGGAGGTCGAGCTTCAGGCTCGACGTCATCAGCGGCGCCGTGATCATGAAGATGACGAGGAGCACGAGCATGACGTCGATCAACGGCGTCATGTTGATGTCGCTCATCGGCGGCGCACCGTGAGCGCGCTCGAGTCGTCCGAAGGCCATTCAGGCGTCCCCGGCCGACACCGAAGCGTCCACGACCATCTCGCGCAGGTCGTGGGCGAAACCTTCGAGCTCGGCCTCGCTGGCGGCGACACGCTTGCCGAACACGTTGTAGCCGATCACCGCCGGGATGGCGACGGCCAGGCCGGCCGCAGTCATCACCAGCGACTCGCCGACCGGACCGGAGACGCGCTCGATCGTGATCGCGCCCGCGGCCGAGATGCTGAGAAGGGCGTGGTAGATCCCCCAGACCGTGCCGAACAGGCCGATGAAGGGCGCGGTGCTGCCGATCGACGCGAGCAGTACCTGGCCGAACTGCAGCTGGGCGAGGACGCGGTGCAGCGCGTCGCGCAGGCGCCGCGTCAGCTGCGAGTCGGCGTGACCTTTGGCTTCCAGCGTGCCGCCCGAAGGCGTCGTCAGCGCGGCGTCGACCAGCGGACGCAGCACGCCCTCGCGGTCGAAGGCGAACAGCTGTTCGCGCGCCGATTCGATCGACGGCGCCGCCCAGAACGCCGGCACGGCGCGCTGCAGGTCGACGTGGACGCGCCGCAGCAGCCAGCCCTTCCAGAGGATCACGACCCAGGCGCTGATCGACATCAGGAGCAGCAGCGCCGCGACGCTGCGCGTGATCGCGTCGCCCTGCGACCAGAAATGCTCGAAGCCGGTGGGATTCATCGGCCGGGCGATTGCAGGCCGAGGACTTCGTCCATCCCGTACAGGCCGGGTGCCCGGTCGAGGACGAAGCGCGCCGCGCGCACGCTGCCGTCGGCATAGGTCGCGCGACTGGTCGAGCGGTGCGTGATCTCGATCCGCTCGCCGCTGCCGGCGAACAGGACCGTGTGGTCGCCGACGATGTCGCCGCCGCGCAGGGCCGCGAAGCCGATGCTGCCCGGGCGGCGCAGACCGTTGCGGTCGTGCACGGCGCAGTCGTCGAGCGACTTGCCCTGGGCCGCCGCGACGACCTCGCCCATCCGCAACGCCGTGCCGCTCGGCGCGTCGACCTTCTGGCGATGGTGGGTCTCGACGATCTCGACGTCGAAGCCGTCGGCAAGGGCGCGCGCGGCGACGTCGAGCAGCTTCAGGACGACGTTGACGCCGACGCTCATGTTGGGTGCCATCACGATCGCGATCCGTTCGGCATGGGACGCGATCACCTGCTTCTGCGCCGCATCGAATCCGGTCGTGCCGATCACCGCGGCGACGCCGAGCTCGCTGCAGAGCGCGAGATGGGCAAGCGTGCCCTCGGGCCGCGTGAAGTCGATCAGCACCTCGCTCGCGGCGAGGCCCGCCCGGACGTCGCTGCCGACGCGCACGCCGCAGTCGCGGCCGAGAAACGCCGTCGCGTCGCTGCCGAGCGCGGCGCTGCCGGCGACGTCGAGCGCGGCCGAGAGGACGAGATCGGCGCTCGCGGCGACGGCTTCGATCAGCATCCGGCCCATGCGCCCGGAGGCGCCGGCCACGGCGACGCGGCGCCGAGC
>JBBSBZ010000083.1:0-12319 GCA_038250795.1 Burkholderiales bacterium | reverse complement strand
GCTCGGTCGCGAGCGCCGAGCGGGCGAGGCTTTGCGCCAGCGAGCGGACCGAGGCCTCGAAGGTGGCGATGCGGCGCGCCCGCCAGGCATCGCGCAGGCGCGCCATCAGCGGCCGTCGCTCGGGCGGCAGCGCCTTGCCGACGGCGTCGAGCAGCCTCAGCTCCTGCACCCAGCAGCGCGCGAAGGCGTCGAGCGGCAGGACGGCGCGCACGATCCCGAAGGCAGCGAGATGGCGACGCCAGCGCCCCTCGTCGTCGTGCGCGCCGGTGTCGCCCCGCGGCGCGCCGAGCTGGTTGAGCAGCACGATCACCGGCTTGCCCACCCACGCGAGCAGTTCCATCTCGGGCGCGACGTAGGCGGCGGCCTCGGGCGACTGCGAGGCGTCGACCAGGTAGAGCATCGCGTCGGCCTCGTCGCGGACGTTGCGCAGCGCCTGCTGGCTCGCCCAGAACGGACGATCGCGCCAGCGGTCCCAGGTCTCGCCGAGGAAGCGCACCAGCGGGCGCTCGGCGTCGCGCAGTCGCTTCGCGAGGCGCACGCTGTCGCCGAAGCCGGGCGTGTCCCACAGCACGAGGCGCTCGCCCGCCGCCGTCTCGAGCAGCGTGTGTGCATCGGCGAACTCGGTGACGTGGGGCGCATCGCGCACCTCGCCGATGTCGCGGCCGAGCAGCGTGCGCGCCAGCGTCGTCTTGCCCGCATTGGTGTGCGAGACGAGGCTGAGCGAGACGCTCGCGCGGTCGACTTCGCTCATCGCGCGGGCGCGGCGGCAGGCTGCGCGAAGGCGGCCTCGAGCTCGGCAGACGCGGCCGCTTCGACGGCTTCGGCGCCGTCGAGGTCGACAACCACGGCCCTCGTCCCGTTCGCCTCGCCCCACGCGCGCCAGGCCTCCCGCCTCTCGGCCACGCGTTCGCCGACGGCAGCGAAGCGGCGCGCGAAGGCCGCGGCGTCGACGACCGTTGCCAGCACGGCTGCGGGGGGCGACGCGGCGCGCAGGGCCTGGACGAAGCGGCCCTGGTTCTCCGTCTCGGGCGTCGCGCCGAGGTCGAAGAGGGCGACGACGTGGGTGCAGTCGGGATCGACATGCAGAGTGACCTCGTCCTCGCCGCCGAAGGCGACCGGCGGCGCGACGGCCAGCTCGAGGCGTGGACCGAGCGCCGCCGCGAGCAGCGCGCGCAGGCCGAGCGTCGCCTGCGGCGACGGCGTTGCCGCATACGGATGCACCGACACGCGCGCCGGGCCGCCTTTCCTCAGGCGCAGCAGGCGCTGGAAATACGGCGCATCGAGCGGCAACCGGAAGCGCCGCGTTCGGACCGCGGCGAGCGCGGCGCAGCCGAGCGCGAGCAGCATGCGCGGCAGGACGACCGCCCCGAGCAGCGTCAGGGCGATCAGGTGAAGCCACGGCGCCGCGGGCGCGCCCGCGACGACGCCGCCATGCACGGCGCGCATCGCCGCGAAGGCAGCCTCGTCGGGCAGGGCGATGCCGGTGAGACGCGCGGCCGGGCCGAACAGCGTCGTGACGATGCCGTGCGCGGCGCCGACATCGAGCAAGGTGCTTTCCCAGACGGCGCGGTAGTCGAGCACGAGGCCGCGCGCGTAGAGGCCGGCGATCAGGCCGGCCGCGAAGGCGGCCGCACCGGCATGCAGCGCGGTCTCCGCGCGCAGCACGGCGAGCGAGCGGCTGCGCGCGAGCCAAAGCGCCGCGAACGTCCGCACCGCCGCAGCGCTGCCGCCACCGGACAGCCTCGGCAGCCGTCGACGTGCGCGAAGCAGCGTCTCGATCGCGCGCACGAACGGCCCCGGCTCGTGCGGCGTCCGGCGCAGGAGGCGAAGCAGCGGCGCGCCGAGCAGCAGCAGGTAGACGACCGCGTTCCAGAGAAGCACGCCCCAGAACGGCGGCGCGAGCAGGTCGATGCGCTGGCTGCTGCCGATGGCGTTGGAAGCGATGCCGAGCACGAAGGCGATCGCCACGACGACGGCAATCCAGCCGACGCTGCCGGTGTGCGGTGACGCCAGCCGCTGCAGCGCGGGCTCGCGTGGGCCGAGCCGCTGCAGCGCATGGCCGGCGCGCTGGGCGACGAACTCGTCGGCCGGGGCCTCGGGCGCGACCGCCTCGAGGGCGACCCGGTCGGCCCAGGCGCGATCCTCGTCGCTCCAGCTCGGCGCGCGCGGCTGCGCGGTCTCGAACGCCTCGAGCCAGGTGACGTCGCGGGCCAGACGCTCGTTCATCGCGCCGCCGAAGAGCCGCGCCTAAGCGAGCGCGCGTGCAATGAGGATCTTCTGCACGTCCGACGTCCCTTCGTAGATCTGGCACACGCGCACGTCGCGGTAGATGCGCTCGACCGGAAAGTCGCTGACGTAGCCGTAGCCGCCGAAGGTCTGGATCGCGTCGCTGCAGACCCGCTCGGCCATCTCGCTGGCCATCAGCTTGCCCATCGCCGCTTCCTTCAGGCACGGCAGGCCGGCGTCCTTCAGGCTCGCGGCGTGATGGACGAGCTGGCGCGCCGCCTCGATCCGCGTCGCCATCCCGGCGAGGCGGAACTGCACTGCCTGGTGCTCGAAGATCGGCTTGCCGAACGCCACCCGCTCCTTCGCGTAGGCGAGCGCGGCGTCGAACGCGGCGCGCGCCATGCCGATCGCCTGCGCGCCGATGCCGATGCGCCCGCCTTCCAGGCCCGAGAGCGCGATCTTCAGGCCCTGGCCTTCCTCGCCGAGCCGGTGATCGGCCGGCACGCGGCAGCCCTCGAACACGATCTGCGCCGTGTCGCTCGCATGCTGGCCGAGCTTTTTCTCGAGGCCGGCGACACGGTAGCCCGGCGTCGACGTCGGCACGATGAAGGCGCTGATGCCGCGCTTGCCTGCGGTCTTGTCGGTGACCGCCATGACGATCGCGACGTCGCCGTTCCTGCCGCTCGTGATGAACTGCTTCGTGCCGTCGATCACGTAGTGGTCGCCATCGAGGCGCGCGGTGGTCTTCAGGCCGTCGGCCTGCGATCCGACATGCGGCTCGGTGAGGCAGAACGCGCCGAGCATGTCGCCGCGCGCGAGCGGCTTGAGCCAGCGCGCCTTCTGCGCGTCGCTGGCCCAGGCCATCAGGATCGAGCACACCGGGCAGTTGTTGACGCTGACGATGGTCGAGGTCGCGCCGTCGCCCGCGGCGATCTCTTCGAGGATCACGGCGAGCGCGAGGTAGTCGAGGCCGGCACCGTCCCATTCGGTCGGCACGGCGACGCCGTAGCAGCCGAGCGCGGCCAGACCCTTCAGCGCGGCACGTGGGAAGGTGGCATCGCGGTCCCACGCCGCAGCGTGCGGCGCGATCTCGGCGACGACGAAGTCGCGCACCGCATCGCGGACGGCGGCGTGATCTTCGGACAGCAGCATCGGACGGCCTCTCGTTCGCCGCGAGCATAGCCCGCCGCGGCGACCGCAAGGAGTGTCAGCCGAAGTGGCAGGAGACGGTGCCGAACTCTCCGTAGTCGGCGACGACGGTGTCGCCCCGCTGCACGTCGAGCGGGCGGATGAACGAGCCGGCGAGCACGACCTCGCCGGCGGCGAGCGAGCCGCCGTGACGGTGCAGGCGGTTGGCGAGCCAGGCGATGCCGTAGCCCGGATGGTTGAGCACGCCGGCGGCCAGGCCGGTCTCCTCGACCTCGCCGTTCTTGGCGACGATGGCGCCGATCCGGCGCATGTCGACGTCGACCAGGTTCGGCCGGAACGGCCGGCCTCCCAGGACGAGGGCGGCATTGGCCGCGTTGTCCGAGATCGTGTCGATGACGGTGCGCGCGCGCCCGGTCTCGCGGTCGACGCGCTCGATCCGCGCGTCGAGGATCTCGAGGGCCGGCGTGACGTAGCGGGTGGCGTCGAGGACGTCGAAGAGCGTGCAGTGGGGGCCGGCGAGCGGCTTGTCGAGCACGAACGCCAGCTCGGCCTCGATCCGCAGGCCGAGGAAGCGGTCGCAAGGGATCACGGCGCCTTCGCGGAAGAACATGTCGTCGAGGAGGACGCCGGAGTCGGGCTCGGCGATGCCGACCGCGCGCTGCATCGCCTTCGAGGTGAGGCCGATCTTGTGGCCCTTGACGGTGCGGCCGGCGCGCTGCTTGAGCGTCATCCATGCGCTCTGCACGGCGTAGGCGTCGTCGATCGACATGCCGGGATGCTCGAGCGAGAACTGGCGACAGGGCACCCGCGTGCGCTCGGCCTCGTCGAGGCGGGCGGCGGCGGCGGCAAGCTGCTCGGTGCTCAGGTTCATGCGAGCTCCTCGGCAGCGACGACGTTTCTCAGCACGCCGACGCCGCTCACCTCGACCTCGACGACGTCGCCCGGCGCCAGGAACCGCGGCGGATCGAAGCGGATGCCGGCGCCGATCGGCGTTCCGGTGGCGATCACGTCGCCCGGCTCGAGCGCGGTGAAGGTCGAGAGGTACGAGACGAGGTAGGCGAAGTCGAACATCAGGTGCTCGGTGCTGTCGTCCTGGCGGGCTTCGCCGTTGACGCGGGTCTGGACACGCACGTGGCCGTAGCCCGCGGCGAATTCGTCGGCGGTGACGATCCACGGCCCGATCGCGCCCGAGGCGTGCCAGTTCTTGCCCTGGGTGACGTTGAACTTGGCATGGTGGACCCAGTCGCGGATCGTGCCCTCGTTGATGCAGGTGAGGCCGCCGATGTGCGCTGCCGCCGCGTCACGCGAGATGCGGCGCCCGCCGCGGCCGATGACGATGCCGATCTCGCCCTCGTAGTCGAGCTGCCTCGACTCGGGCGGCACGCGCAGGCTGCCGCCGTGGGCGACGAACGAATCGGCGACGCGCATGAAGATGCTCGGGTACCTGGGCAGCTCGCTGCCGTCCTTGTACTCGGCGTTGCGGTGCGCGTAGTTGACGCCGATGCAGAAGATCTTCGCCGGATCGGGCACCGGCAGCCGCAGTTCGACGTCGGCGAGCGCGTGGTCGGCGCTGCCGCCCGCGATCGCGTCCCGCGCTCGGTCGAGCGCGGGGGCGCCGGCTGCGAACAGCGCGCGCACGGAGGCGACGTCGGACAGGCGCCGGCCGAGATCGACGACCTCGGCACCGACGACCGCGCCCCAGCGGGCGGTGCCGCGATGGCGATAGCTGATGAGTTTCATGGCGTGTCGAAATCGAAGCGTTCAGGGGCAGGTCGGAACCGTGGGCCGGGTCGACGACGCGGCAGACTCAGCCGCGGGCGCCGAGCCATACCAGGAGCGTGCCGGTGGCGACGACCAGCGGGCCGCGGGCCGAGCCGGCCTCGCCGCTCAGCAGGACGATCCAGCCGCGCAGCCTGTCCTTGCGCTCGACGCTCGTCACCGTCCAGTGAAGGTCGATGTCCTCGTCGGCGAGGACGACGGCGCGGAAGCGGATGTCGAAGCCCATGCCCAGGCCGTTGCGCAGCGTGCCGTCGTCGAGCGGCTGGGCGAAGTGGCTCGCGGTGAGCGCCATCAGGTGGCTGCCGACCTGGGTGCCGCTGGCGATCAGCCCCGGGTAGCCGGCCGCACGCGCCGCCTCGGCGTCGTGATGAAGCGGATTGAGGTCGTGCACCGAGGTCGCGAAGGCGCCGATCTCGGCTTCGCTCAGTCGCAGGCGTCGCGCGAAGGTCTCGCCGACCTGCGCCGGGGCGTCGCTCACCACTCGATCGCCTTGCCGTCGTAGGCGAAGAAGGCGCCGTTGTCGCGCGCCGACAGTCCGGCGATCACCTTGCGCATGCCGGCCACGCTGGTCCCGACGTCGATGTCGGCACCGGCGCCGCCCATGTCGGTGCGCACCCAGCCCGGGTGCAGGCTCACGAAGATCGCCCGCTCGCCGAGGCTGAGCGCGGCGTCCTTGACGACCGAGTTCACCGCGGCCTTGGAGGCGCGGTAGAGGGTGCTGCCGGCGCTCGTGCGCGATCCGATCGAGCCCATCCGCGACGACAGCACGGCGACCCGGGCACCCGGTGCGAGCGCTTCGACCACCTGCGCGACGACGCGCATCGGCCCGAGCACGTTGGTGCGCATGACGAGGTCGAACTCGTCCTCGGCCGGCGCGAGGCCGGTGCCGCGCGAGCCGACGACGCCGGCGTTGACGACGACGACGTCGAAGCCCGCGCCGTCGATCTGCCAGCCGAGGCCCGAGGCGCTGGCCGCGTCGACGACGTCGAGCCGGAAGGCGGTCGCGCCGAGCGCGCTCAGCCGGGCGAGGCCGTCGTCGTCGCGCGCGGTCGCGGTGACGCGAGCGCCGTCGGCCCGGTACTGGCGCACGAATTCGAGACCGATGCCGCGCGACGCGCCGACAACGAGGACGTTCATGGGCGCAATCGGGTCAGCTGCGGCCGGCGAGCACGAGTCGCGCCGCCAGGCCGGCGAAGAGTGCCGCGCCGCCGGCGCGCAGCGACACGCGCCAGCCTCGCGACGGCTGCCAGCCCCGCAGCGGCGCGACGGCGGCGGCGAAGAGCGTCAGCACGACGATGCCCTGGACGGTGAACCATGCGCCGAGGAACAGGAAGGCGAGCGTCTTGTGCGGCGCGTCGGCGTCGATGAACTGCGGCAGGAAGGCGAGGAAGAAGACCGCGACCTTGGGGTTCAGGGCGTTGGTGAGAAAGCCCTGGCGAAAGACGCGCCACGGGCTCGCGGGCACGGCCGGCTCGGCAAGCCGGTCCGCCTTGGGCGCGGTGGCGACCGGAGCGCGCAGCAGCCCGACCGCCAGCCAGAGCAGATAGGCCGCGCCGACCCAGCGCACGACCGTGAACGCCTCGGCCGACGCGGCGAGCAGCGCGGCCAGGCCGAACGCGGCGGCCGACGTGTGCACCAGGCAGCCGCTGCCGATGCCGAAGGCGGCGGCGGCGCCCGCACGCCTGCCGTGCTGCAGGGTGCGCGTCAGGGTGAACAGCAGGTCGGGGCCGGGCGTGAGGTTGAAGATCAGGAGGCTCGCCGCGAACAACCCAGGATCGTGCGTGCCGAACATCGATTCGCCTCTTGCGCGGCGCCGGTCAGACGAGCTCGAGCGCCAGCGCCGTCGCCTCGCCGCCGCCGATGCAGAGCGCCGCGACGCCCTTCTTCTTGCCGGTCTTCCTGAGCGCGCCAAGCAGCGTGACGACGATGCGCGCACCGCTCGCGCCGATCGGATGGCCGAGCGCGACCGCGCCGCCGTGGATGTTGACGATCTCGTGCGGCAGCTTGAACTCGTTCATCGCCGCCATCGTCACCGCGGCGAAGGCCTCGTTGACTTCCCAGAGGTCGACATCCTTCGCCGTCCAGCCCGCCTTCTTCAGCACCTTCTCGATCGCGCCGACCGGGGCCGTCGTGAACCACGCCGGTGCCTGCGCGTGGACGCTGTGGCCGACGATGCGGGCGATCGGCTTCACGCCGAGGCGCTTCGCCGTCGACTCGCGCATCAGGACGAGCGCGGCGGCGCCGTCGGAGATGCTCGACGACGTCGCGGCGGTGATCGCGCCGTCCTTCTTGAACGCGGGCTTGAGGCCCGGGATCTTGTCGAGCTTGGCCTTGAAGGGCTGCTCGTCGAACTTCACCACCGTGTCGCCGGCCTTGCCCGGCACGGTGACGGGCGCCATCTCCCAGTCGAAGCTGCCGTCCTCGTTGGCCTGCTTCGAGCGCTTGGTGGAATCGATCGCGAACTGGTCCATCGACTCGCGGCTGAACTTGTACTTGTCGACGCACTGCTCGGCGAACACGCCCATCGCCTTGCCGCGCTCGTAGGCGTCTTCCAGGCCGTCGATCGCCATGTGGTCGTAGAGCTGCGCGGCTCCGTAGCGCACGCCCTTGCGCACGAAGGTGAGGTGCGGCGCGTTGGTCATGCTCTCCATGCCGCCGGCGACGACGACCTCGGCGCTCTCGGCCTTCAGCATGTCGTGGGCAAACATCATCGCCCGCATGCCGGAGCCGCACATCTTCGAGAGCGTGACGGCACCTGCCGACTGCGGCAGGCCGGCGCCGAGCGCGGCCTGGCGCGCCGGCGCCTGGCCCTGGCCGGCCATCAGGCAGTTGCCCATCAGCACTTCGCTGACGGCGTCGCCGGTGATGCCGGCGCGCTCGACCGCCGCCTTGATGGCGACGCTGCCGAGCTGGTGCGCGGAGACCGCGCTGAAATCACCGAGCAGGCCGCCGATCGGCGTGCGGGCGGCGGAAACGATGACGATGGGATCGGACATGGGTTACTCCTGAAGCTGGCGGGACGCGAGGCGCTTCTCCGCGTCGTAGGGGAAGACATCATGCACGTAGCCGGCGAGGATGTCCTCCTTGTGACCTTGCCAGAACGCCGCGTCGAGCAGGTCGGCATGGTGCGCCATGAAGACGCTCTTGACCGCCGGGTTGCCGAGCAGGAAGGGCGCGAAGGTCTCGGGGAAGACGTCCTTCGGGCCGACGCGGTACCAGACCTCTCCCGACATTTCCTCTTCCTCGTTCCTCGGTGTCGGCACCTTGCGGAAGTTGCAGTCGGTGAGGTATTCGATCTCGTCGTAGTCGTAGAACACGACCTTGCCGTGGCGCGTGACGCCGAAGTTCTTCCAGAGCATGTCGCCCGGGAAGATGTTGGCGCGCACCAGGTCCTTGATGGCGTTGCCGTACTCGATCACCACCGGCTCGATCTGCTCCGGCGTCGCGTCCTGCAGGTAGATGTTGAGCGGGATCATGCGCCGCTCGATGTAGACGTGGCGGATGACGAGCATCTCGCCGTCCTCCTCGACCAGGCTCGGGCAGAAGTGGCGCAGCTCGGCGACCAGCTCGTCGTCGAAGCGCGAGCGCGGAAAGGCGACGTTGCTGTATTCGAGCGTGTCGGCCATCCGGCCGACACGGTCGTGCTGCTTGACGAGCAGGTACTTCGACTTGATGAGCTCGCGCGTCGTCTCCTTCTGTGCCGGGTAGAAGTCCTTGATCACCTTGAACACGTAGGGAAAGCTCGGCAGGTCGAACACCAGCATCACCATGCCCTTGATGCCGGGCGCGATGCGGAAGCGGTCCGACGAGTGGCGCATGTGCATGAGCAGGTCGCGGTAGAAGAGGTTCTTGCCCTGCTTCTGCAGGCCGAGCGCGCTGTAGAGCTCGGAGCGGGGCTTTCTCGGCATCAGCGAGCGCAGGAACTGAACGTAGGCCGATGGCACCTCCATCGCCACCATGAAGTAGGCGCGGGCGAAGCTGAAGACCATCTGCAGGTCGTCCTCGCCGAAGAGCGCCGCGTCGACGACCAGGCCGCCTGCGGCGCCGTGCACGATCGCCAGCGCGAACGGCGTCTCGTGAAAGCCGTTGATGATCTTGCCGACCAGGTAGGCGCCCTTGTTGCGATAGAAGAGCGACGACAGCACCTGGATCTGGAAGTTGGCGCGCAGGCGGAATCCGCCGAGCGCGCGCCCGACGGACTCGACCACGCTGGCGACGTCGCGGTCCAGGTCCTCGAATTCGCGCTCGAGCTGGAAGTTGGTGACGATCCGGTGCCAGGTCTCGACCATCGTCTCGCGGGTCGGGTAGTAGGCGCGGTAGGTCGGCAGCGCCCCGGGCTCGTCGTTCTCCAGGTGGTCGGTCGAGATCGCGGAGCGGACGAAGATGAAGTCGTTGTGGAAGTAGCTGCGGTGCAGGATCTTGGTCGTCACCGAGTTGAAGAAGGTCTCGGCGAGTTCGGGCTGGTAGTGGTCGATCAGGAGGCCGATGTAGTGCAGCTTGACCTGCTGCCAGACGTCCTTCGAGAGCGACGCCGCGCCGAACTCGGTCTGCAGCCTCTCGATCGCCTCGGCGACGCGCTTGTCGTAGTACTCGATGCGCATGGCCTGGGTGCGCTGCTGGGCGTGCCAGTCGGCCCGCTCGAAGCGTGCCTTGGCTTCGCTGCTCGCCTGGCGAAAGAGCCGGTAGTGGCGATCGAAGCCATCGAGCATGGCACGCGCGATCGCGAAGGCGCTCGAATCCGTGAGCGCCGCCGGAAAGCCCGAGGCGGCCGCGCTCATCGGCTGCGCGCCTTCAGCATGCGCCGCGCCGAGGCCTCGTGGGCGAGCACCTCGTCGAGCGTCGCCCGCAGGTCGGCCAGACGCGCCTCGAGGTCCGCCCGCTGCCGCGCCAGCACGTCGACGAAGCGGCGCAGCTGGCTCTGGCTGTCGCGCTGGGTCTCGTACATGTCGACCAGCTCCTTCACCTCCGCCAGCTTCAGGCCGAGCCGCTTGCCGCGCAGGGTGAGCGTGAGCCGGGCGCGGTCGCGCGCCGTGTAGACGCGCTGGCGGCCCGAGCGGGCCGGCGCGAGCAGGCCGCAATCCTCGTAGAAGCGGATCGCGCGGGTCGTCAGGCCGAATTCGTGCGCCAGCTCGCCGATGGTGTGCGTTGCCGGCTTGGCGTCGGGTGGCGGCATCGCGATCTACACTCGAAGTTGACGTTTACGTAAAGTGCGGAAAGTGTAGAGGACGAGAGGTCCGGAAAGAAGCCCGACGATGAATGCACTCGAAGCCCAGCTCGACTACTGCCTCGGCCAGGAGGTTCCCGCGCCCGGCCGGACGATCGACGTCGCGCCGGGCGTCAAGTGGGCGCGAATGCAGCTGCCGTTCGCGCTCAACCACATCAACGTCTGGCTGCTGCGCGACGAGATCGCCGGCAACGGCGGCGAGGCGCCACGCCAGGGCTGGAGCATCGTCGACTGCGGCATCGGCAACGACGCGACGCACGCGTCGTGGGAGGAGATCTTCGCCAACGACCTGGGCGGCCTGCCGGTGCTGCGCGTCATCGTCACCCACATGCATCCCGACCACATCGGCTCGGCGCACTGGCTGTGCGAGCGATGGGGCGCGCGCCTCTGGATCAGCGCGACCGACTTCGGCATCGCCCGCATGGCGAGCCGCGCCAGCGCCGGCTTCGGCGGGCCGCTCTCGGCGGCCTTCATGGCGCGCCACGGCATGGCTGCCGACCCGGCCTCGGTCGACAAGGTCGCAGGCCGCACCAACTACTACAGGAGCCTCGTCCCCGACGTGCCCGACAGCTATCGCCGGCTCATCGACGGCATGAAGCTCGGGATCGGCAGCGGCGAGGCACGCTCGACCTGGACCTGCCACGCCGGCTACGGCCACGCGCCCGAGCACATGGCGCTGCTCGGACGAAGCGCCGGCGTGCTGATCAGCGGCGACATGGTGCTGCCGCGGATCTCCACCAACGTCAGCGTCATCGACGTCGAGCCCGAAGCCGACTCGCTCACGCTCTACCTCGACTCGATCGAGCGCATGCGCTCGATCGATCCCGGGGTGCTGGTCCTGCCCTCGCACGGCCTGCCGTTTCGCGGCCTGCACACCCGCATCGACCAGCTCCAGGCGCACCACGCCGAGCGCTTCGCCGAGGTGCTCGAGGCCTGCGAGGCAGCGCCGCGGTCGGCGTACGAGCTCGTGCCGGTGATCTTCAAGCGCCCGCTCGACCTGCACCAGATGACCTTCGCGATGGGCGAGTCGATCGCCCATTGCCACGCGCTCTGGTATCGGGGCCGGCTCGAGCGCCACGTCGGCGGCGACGACATCATCCGCTTCCAGACGGTGGCGCGCAGCGCAGAGCCGGATCGATCCTAGAACGACCTGGTGATGCCGGCGATGAAGGTCCTGCGGCGTAACGCGCTCCGATGACCCCGGTCCTCCTGTCCGTCGCGGCCTTCGTCTCGACCCTGTGCGGCGGCCTGCTCGCCCTGCGCTTTCGCGACCGCCTGCACTTCCTTCTCAGCTTCACGGCCGGCGTGCTGCTCGGCGTGGTCGCGTTCGAGGTGCTGCCCGAGATCTTCGCGCTGGCGCAAAGCCACGGCTTCGACGTCACCGCGGCGATGGTGGCGCTCGTCGCCGGCTTTCTCTTCTTCCACGCCGCGGAGAAGTTCGTGCTGCTCCACCACGCGCACGAGTCGGGCTACGCGGAGCACCGCCATCCGCACGTCGGCGTCGTCTCGGCGCTGGCCCTGATCGGGCACAGCGTCCTCGACGGCGTCGGCATCGGCCTCGCGTTCCAGGCCTCGACGGCGGTCGGCATCACCGTCGCGATCGCGGTGATCTCGCACGACTTCTCCGACGGGCTCAACACCGTCGGCCTCATGCTCGGCCACCGCAACACGACCCGAAGCGCAGCGATGATGCTCGTGCTCGACGCGCTGGCGCCGGTCGTCGGCGCGGCGTCGACGTTGCTGTTCGAGCTGCCGCCCTCCTGGCTCGGGATCTATCTGGGATTTTTCGCCGGGTTCCTGCTGTACATCGGCGCGGCCGACATCCTCCCGGAGGCGCATTCGAGGGCCACGCCGGGCACGGCCATCAGGCTGATCGGCTTGACCGCCGCCGGCGCTGCCTTCGTCTTCGTGATCGCGCGCCTGGCTGCGCACGCGGCCTAG
>JBBSBZ010000082.1:0-12511 GCA_038250795.1 Burkholderiales bacterium | reverse complement strand
TCCCTGCCGCTCTCCGATTCGGTGCCCGAGCTCGTCGAGCAGGCGCTGCGCAACGGCGGCGTGAAGTGCGACAACGTCTCGGTGCTGGCGATGGAGTGGGAAGGCGTCGAGAACGGCGACAGCACGCTCGGCGGCATCCAGACCACGTCGCTCGGCGAGGCGGTGTTCGCATCGACGATCCAGGCCAGCGTTCTCGGCACCGACGTCTCGCCCGACGAGCTCGACGACGCCGAGATCGAGCGCTCGATCAAGGAAATCAACGAGGCGATCAAGCGGTCGTCGCAGCACAAGAAAGGCTGAACGCCTTTCTCGCGCTGCGCCGACCGCTCGCTCGCGCGGCAGGATCGCTCCCTCCCCGCTGCGCTCCCCACCCTCCGGGAGGGACGGGCGGGCGCCGGTGGCGCCCCTTTTCTTCGGGCGGTGACAATCGGGGATGACTTTTCAACGATCTTCCAGGCGTGCCCACGACGCGCTGCGCCCCGTCTCCCTCCAGCGCGGCTACACGCGCCACGCCGAAGGCTCGGTGCTCGTCGCCTTCGGCGACACCAAGGTGCTGTGCACGGCTTCGGTCGAGGAGAAGGTGCCACCGCACAAGCGGGGCAGCGGCGAGGGCTGGCTGACCGCCGAGTACGGGATGCTGCCGCGCGCGACCCACACGCGCGGCGACCGCGAGGCGGCGCGCGGCAAGCAGAGTGGTCGCACGCAGGAGATCCAGCGCCTGATCGGCCGGTCGCTGCGTTGCGTCTTCGACCTCTCGGCCCTCGGCGAGCGCACGATCTCGCTCGACTGCGACGTGCTCCAGGCCGACGGCGGCACGCGCACGGCCGCGATCACGGGCGCCTTCGTCGCGGCGCACGACGCGGTCTCGTGGCTGGTCGCCCAGGGCAGGCTCGCGCGTTCGCCGATCCGCGACTTCGTCGCCGCCGTCTCGGTCGGCATCGTCGACGGCACGCCGCTGCTCGACCTCGAATACGTCGAGGACTCGGCCTGCGACACCGACATGAACGTCGTCATGACCGCCGCAGGCGGCTTCGTCGAGTTGCAGGGCACGGCCGAGGGCGCGACCTTCTCCCGTGCCGAGATGGACGCGCTGCTGGCGCTCGCCACCCAGGGCATCGGCGAGCTCGTTGCCGCGCAGCGCGCAGCCCTGGCCGGGGACGCGTGAGGCTGGTTCTCGCCTCGGGCAATCCCGGCAAGCTCGACGAGCTGCAGGCGCTCCTCGCGCCGCTGGCGATCGAGCTCGTCGCGCAGTCGGTGCTCGGCGTCGACGAGGCCGCGGAGCCCCACGTCACCTTCCTCGAGAACGCGCTCGCGAAGGCGCGCCATGCGTCAGGGCGATCGGGTGGCGCGGCGATCGCCGACGACTCGGGGCTTTGCGTCGATGCGCTCCAGGGCGCCCCGGGTGTCGCGTCGGCGCACTTCGCGGCCATCGAGAAGAGGCCGGGCGACGACCGCGAAGCTCATCGCCGGCGCCAGGACGAGGCCAACAACGCTTCCCTGCTCGGGAAGCTGCGCGGCCATCGCGAGCGGCGAGCGAGGTTCGTGTCGACGCTCGTCGCCGTGCGCCGTCATGACGACCCGGAACCGCTCGTCGCCGTCGGCCGCTGGGAGGGCGAAGTGCTCGAATCGCCGCGCGGCTCGGGTGGCTTCGGCTACGACCCGCTGCTCTATCTCCCTTCGTTCGGCCGCTCCGTCGCCGAGCTCGACCGCGACACCAAGAACGCGATCAGCCATCGCGCCGAGGCCGCACGCGCGATGCTCGTGCTCATGCGCGTCGTCTGGGGCCTGCGCGATCCCGCGTCGCAGAGCGCGAGCGGGCGCTAGCCGCGCCGCGGCGCCATGACGCGCACCGTGCCCATTGCCGCAGCGCCGGCGCAGGCGGTGGCCGCCGACCCGGCCGAGCGGCTCGCGCGCCTGATGCGGCCGGGCGCGCTTTCGCTCCCGGCCCTGCCGCCGCTTTCGCTCTATGTGCACCTGCCGTGGTGCCTGCGCAAGTGCCCGTACTGCGACTTCAACTCGCATGCATTGCGCAACGGCGACGACCGGCCGCCCGAAGCGCGCTACGTCGACGCGCTCGTTCTCGACCTCGAAGCCGCGCTGCCATTCGTGTGGGGCCGGCGCGTCCACACCGTCTTCATCGGCGGCGGCACGCCGAGCCTGTTCGCGCCGGCGTCGATCGAGCGCCTGATCGCCGCGATCCGAGCCCGGCTGCCGCTCGAACCCGGCTGCGAGATCACGCTCGAGGCCAACCCGGGTACCTTCGAGCGCGAGCGCTTCCACGGCTACGCGGCGGCCGGCGTCACGCGACTGTCGATCGGCGTTCAGAGCTTCGACGACGCCAAGCTGGCGGCGCTGGGCCGCGTCCACGACGCCACGCAGGCGCGTGCGGCCGTCGCCGAGGCCAGGGAAGCGTTCGCGACCTTCAACCTCGACCTCATGTACGCCCTGCCGGGCCAGACGCTCGACGAGTGCGCGCGAGACGTCGATACGGCGCTCTCGTTCGCGCCGCCGCATCTGTCGATCTATCACCTCACGATCGAGCCCAACACCTACTTCGCGCGCTTCCCGCCGCCGCCGGTCGACGACGACCTCGCCGCGGCGATGCTCGACCGCATCGTCGAGCGCGCAGCCCACGCCGGCCTCGAGCGCTACGAAGTCTCGGCATTCGCGCGGGCCGGCCACCGCGCCCGCCACAACCTCAACTACTGGGAGTTCGGCGACTACCTCGGCATCGGCGCGGGCGCTCACGGCAAACTCAGCTTCCCGCATCGGGTCGTTCGCCAGGTGCGGCTGCGAGACCCGGCCGCCTACATGGCCGGCGCCGAGTCGACAGGCGCGCTCGCCAGCGAGACCGAAGTCGCGCGCGCCGACCTTGCGTTCGAGTTCATGCTCAACGCGCTGCGACTGAAGGGAGGATTCGAGAGCGCGACCTTTCGCGAGCGCACCGGCCTGCCGATGTCGGCGATCGAGCCCGCTCTCGGCGAGGCCGAGCGGCGCGGTCTGATCCGGCGCGATCTGCAGCGCATCGCGCCGACCGCGCTCGGCTTCGACTTCCTCAACGATCTGCAGCAGCTCTTCCTTCCCGCCTCGCACTGATGCCAGCCGGCGATCAAGGCCGTAGCGTGCGCGCCAGGGCCGTGCATTCGACGCATTTGCGCGCGTTCTGCACCCCATTTGCGAGCTTGAGCGCGAGACCCCGCTGCTAGACTGATCCGAAGCTCCTCGACGCCTCAGTGCCCCTCAAGCTCGACCTCCCGTCGGACAACCCCGCAGCGCTCAGCCTCGGCGGCGCGCTCCAGTTGCTGCAGCAGTCGGGGCACGTCCTGCCGGACCCGGCGCAGTCGCGCACGGCGTGGCTGCAGGCGGTGATCGACGGCCTGTGCGAGCTCTCGAGCCGCGATCCGCTCACGGGCCTGGCCAACCGGCGCCAGTTCGAGCTCACGCTCGCCAGCGAGGTCGACCGTGTCGCCCGGGCCGGCGAGCCCGCGCTGGTGCTGATGATCGACATCGACCACTTCAAGCGCGTCAACGACGCCCACGGCCACCCGGCTGGCGACGGCGTCCTGAAGGCGGTCGCCCTCGCGCTGCGCGACTGCATCCGGCCGATGGACACGGTGGCGCGCTTCGGCGGCGAAGAGTTCGCGATGATCCTGCCGAACTGCCCGCCGTCCTTCGGGATGATGGTGGCCGAGCGCATCCGCACTCACGTCCATTCGCGTGTCATCGACATCGCGCCCGGGCAGAGCGTGTCGGTGAGCGTGTCGATCGGCGGTGCCTTCGCGCCCCAATGGGTGCGCTCGTCATCGCTTCTCTGGGTCGAGCGCGCCGATCAGCAGCTCTACCGCGCCAAGTCTGAAGGGCGCAACCGTGCCTGCCTCGAGCAGCCGATGGTCTCGCACGTGAGTGCCGAAGAAAAGGGGCTGCTGTTCGGCACCTCGCAGTTCCAGGAGTTCGAATGACGACGCGGGCCAGCATCCTCGCGGTGACGAGCGGAAAGGGCGGCGTCGGCAAGACCTTCTTCTCCGCCAACCTCGCGGCCGCCCTCGCGCGCCGGGGCGAGAAGGTGCTGGTGCTCGACGCCGACCTCGGCCTGGCGAATCTCGACGTCGTCCTCAACCTGCTGCCCAAGATCACGCTGCACGACGTGTTCACCGGCACGGCGACGCTCGAGGACGCCATCCTCGCGGCGCCCGGCGGCTTCTCGGTGCTGCTCGCGGGCTCGGGCCTGGTCGAGTACTCGCGCCTCACCGCACACGTGCGCGAGCAGCTGGTGCAGATCATCGAGACCGTCGCGCCGCGCTTCGACCGCGTCCTGATCGACACCGGCGCCGGCATCTCCGACGTCGTGCTGCACGCGATCTCGCTCGCCGACGACGTGCTCGTCGTCGCGACGCCCGAGCCGACGTCGATGACCGACGCCTACGCGACCATCAAGCTGCTCGCGACGCAGCAGGAGCGCCGCGTGATCCGGCTGGTCGTCAACCAGGTCAGCGTGATCGGCGAAGGGCGCACGATCAGGAAGCAGCTCCAGCTCGTCGTCGATCGCTTCGTCGTGCCCCATCTGGACGGCGGCCGGGGCGCTGCCGTGACGCTCGAGTTCCTCGGCGAGATCCCGACCGATCCGGCGGTGCGCGACGCGGTCAAGCGCCGCGCCCTGCTGCTCGAGGTCACGCCTGGCTCGCCGGCGGCCTCGGCGGTGATCGCGATCGCGACGCGCATGGCCGGCGAAGCCGCGCTGGCCGCGGCCGCCGTCAAGCCGCCGGTCGCTTCGCGCCCGGCCTGAGCAGAACCAGCAGCGCACCGTGGCCGCCGTCGGCGGGTCGCGCGTGGGTGAAGGCGAGCACCGCGTTGCGCTGAACCAGCCACGACTTCACCTTGGACTTGAGCACCGGCTCGCGCCCGGGCGAGCCGAGCCCCTTGCCATGCACGATTCGCACGCAGCGCAAGCCGTCGCGCTCGGCCTCGCGCAGGAACGCATCGAGACGATCGCGGGCTTCATCGCGACGCAGCCCGTGCAGGTCGATCTCGGCCTGCATCACCCAGACGCCGCGGCGCAGCTTTCGCACGACGTCGGTGCCGATGCCGTCACGGCGATAGGACAGCGCGTCGTCGGTGTCGAGCAGCGACTCGGCATTGAACTCGTCGGAGATGGATTCGACCAGCGCCGCCGCCTCGTCGCGCTCGCGCTGGCGCGCCAGGGGCTCGGGCCGTGGCCGGATCGGCGGCGCCGGGGCGACCTTGCGCAACGCGCTCACCGCGCCGACGCTGATGGCGAACAGGTCACGCTCGCGGCGCCGGGCCGCATCGAGCTCGAGCGACTGCGTGCGCTCGGCGGCGAGCGCAGCGTCGGCGACGCGACGCCGCTCCTGCATCGCGACGCGGATCCGGGCCAGCTCGGCGAGCGACCCGGCCTTGGCGGACGGATCCGCGCTCACAGGAGGCCTCGCTCGGCGAACGACACCACCGCCGCGCCGTGGCCGACGACGAGATGGTCGAGGACCCGCACGTCGACGAGTGCGAGGGCGCTCTTCAGCGTCTGGGTCAGGAACTCGTCGGCACGCGAGGGCTCGGCGAGGCCGGAGGGATGGTTGTGGGCAAGGATCACCGCCGCGGCGCCGAGCTCGAGCGCACGCTTGACGACTTCGCGCGGATAGACGCTCGTCTGCGTCAGCGTGCCGCGAAACATCTCCTCGAGCCGGACGAGGCGGTTCTGCGCGTCGAGAAAGAGCACCGCGAAGACCTCGTGCTCGCGCCCGCCGAGCTGAAGGTGCAGGTACTCCTTGACCTTGGCCGGAGCGTCGAACACCGGCCTGGCGTTGAGCTCGCTTGCGACCGATCGCCGCGCGAGCTCCAGCACGGCCGCGACTTCGGCGCGCTTGGCGGGGCCGAGGCCCTTGATGCGCCTGAGCTGCTCGGGCTGGGCCCTCAGCAGGCCGGCGAGGCCGCCGAACGCCTCGAGCAGCTGCTCGGCGAGCTGGAGCACGCTCTTGCCCTTGAGGCCGGTGCGCAGGAGAAGCGCAATCAGCTCGGCGTCGGCGAGCGCCTGCGGGCCGAGGGCGAGCAGCCGTTCGCGCGGTCGCGCCGAGGCGGGAATGTCCTTCAACATGGCGGGTCGGGGTCGCGAACGGGAGGCAACGATGGCCCGGCTCGTAAAATGCGCCTCAGTCTATTCCCTCGAAAGGCGCTCGCTTGAATCGCGTCGAGCCCGGCTCGTTCCTCACCCTGCACTATCGCCTGAGCGGCGACGACGGCGCCGCCTTCGTCGACACCTTCGCGACGCAGCCCGCGACCCTGTCGCTCGGCACGGGCGACCTCGCGCCGGCGATGGAAGCCTGCCTGATCGGCATGGAGGCCGGCACCGAGCGCTCGTTCGCGCTCGCGGCGGGCGAGGCGTTCGGCCAGCCCGATCCCGGCCTGATCCAGCGCGTGAGCCGGGCCTTGCTCGCCAAGGAAGGCGACGCCGACGACGACTACCGCGTCGGCGACGTGGTCCGCTTCCCCGCGCCCGAGGGCGGCACCATCGCCGGCGTCGTCCGAAGCGTCGACGACGAGTCGCTTCTCTTCGACTTCAACCACCCGCTCGCCGGACGCCGGCTCACCTTCGACGTCAAGCTCGTCGGCGTCCTTGCGTCATGAGCCTCGACGAAGTCATCCTCGCCGAGCCTCGTGGCTTTTGCGCCGGCGTCGACCGCGCGATCGAGATCGTCGAGCGCGCCCTGCAGAAGTTCGGCGCGCCGATCTACGTCCGCCACGAGATCGTCCACAACACCTTCGTCGTCGAGGACCTGAAGCGAAAGGGCGCGATCTTCATCGAGGACCTCGACGACGTGCCGCCCGGCGCGACCCTCGTCTTCAGCGCCCACGGCGTGTCGCAGGCGATCCGCCAGGAGGCGGCGGCGCGCGGCTTCAACGTGTTCGATGCGACCTGCCCGCTCGTCACCAAGGTCCACGTCGAGGTTGCCAAGCTCGCCCGCGAAGGCTTCGAGTTCATCATGATCGGCCACAAGGGCCATCCCGAAGTCGAGGGCACCATGGGGCAGCTCGATCACGGCATCCACCTGGTCGAGGATGTCGCCGACGTCGAGCGGCTCGACCTGGCGCAGGACACTGCGATCGCCGTCGTGACGCAGACGACGCTCTCGGTCGACGACGCGGCGGAGATCCTGGCCGCCGTGAAGCGGCGCTTCCCCAGCGTGCGCCAGCCCAAGCAGCAGGACATCTGCTACGCCACCCAGAACCGCCAGGATGCGGTGAAGGTGCTCGCGCCCGGCGTCGACGTGCTGATCGTCGTCGGCAGCCCGAGCAGCTCGAACAGCAACCGCCTGCGCGAGCTTGCCGAGCGTCTTGGCGCCGACGCCTACATGGTCGACACGGCGAGCGACCTGAAGCCGGAATGGTTCGAGGGCAAGCGGCGGGTCGGCGTCACGGCCGGCGCGTCGGCGCCGGAAGTGCTGGTCGAGGCTGTCGTCGAGAGGCTGCGCGCGCTCGGCGCGGTGTCGGTGCGGAGCATCTCGGGCACGCCCGAGCGCGTCCACTTTCCGCTGCCGATGGGCCTGGGCGACCGGTCGATGCGCGACGTTCCGAACTAGCAGTCGGAGCTGCGCGACCTACTTGCGCGGGCGGGGATGAAAGACGAGCGGTGCACCACCGCCGGAGCCGGGTGAAGGCGAGTCCGGGGCTGACCGGAGCTTGCCCTTGTCGCAGCCGTCGCAGGCGCAGCCGGAAGCCTCGACCGTCTGCCTCTCGATTGCCGCGAAGAGCCGTCGCGGCAGCGGCAGCCTGAGCAGCGCGCGCGCGAGCGGGCGGCGCAGGACAGCGGGCATCAGCGTCCAGGCAGCCCAGGTCACGCAGGCGGCGACGATCACGGCGACGGCGAGCGACTGGACAAGCATGGTCACGCTCCGAGGGCCAGCGTCACCCGGTAGGTGACGAACGAGGCGATGTAGGCCAGGGCAAACAGGTACGCGGCCATCGCCACCGGATAGCGCCACGAGTTGGTCTCGCGCTTGACGACCGCCAGCGTCGAGATGCACTGAGGCGCGAACACGTACCAGGCGAGCAGCGAATAGGCCGTCGCGAGCGACCAGCCCTTGGCGATGATCGGCGAGAGCGCATCGGCGACGCCGGTGCCTGCGGCCGACATCGAGTAGACCGTGCCGAGCGCGCCGACCGCGACTTCGCGCGCCGCCAGCCCGGGGACGAGGGCGACCGAGATCTGCCAGTTGAAGCCGATCGGCGCGAACACGTGCTCCAGGCCTCGCCCGAGCATGCCCGCAAGGCTGTACTGGATCGCCGGGCCGGTCGCGCCGGCAGGCGGAGCCGGGAAGCTCGACAGGGCCCACAGCACGACAGTGAGCGTGAAGATGATGCCGCCGACCCGGCGCATGAAGATGCCTGCGCGCTCCCACAGCCCCAGGCCGAGATTTCTCAGGTTGGGCATGCGATAGGGCGGCAGCTCGAGCATCAGCGGCTGGTAGCGGCGCTTGATCCAGATGCGCTTGAAGACCCACGCCACCGCCATCGCCGACACCACCCCGGCCACGTAGAGGCCGAAGAGCGTGAGCCCGCGCAGGTTGAAGGGGCCGACGTTCGTCGCCGGCACGAAGGCGCCGATCAGCAGCGCGTAGACCGGCAGCCGCGCCGAGCAGGTCATGAGAGGCGCGACCATGATGGTCGCCAGCCGGTCCTTCCAGTTGGCGATCGTGCGCGTCGCCATGATTCCCGGGATCGCGCAGGCGAAGCTCGACAGGAGCGGGATGAAGGCGCGACCCGACAGGCCCACCTTGCCCATCAGCGTGTCGAGCAGGAAGGCCGCGCGAGGCAGGTAGCCCGAATCCTCGAGCAGGAGGATGAAGAAGAAGAGGATCAGGATCTGCGGCAGGAAGACGATGACGCTGCCCGCGCCGGCGATCACGCCGTCGACGAGAAGGCTCTTGAGCGGCCCGTCGGCCAGGTGCGTCGCGACCGCGTCGCCGAGCGCGGCCATCGCCCCCTTGATTGCGTCCATCGGCACGTTGGCCCACGAGAAGACGGCCTGGAACATCAGGAAGAGGACGACCGCGAGCAGCAGCAGGCCCCAGACCGGATGCATCACGATGGCGTCGAGCCGGTGATGGAAGCGGCGCACCGACGACGCGCCCGGCGCGGCAATCGCCAGGATGCGTCGCACCTCGCGCTGCAGCTCGGCCGAGGACGGCGCTTCCGACGTCGCCGCGCCGTCCGCCGCCCGTTCGGCGGCGCCGGCCGGCGACATCGCCTCGGGCCCGTTGCCGCCGAGCCGCTTCTCGAGCAGCGCCATCAGCCCGGCATGACCGTCGGAGCGCACCGCGACGGTCTCGACGACCGGGCAGCCGAGCTCGGCCGACAGCTTCGCGACGTCGATGGCCAGGCCCTCGGCCCGCGCGACGTCGGCCATGTTGAGGGCCACGATCAGCGGCCGCCCGAGCCGCTTCAGCTCGAGCACGAGGCGCAGGTTCATGCGCAGGTTGGTGGCGTCGACGACGGCGACGATCGCGTCGGGCGCGGCCTCGCCGTGGCGGCGGCCCTCGATCACCTCGAGCGTGATCTGCTCGTCGGGCGTCGCGGGCGTCAGGCTGTAGGCGCCGGGCAGGTCGATGATGGTCACTGCGCGGCCGTCGTGCAGGCGCGTGAGGCCGCTCTTGCGCTCGACCGTCACGCCGGCGTAGTTCGCGACCTTCTGGCGTGCGCCGGTGAGGAGATTGAAGAGGGCCGTCTTGCCGCAGTTCGGGTTGCCGACGAGCGCCACGCTCCAGAGCGGCGCGAGGTTCGGTGCGTTGAGGGCGTGGGTCATGGCGTCGAAAGCCCCTGGCGGCTCACTTCGATGCATTGCGCCTCGAGCAGGCGCAGGGCGAACATCGTCTCGCCGATCAGGACCGCAAGCGGCTCGCGGCCGCCCGGGCCGCGGCGAAGCACCTGTACCGGCTCGCCGGGAAGGAAGCCGAGCTCGCCGAGGCGTCGCAGGGCGACCGCATCGACTTCCGGCGAGGAGGAGACGACGCGCGACACCGTGGCCCGGTCGCCGTCGGCGATCTGATGCAGGAAGAGGGAGGGGGCGGCGCTCATCGGTCGGCGATGCACATGCGAATGAGATTCTCTCTCATCTGGGCCTTCTCCGGGGAATCGGCCGCCGGGTCCGGCTTCTACAATTCGTGCTCTTTTGGCCGTCCGACGCGCACTTCCCATGCTCGACATCGCTCTTCTGCGCAAGGATCTCGGGCAGGTCACCGCCCGCCTCGAGACGCGCCAGTCGCCCCAGCCGTTCCTCGACGTCGCCCGTTTCACCGCCCTCGAGGGCGAGCGCAAGTCGCTGCAGACGCGCACCGAGGAGCTGCAGGCGCGCCGCAACGCGCTCTCGCGCGACATCGGCAGGCTGAAGGGGCAGGGCGGCGACGCGAGCGCGGCGATGGCGGATGTGGCCGGCATCGCTGAAGAGCTGGCCCGCTCGGCCGAGCGGCTGGCGGTGATCCAGGCCGAACTGCACGAGCAGCTGATGGCGCTGCCCAACCTGCCCGACGCGAGCGTGCCCGTCGGCCCTGACGAGAGCGCCAACGTCGAGGTGCGCCGCTGGGGTGAGCCGCGCAAGTTCGACTTCGCGACGCGCGACCACGTCGACATCGGCGCGCCGCTCGGCCTCGACTTCGACACCGGCGCGAAGCTCTCGGGCGCGCGCTTCTCCTTCCTGCGCGGGCCGGTGGCACGCCTGCATCGCGCGCTCGCCCAGTTCATGCTCGACGTGCAGACCGAGGAGCACGGCTACGTCGAGTGCTACACGCCCTACATCGTCAACCGCGAGGTGCTCGAGGGCACGGGGCAGCTGCCCAAGTTCAAGGAAGACATGTTCTGGGTCTTTCGCGGCGGCGACGCGTCGTCGACCGGTGACTCGGGCGATGGCAAGGAGCAATACCTGATCTCGACCTCCGAGATCTCGCTCACCAACAGCGTGCGCGGCGAGGTGCTCGCCGAATCGGCGCTGCCGATCAGGCTCACGTCGCACACGCCGTGCTTTCGCTCCGAGGCCGGCAGCGCAGGGCGTGACACGCGCGGCATGATCCGACAGCACCAGTTCGACAAGGTCGAGATGGTGCAGATCACCCATCCCGAGCGCAGCGCCGAGGCGCACGAGGCGATGGTCGGCCACGCCGAGGCGATCCTCCGCAAGCTCGAGCTGCCGTACCGCGTCGTGCTGCTCTCGACCGGCGACATGGGCTTCGGCGCGAGCAAGACCTACGACCTCGAGGTCTGGGTGCCGGCGCAGAACACCTACCGCGAGATCAGCTCGGTCTCGAACTGCGACGCGTTCCAGGCCCGGCGCATGCAGACGCGGTTCAAGAACGCGCAGGGCAGGAACGAGTTCGTCCACACGCTCAACGGCTCGGGCCTGGCGGTCGGACGCACGCTCGTCGCGATCCTCGAGAACGGCCAGAACGCCGACGGTTCGGTGACGATTCCGGCCGCCTTGCGGCCCTATCTCGGCGGTCTGGCCGAGCTGCGCGCGTGACCGGGCGCGCCGGCCAGGTCGCCCGCGAGCTCCTCGCCGCGTGCGACGCTGCGCGCTCGATCGCGACGCCGACCGTCGCCGACTCCGCCTTCGCGATGGCCGACGCCTACGACGTCGCCGACGAGATCCGGCGCCTGCGCATCGCTCGCGGCGAGAAGCCGGTCGGCTACAAGATCGGCTTCACCAACCGCGGCATCTGGGCGCGCTACGGCGTCTACGGTCCGATCTGGGGGCCGGTGTGGGACACGACGCTCGAGCGCGTCGACAGCGCCACGGCGAGCGTGTCGCTCGCGCCCTTCGTCGAGCCGCGCCTCGAGCCCGAGATCATGTTCGGCTTCGCGCGCGCGCCGTCTCCCGGCATGTCGACGAGCGAGCTCGCCGCATGCTGCGAGTGGGTCGCGCACGGCTTCGAGATCGTCCACACGCATTTCGTGGGGTGGCGCTTCACGGCCGCCGATTCGTTCGCCGACTTCGCCCTGCACGGCCGGCTCTTCGTCGGGCCGCGCGTGCCGATGGCCGCATTCCTCGCCAAGGGCGACGCGCACGAGCAGCTCGCGGCGCTGCATGTCACGCTCGTCTGCGACGGCCGCGACGTCGAGACGGGCCGTGCCGACATCGTCCTCGACGGCCCGCTCAACGCGCTGCGCCTCTGGGTCGACGCGATGGCGACGCAGCCGCAGGGCTGGCCGATCGCAGCCGGCGACATCGTCACCACCGGCACCATCACCGACGCTGCGCCGCTGGAGGCGGGAGAGCGCTGGCAGACCCGGCTCAGCGATCCTCGACTTGCGCCGATGACACTGCTGACGACCGCGTAGCCCGCGAACGGCCCGCCTTCGCGCGAGGCCCTAGAATCGCGCCCTCGGCTCCAGACCCGCCGAAGCACCCGACCGGAGAGGTGGCAGAGTGGTCGAATGCGCCAGACTCGAAATCTGGTTTACGGTTCACCGTAACGTGGGTTCGAATCCCACCCTCTCCACCAAAACGACGTCC
>JBBSBZ010000081.1:0-12542 GCA_038250795.1 Burkholderiales bacterium | reverse complement strand
GCGGTGGCGAAGGCGCGCGCCACCTCGCGCAGCGTCTCGGCCGGGATGCCGCAGATCGGCGCCATCGCCTCGGGGCTGTAGCCGCGCACGTTCTGGCGCAGGGCCTCGAAGTTGTCGACGCGCTGCTCCACGAAATCGACGTCGGTGAGGCCCTCCTCGATCACGACGTGGATGAGCGCATTGAGCAGGGCGACGTCGGTGTCGGCGTTGAACTGCAGCGTTCGCCAGGCGTGACGCGAGAGGTCGGTGCGGCGCGGATCGGCGAGGACGATCTTCGCGCCGCGCTGTGCCGCGTTCTTCATCCAGGTCGCCGCGACCGGGTGATTCTGGGTCGGGTTCGAGCCGATCACGAAGATGAGCTCGGCGAACTCGACGTCGCCGGCCGGATTGCTGACCGCGCCCGAGCCGACCCCTTCGAGCAGGGCAGCGACGCTCGAGGCATGGCACAGGCGCGTGCAGTGGTCGACGTTGTTGCTGCCGAAGCCGGTCCGGACCAGCTTCTGGAACAGGTACGCCTCCTCGTTGCTGCCCTTGGCCGAGCCGAAGCCGGCGAGCGACTTCGGGCCGTGTCGATCGCGCAGCGCGCGCAGCGTGCCGCCGGCGGCCTCGAGCGCCTCGTCCCAGGTGGCGACGCGAAAGACTTCCGACCAGTCGCTCGGATTCGGCACCGCGGCGGGATCCTTGGGCGCGCCTGGCTTCCTGATCAAGGGCCGGGTCAGGCGCTGCGGATGGCTGGCGTAGTCGAAGCCGAAGCGGCCCTTGACGCACAGACGCTCGTGGTTGGCCGGCCCGTCACGGCCGTCGACGCTGACGATCTCGTTGCCGCGCACGTTGTAGGTCACCTGGCAGCCGACGCCGCAGAACGGGCAGACGGAATCGACCTTCCTGTCGACGACCTGCGAGCCGATCAGGGTCTTCGGCATCAGCGCCCCGGTCGGGCACGCCTGCACGCATTCGCCGCAGGCGACGCAGGTGCTTTCGCCCATCGGGTCGTCGAGGTCGAACACGATCTCGCTCGCCGAGCCGCGCAGCGCGTAGCCGATGACGTCGTTGACCTGCTCCTCGCGGCAGGCACGCACGCAGCGCGTGCACTGGATGCAGCTCGCGAGGTTGACGGCCATCGCCGGATGCGAAAGGTCGGCCGCGGGCTGTTCGCGACAGAGCGCGCGCAGCGCCGGGCGAACGGTGACGCCCCCGCGACGCGCCCAGTCGCTCAGCTCGCCGTGCGGCAGATGCTCGTCGCCATCGACCCACTTGAAGCCCTCTTCCGGAAGGTCGGCCAGCAGCATCTCGAGCACCATCGCCTGGCTCTTCTTCGCTCGCGGGCTCGCCGTCCGGACGTCCATGTCGGGCAGCACGGCGCGGCAGCAGCTCGGCGCGAGGACGCGCTCGCCCTTGACCTCGACGACACACGCGCGGCAGTTGCCGTCGGGGCGGTAGCCGTCCTTGAAGCACAGCGTCGGGATCGCGACACCCTCGCGACGCGCGGCCGTCAGGATCGTCTCGCCGGCGACCGCGCTGACACGGCGGCCGTCGAGGGTGAACTCGACCGTCGCGGGAAGGAGCTTGGCCGTCGGCACCGGGGCGTTCACGCGACGTCTCCCTTCGGCTCACGATCCGCCGGCTCGGCCGCCGGCAGCCCCACCTCGTGCAGGAAGCGGGCGAGCACGCTGCGGATCGGATTCGGCGCCGCCTGGCCCAGGCCGCAGATGGACGCGTCGGCCATCACGTCGCACAGGTCCTCGAGCGTCGAGACGTCCCAGCTCCGCGCCGCCATGAGTTTCGACGCCTTGCTGGTGCCGACGCGGCAGGGCACGCACTGGCCGCAACTTTCGTCGGCGAAGAATTTCATCATGTTGAGGGCGGCGTCACGCGCGCGGTCGTGCTGCGAGAGCACGATCACCGCCGCCGAGCCGATGAAGCATCCGTGCGGCTGCAGGGTGTCGAAGTCGAGCGGAATGTCGGCGAGGCTCGCCGGCAGGATGCCGCCCGAGGCGCCGCCCGGCAGGTAGGCGTAGAGCACGTGCCCGTCGGCCATGCCGCCGCAGTATTCGTCGACGAGCTCGCGCACCGTGATGCCGGCCGGCGCGAGCTTGACGCCCGGCCAGCGCACCCGGCCGCTGACGCTGAAGCTGCGCAGGCCTTTCCTGCCCTGGCGACCGAAGCCGGTGAACCACGCAGGCCCGCGCGCGACGATGTCGCGCACCCAGTAGAGCGTCTCGAAGTTGTGCTCGAGCGTCGGCCGGCCGAAGAGGCCGACCTCGGCGATGTAGGGCGGCCGAAGGCGGGGCTCGCCGCGCCTGCCTTCGATCGACTCGATCATCGCCGACTCCTCGCCGCAGATGTAGGCGCCCGCGCCTCGTCGCAGCTCGATGCTCGGCAGAAGAAAGCCGGCGTGGCGCTGCAGCTGGGCAAGCTCGCGGGCGAGGAGTTCGCGGCAGCCGTGGTATTCGTCGCGCAGGTAGACGTAGCACGCGTCGATGCCGACGATGGCCGCGGCGACGAGCATCCCTTCGAGGAAGCGATGCGGGTCGCGCTCGAGATAGACCCGATCCTTGAATGTGCCGGGCTCGCCTTCGTCGATGTTCACGGCCATCAGCCGTGGCGCCGGCTGCTCGCGGACGATTCGCCACTTGCGGCCGGCCGGAAAGCCGGCGCCGCCGAGGCCGCGCAGCCCCGAATCCTCGAGCGCCTTCAGCACCTCGTCGCCGTGTCGTCGACCGCCGATCACTTCGGCGGCGAGCGAGTAGCCGCCGGCGGCGCGATAGGCGTCGAAGTCGACGAAGGCCGGAGCCACGCCGGCGTCGGCCCTGTCGACGGCGCTCTCTGCAAGACCGGCCGGCTCGAACGAAGCGCCGGCGGGTGCTTGTGGGTGATGGGTCTGCCCGCTTCGGACCGCGCCGCACACGGCGGCGACGTCGGCGCGCAGAACCGGCCGCTGGTGGACGACCGCAACCGGCGCCTGCTCGCAGCGGCCGACGCAGGGCGCCGCGACGACGCGCGCATCGCCGCCCAGCACAGCCGGCAGAGCGCGCAGGAGGTCCCCGGCGCCGGCCATCTCGCAGCCGAGGCCGGCACAGACGCGAACGACGAGCGGCGGCGCGGCGTCGTCGTCGGTGACGTCGAAGTGGTGATAGAAGGTCGCGACCTCGTAGACCTCGGCCATCGGCACGTGGGTCTCGTTCGCCAGGGCGACCAGGTGGCGCTCGCGCAGGGCACCGTAGCGGTCGTTGAGCAGGTGCAGGTGCTCGATCAGGCGATCGCGCCGCCAGCCCTCGGCCGGCCGTTCGCCGAGCAGCTCGCGCACTTCGCCGAGCGACGGACCGTCAGCCTGGCGGCCCTTCAGCCGGCTCTGCTTCCTGATGCGAAGGCGCAGGTCGTCGACGCTGGCGAGAGCGACCGCCGACGAAGACGAGCCCTCGCCCTTGTCTGCCCGGCGGACCATTTCGCGGCTTCCTTCGTCCGTCGCTCAATGGAAGAACTCGAGCGCCACCAGATAGCGCATCGAGTCGAGCAGGTTCATGACCTCATGTGTCCTTCGAGACGCTGATGGTCGGGAACTTCGCCGAGAAGTCCTTGGCGCGCTCGGCGATCTTGACCGCCACCTGGCGCGCGACGCGCTTGTACAAGGTGGCGATCTCGCCGTCGGGGTCGCTCACCACCGTCGGTCGGCCGCTGTCGGCCTGGACGCGGATCGACAGGTTGAGCGGCAGCGCGCCGAGGTAGTCCATCTTGTACTCGGCGGCCAGGCGCTTGCCGCCCTCCTCGCCGAAGATGTGCTCGACGTGGCCGCAGTTCTCGCACACGTGGACGGCCATGTTCTCGACGATGCCCAGGATCGGCACGCCGACCTTCTCGAACATCTTGATGCCCTTCTTGGCATCGAGCAGGGCGATGTCCTGCGGCGTCGTCACGATCACCGCACCGGTGAGCGGAACGCGCTGGGAGAGCGTCAGCTGGATGTCGCCGGTGCCGGGCGGCAGGTCGACGATCAGGTAGTCGAGGTCGGCCCAATTGGTCTGGCGCAGCAGCTGCTCGAGCGCCTGCGTGACCATCGGCCCGCGCCAGATCATCGGGTTGTCCTGCTCGACCAAGAAGCCGATCGACATCACCTGGACGCCGTAGTTCTCCATCGGCTCCATCGTCTTGCCGTCGCTCGACTCGGGCCGGCCCTCGATGCCCATCATCATCGGCTGGCTCGGCCCGTAGATGTCGGCGTCGAGGATGCCGACCTTCGCGCCCTCGGCGGCGAGCGCGAGGGCGAGGTTGACCGCGGTCGTACTTTTGCCGACGCCGCCCTTGCCGGAGGCGACGGCGACGATGTTCTTCACGTTCGGCAGGAGCTGCACGCCGCGCTGGACGGCGTGCGGGACGATCTTCGAGGCGACGCTGACGCTCACGTTGGCGACCCCGGCGACGGCTCGCGCCGCGGCGACGAGCGCGCGGCGGATCGGCTCGATCTGCGACTTGGCCGGGTAGCCGAGCTCGACGTCGAAGGCGACGTCGCCGCCATCGATGCGAAGGTTGCGCAGCTGCTTGGTGGAAACGAAATCGCGGCCGGTCTCGGGGTCGACGATGGCGCGCAGCGCCTGCAGAAGATCGGGTTCTTGAATGGGCATGTAGGTCGGCGGGTTCGGAGCGGCAGGCGTCGGGCCAGTCTAGCGCAGCGTCAGCGCCCGAGCAGTGCGACGATCTCGTCGAGAAGTGCCGGCTTGGTCAGGTGTCCGTCGAAGCCGACCGCCTCGGGCCGGCCGCCGTCGCCGCCTCGCCCCCAGCCGGTGAGCGCGATGATCCGCAGATCGCGCGCCCACGGCATCGAACGCAGCCGCCGGCAGACCTCCTGCCCGTCGAGATCGGGCAGGCCGATGTCGAGCACCACGACGTCGGGCTCGAGTGCCTCGGCGCGCGCGATCGCCTGCGCACCATCGTGGGCGACGTGGGCTTCGTGGCCGGCGAGCGTCAGCAGGTCGGCGAGGCTGTCGGCACCGTCGCGGTTGTCGTCGACGACGAGGATGCGCATGCGCGCGGGCTTCGCCTGCACCAAAGGATCGCCCGTCGCCGCAGGCTCGGCGTCGTCCGTCGCGATCGGCAGCGAGACCGTGAAGGTGCTGCCGCGGCCCGGACCGTCGCTCGTCGCGACGACGTCGCCGCCGTGCAGCTCGACCAGTCGGCGCACCAGCGCCAGGCCGATGCCCAGCCCTTCGCGATCCCGCGCGCGGTCGCCCGCGGCCTGCGAGAACATCTCGAAGACGCGATCGAGATCGCCGCCGGCGATGCCGATCCCGTCATCGCGCACCTCGGTCACGGCGCGGTCGCCGTCGCGCCGCAGGACGACCTCGACGTGACCGCCAGCGGGCGTGAACTTGGACGCGTTGCCGATCAGGTTGACGAAGACCTGGACCAGCCGGGCGCAATCGGCGCGCACCCGCACCGGTGCCTCGGGCAGGTTCGCGGACAGAGCCTGGCCGGAGATCTGCGTTCGGGCGTGGCACGACTCGAGGGCCTGCTCGACGACAGGCACGAGGTCGACCACGTCCCGGCGCAGGACGAGCCGGTCGAGGTTGAGCCGGCCGACGTCGAGAAGATCGTCGATCAGGCGCGCGAGCTGGCTCAGCTGGCGCTCCATCACGGCGCTTGCCTTCTCGAACTCGGCGGTCCCGGCCGGGCTGCGCTGCACGATGGCGAGCGAGTTGCGCAAGGGCGCGAGCGGATTGCGCAGCTCGTGCGCCAGCGCCGCGAACAACTCGTCCTTGCGCCGGTCGGCGTCCTGCAGGGCCTGCACCGCCCGCTTCTGCTCGGTGACGTCGCCGATCAGGCCGATCAGGCGCGCGCCGAGCTTGGCGTCGGTGATGGTCCGGCCGCGCGACGACAGCCAGCGCACCTCGCCGTTCCTGCGGACGATCCGGAACTCGTGGGAATAGGCGCCGCTCTGCAACGCGGCGGCAATGGCGACGCGACGCCCGTCGCGGTCCTCCGGGTGGACGCGTTCGCTCAGGAGCTCCGCCGTCACCGGCTCGTCGGGGCCGACGTCCATCAGCTCGCGCGTCTTGTCGGTCCAGACCGTCTCGCCGGTCGCCGGGTCGTACTGCCAGCTGCCGAAGTTGGCGGCCTCCATCGTCAGCCGCAGGCGGGCCTCGCTCTCGGCGAGCAGGCGGCCGAGCCGGCCGCGCTCGGTGACGTCGACGGCGTTGGTCACCAGCATGCGCCGGCCGCGCTCGTCGCGGCCGAGCGGCGCCGTGATGAACCGCCAGACCCGCTTCTCGCCGCTCGCCGTCGTGATCTCGCGCTCGCCGTTGTCGACGGCGCGGTCGAGGTCGAAGAGCGACTGGACGACGTGAACCATCATCGGCGCACGCTGTCCGTAGGCGCGACTCATCCAGTCCGAGAGTGTGACGAGCTCGCCCGCCGGGTAGCCCGAGGTCTCGGCCCAGGCACGATTGACGAGGCGGACCTCGCCGTCCTCGGCGTAGACCATCGTCGGGATCGCCATGCCGCCGACCACCAGCTCGAGGCGCCCCCGCGCGTCTCGCAGGTCGCGCTCCGCGGCCTTGCGCGTGCCGATGTCGCGAAAGACGAGCACCGAGCCGAGCACCTGGCCGGCGCTGTCGCGGATCGGCGCGGCGCTGTCGTCGATTTGCACTTCGGAGCCGTCACGGCGGACGAGAACGGTCGCCTCGTCGAGGCCGACGGCGATGCCTTCGCGCAGCGCCCGCACGGTCGGCATCTCGACCGGCTGGCGGCTCTGCTGGTCGATGATTCGAAACACGTCGGCGAGCGGCCGGCCCTGCGCGGCATCGCGACTCCAGCCGGTGAGGCGCTCGGCAACCCGGTTGACGTCACTGATCCTCGCTTCCGGATCGGTCGTGATCACCGCGTCGCCGATGCTCGCGAGCGTCGTCGCGAGCCGCTCGCGCTGCGCCGTGATCGTGGCCTCGTCGCGATCGCGCGCCGCGAGGTGGCGCGCCAGCAGCCAGGCGAATCCGAGCAGCGCCGCGGCCGCGGCGAGGCTCGCGGCGATCTCGCCGGCGAGCGCGTAGCGGTAGGTTCGTCTCGACGACGCCTCGCGCTCGGCGAGGATCGCGGTCTCGTGCGCAGCCATCGAGGCGACCGTCGCACGCAGCGCCTCCATCTCGGCCTTGCCGGAGCCGAGCGCGATCACTTCCTTGGTGAGGTCGAAGCCCTTCCTCTGCCGCAGCGCGATCGTCAGGTCGAGCTCGCCGAGCCTGGCGCCGATGCGCCTGCGCATGTCGGCCATCAGCGCCCGCAGCGCCGGATCCTCGCCCGTGAACGGCTGCAGGGCGTCCATCTGCTTCTGGATCGACGCGGACGCTTCGCGGTACGACGCGAGGTATCCGGGCTGGCCGGTGATCACGAAGCTGCGTTGACCGGCCTCGGCATCGACGACCAGGGTGAGAACCTTGTCGAGCGCGCGCAGCAGCTCGTTGCTTCGCAGCGCGCCGACCGATTCCTCGCGAAGCGAGCGCGTGTTGCCGATCGAAAGGACGAAGTTCGCTGACAGCAGGACGACGCCGATCGCCACGCCCACCCACACCGTTCTCGCCGTCTTGGCGCTCATCGCCGGCGATTCTCGCAGAGCCGCTCCTAAAATCGCAGCCGACTACCGGTCACCCCATGCCCCGACAGCTCTTCGTCACGACGGCCCTGCCGTACGCGAACGCACCGTTCCACATCGGCCACATGATGGAGTACATCCAGGCCGACATCTGGGTGCGCTTCCAGCGCATGCGCGGTCACTCGGTGCACTTCGTGTGTGCCGACGACGCCCACGGCGCGCCGATCATGATCGCGGCCGAAAAGGCCGGGCAGACGCCGCAGCAGTACGTCGCCGCGATCGCCGCGGGCCGCCGGCAATACCTCGACGGCTTCCAGATCTCGTTCGACAACTGGCACTCGACCGACGGCCCGGAGAACCATGCCCTCGCCCAGGACATCTACCTGCACCTGAGGAAGGCGGGCCTGATCTCGGTCAAGAGCGTCGAGCAGTTCTTCGACCCGTTGAAGTCGATGTTCCTTCCGGATCGCTACATCAAGGGCGAGTGCCCCGTGTGCGGTGCGAAGGACCAGTACGGCGACAACTGCGACGTCTGCGGCTCGGTCTACTCGCCGACCGACCTGAAGAATCCGTTCTCGACCCTGAGCGGCGCGCCGCCGGTGCTGAAGTCGAGCGAGCACTACTTCTTCCAGCTCTCGTCCGAGCGCTGCCTCGACTTCCTGAAGGGCTGGACCCAGGAGCCCGGTCGCCTGCAGCCCGAGGTGCTCAACAAGATCAGCGAGTGGTTCAAGGTCGACGAGCACGGCCACGGCGGCCTTGCCGACTGGGACATCAGCCGTGACGCGCCCTACTTCGGCATCGAGATCCCGGACGCGCCGGGCAAGTACTTCTACGTCTGGCTCGACGCGCCGGTCGGCTATCTCGCGTCGCTGAAGAACTACTTCGACACCGGTGGCGCGAAGGCCAAGGGCGAAACGCGGTCCTTCGACGAGTTCCTGGCCGATCCGGCGACCGAGCAGATCCATTTCATCGGCAAGGACATCGTCTACTTCCACACCCTCTTCTGGCCGGCGATGCTGAAGTTCAGCGGCCGCAAGGTGCCCGACCGCGTCTACGTGCACGGCTTCATCACGGTGGGTGGCGACAAGATGAGCAAGAGCCGCGGCACCGGCATCTCGCCGCTGCGCTATCTCGAGATCGGCATGAATCCCGAATGGCTGCGCTACTACATCGCGGCCAAGCTGAACGCGCACGTCGAGGACATCGAATTCAACCCCGAGGACTTCGTCGCCCGCGTCAACTCCGATCTCGTCGGCAAGTACGTGAACATCGCCAGCCGGGCGGCGAACTTCATCCAGAAGCGCTTCGCCGGCGAGCTGCGCTATTCGGGCGACACCACGAGCCTCGTGAGCGAGGCGCACGCGAGCGCCGACGCCGTCGCCGAGAGCTACGAGGCGCGCGAGTACGGCAAGGCGCTGCGCGACATCATGGCCATCGCCGACCGCATCAACGCCGCCTTCGACGCAGCCCAGCCCTGGCTGCTGGCCAAGGACGAGTCGCGCAGCGCCGAGCTGCAGGACGTCTGCTCGCGCGCCCTGCACGGCTTTCGGCTCCTCTCGGTGCTGCTGGCGCCGGTGCTGCCCACGCTGGCCCGGCGCGTCGCCCGCGAGCTGTTCGGCCTCGACCGCGATTTCGTCTGGTCCGACGCCGAGACGCTGCCGACCAGGATCGCCCCCTACCAGCATCTGATGCAGCGCGTCGATCCCAAGCAGATCGACGCGCTGTTCGAGACGCCGAAGGTGGCGAGCGCGGCCGCCGTGGCCGCCGAGCCGATCGCCCTGCCGATGCCCGGCGGCGAAGCGATCGCGCCGACGATCACGATCGACGACTTTGCCAGGCTCGACCTGCGCATCGCCCTGATCGTGGCCTGCGAGAAGGTCGAAGGCTCGACCAAGCTCCTGAAGCTCACGCTCGACGCCGGCGAGTCGCACACGCGAACCGTCTTCAGCGGCATCCAATCGGCCTACAGCCCCGATCAGCTCGTCGGCAAGCTCACCGTCCTGGTCGCCAACCTGGCGCCGCGCAAGATGAAGTTCGGCCTCAGCGAAGGAATGGTGCTCGCCGCCTCGCACGCCGACGCCAAGGCGCACCCGGGCCTTTTCGTCCTCGAGCCGCACGCCGGCGCCGTGCCCGGGCTGCGGGTGCGCTGACGCGGACGATGGCGACGCTCGCCGCGCCACCGCCGAAGGTCGACGTCGTCCGTCTCTTCGACGACCGCTGCTGGGGTGCCGACGGGCCGACGCACGACGTCGAGTCCATCGTCGAGTCCGGCCAGGTGCTCGCCTTCCCCCACCTCGCGTTCCCGTTGAGCGAAGCCGAGCTGCGCTTCCTCCACCCGAGGTGGGCCGACCCGAAGGCGAAGAACGTGTCGGTGCGCTGGCCCTCCGGCGAGCTTCGCGGCGCCGCCGGATCGCCCGTCGACCTGGCGGCGCTGCGCGACGTCGTCGTTCGCTTCGCCGAGACCAGCGAGGCCTTCGTGCTGCGCCTTTTCCCGCACTACCGCGGCCATCTCAGGCGCGGCAACACGTCCTTTCGCCCGACCGACGTCGCCGGGCGCATCCGCAGCTGGCGCCAGGACGACACCCGCCTGCACGTCGACGCGTTTCCCTCGAACCCGATGCAGGGCACTCGGCTCCTGCGCGTGTTCACCAACGTCCATCCGGGTGGCGAGCCGCGCCGCTGGCGCGTCGGCGAATCTTTCGAGGCGCATGCGCGGCGCTACCTGGATGCGATCAGGCCGGCGCTTGCGGGCTCGGCGTGGCTGATGCACGCGACCGGCATCACCAAGCGCAGGCGCACCGAGTACGACCATCTGATGCTGCAGCTGCACGACCGCGCCAAGGCCGACGCGGCGTTCCAGTCGACGAGCCCGCAGGCGCGCGTCGACTTCGCGCCCGGCACGACCTGGGTCTGCTTCAGCGACCAGGTGCTGCACGCGGCGATGGGCGGACAGCACATGCTCGAGCAGACCTTCCAGATCGACGCGCCGGACCTGGCCGATCCAGGAACCGCGCCTCTGGCGATCCTCGAGCGCCTCACCGGCCGCTCGCTGCTCGGCCCGTCGCGCGCGCGGGCGGCGGGTAGGTAATGGGGTATCTCGAGGATCTCAAGCGGCAGGCCGACGAGGCGCTGGCCCGGCAGAGCCAGGACACCGGGGCCCTCGAGCGCAACGCCCTCGTCACCGATTCGGCATGCCAGTCGGCGGCGCGCTACCTGGCCTCGCTGGCGCGCCAGCTCAACGTGCTGCAGCCGCTTTGCCGCGCTGTCTTCCGCTTCGACAACCGCCACACCTTCAGCCAGCTTCGCTTCAGCGACTTCCGCTCCGACTCGCGATTGAGGGTCGGCACCGCGCGCCCTACGATCTGGCGCGCTGGATCACCGGCGAGCCGAGCGCCTTCCTGCGCGACGGCCTTCATGCGCGGCGGGTCACGGCCTGACGCCCCCGACCTTCCGCTCCCCGCTGGGCGGGCGGCCGGGTCGGGCCGAGCCCCTTAGACTCACCGGTTTTGCCCGTCGCCTCGCCATGCCGCTCTTCTGGAAGCCCTACACGTCCGACATCACCGCCTTCATCGGCACGCTGAAGGCGGCCCGGCCGACCCTCGAGGACGAGCAGCGGCGCGGCCGGGCCCTGCTCTGGGACCGGCGCATCGACCCGGTCGCCGAGGAAGGCTGGGACGAGGCGCGCGTGCCGCAGCAGCCCTACGTCTACCAGACCCGCCAGCGCTGAGCCGGCCCGGAAACGAAGCGATGGAAGCGCTCGTCGACGACGCCGTCGAGACGGTCGACAGCATCGCCGTGGCACGCCTGTACGGCGAGCCGCTGTTCGACCTGCCGCAGGACCTCTACATCCCGCCCGACGCGCTCGAGGTCTTCCTCGAGGCCTTCGAGGGCCCGCTCGACCTGCTGCTCTACCTGATCAGGAAGCAGAACTTCAACATCCTCGACATCCCGCTGGCGAGCGTGACGCGCCAGTATCTCGCCTACGTCGAGCAGATCCGCAGCTCCAACCTCGAGCTCGCCGCCGACTACCTGCTGATGGCGGCGATGCTGATCGAGATCAAGTCGCGCATGCTGCTGCCGCCGCGCAGGAACGCCGACGGCAAGGAGCCCGACGACCCGCGCGCCGAGCTCGTGCGGCGGCTGATCGAGTACGAGCAGATGAAGCTCGCGGCGGCCAGGCTCGACGCGCTGCCGCTGCTCGGTCGCGACTTCATGCGTGCGCGCGTCGCTGTCGACGACACGCCGGCCCTGCGCCTGCCGGACGTCGACCCGATCGACCTGCGCAGCGCCTGGATCGAGATCGTCAAGCGCGCCCGGCTGAACCAGCACCACCTCGTCTCGCGCGAGCACCTGAGCGTGCGCGAGCACATGAGCACCCTGCTGCGCGCCCTGCAGGGGCGCCGCTTCGCGATGTTCGAGGAGCTCTTCGACGCCGACCGCGGCGCGCCGGTCGTCGTCGTCACCTTCATCGCCCTGCTCGAGCTGGCGCGCGAGCACCTGCTCGAGGTGACCCAGGCCGAGGCGTTTGCGCCGATCTACGTCAGGCTCGCCTACCACGCGACCTGAAGCGGGGCGGCCTTTCCGGGCGTCATCCAAATTGATGACCTATCGGCGCTGATCACCGATGCGGGGGACGCCGGCACCCGGCCGCGGACCTACGCTCGCGGCCATGAACGATCCCTGGCCCCTTCTCGTCGCCGCGCTGTCCGGCCAGCGCACCTCCATCCCGTCGTCCTGGCCGGTGCGAACCGTCCATCGCCTCGACGCCTACGCGTCGGCCGCTCGCGCCGCGCAGCCGCCGCAGCGCCGCTCGCCCTCTCCGCTCGCGCGCTAGCGACCGGCGTCGCTCCTCGCGTTCAGCTTGAACGCGATCATCGCGCGCAGCTTGTTGGGCAGCACCGGCTTGATGAGCAGGTGGAAGTCATGCTCCACCGCTTCCTTGTCGTGCCCGGTCATGCTGCTGCCGGTG
>JBBSBZ010000080.1:0-12550 GCA_038250795.1 Burkholderiales bacterium | reverse complement strand
GGCTTCGATCCGCTCGACTCGACCAGCGCCGAGCGGCCGCCGCAGGACTTCCATGCGTCGCTGGCAACGTCCCGCGAAGGCGCGGCCGCGGGCAAGCCGTTGCAAGGCCTGCGCATCGGCGTGCCGAAGGAGTTCTTCCCCGCGGCGCTCGCCACCGACGTCGAGGCCGCGCTGCGCGCCGCCCTCGACGAGATGGCGCGCCTGGGCGCGACGCTCGTCGACGTGCAGTTGCCGCGAACCGAGCTCTCGATTCCCGTGTACTACCTGATCGCGCCGGCCGAGGCGTCGTCGAACCTGTCGCGCTTCGACGGCGTGCGATACGGCCATCGCGCCCAGCACTACGGCGACCTGCAGGAGCTCTACCGGCAAAGCCGCAGCGAAGGCTTCGGCGCCGAGGTCAAGCGCCGGATCATGATCGGCACCTACGTGCTCTCGCACGGCTACTACGACGCCTATTACCTGCAGGCGCAAAAGCTCCGGCGCATGATCGCCGACGACTTCCAGGCGTGCTTCGAGCGCTGCGACGTGATCGCCGGCCCGGTCGCGCCGACGGTCGCGTGGCCGATCGGCGCGCAGCGCGACGACCCGGTGGCCAACTACCTCGCCGACATCTTCACGCTGCCCGCCAGCCTCGCCGGACTGCCGGGAATGAGCGTTCCCGCAGGCTTCGGCGCCGCGGGCATGCCGGTCGGCCTGCAGCTCGTCGGCAACTACTTCGCCGAAGGCACGCTGCTGCACGCCGCGCACGCCTTCCAGCAGGCGACCGACTGGCACCTGAGGGCGCCCGCCGAGGCAGCCGGCCATGACTAGCCCGACGCAGCGGCAGCCGGTGCTCGTGCGCGGATTCGAAGTCGTGATCGGCATCGAGACGCACGCGCAGCTCTCGACGCGCTCCAAGATCTTCAGCGGCGCCTCGACGGCATTCGGCGCCGCACCGAACACGCAGGCGTCGGCCGTCGATCTCGCCCTTCCCGGCACCTTGCCGGTGATCAATCGCGGCGCCGTCGAGCGCGCGATCCGCTTCGGCCTGGCGGTCGGCGCAACGGTCGCGCCGATGTCGATCTTCGCGCGCAAGAACTACTTCTATCCCGACCTGCCCAAGGGCTACCAGATCAGCCAGTACGAGACGCCCATCGTGCAGGGCGGCGGCGTCGACTACCTGGTCGGCGACGTGCCGCATCGCGTCCAGCTGACGCGCGCCCACCTCGAGGAGGATGCGGGCAAGTCGATCCACGGCGTGAGCCGGGGCGACGACGACGGGGGCTCGGCGCCCTTCGACTACCGCGGCGAGTGGTCCGGGATCGACCTGAACCGGGCCGGCACGCCGCTGCTGGAGATCGTCACCGAGCCCGACATGCGCTCGAGCGCCGAAGCGGTCGCCTATGCGCGAACGCTGCACGCCCTCGTCGTCTGGCTCGGCATCTGCGACGGCAACATGCAGGAAGGGAGCTTTCGCTGCGACGCCAACGTCTCGGTGCGCCGGCCCGGCGCGCCCTTCGGCACCCGGCGCGAGATCAAGAACCTCAACAGCTTTCGCTTCATGCAGCAGGCGATCGACTACGAGGTGCAGTGGCAGATCGACCTGATCGAGGACGGCGGCACGGTCCGTCAGGCGACGGTGCTTTTCGACGCCGAGCACGGCGAGACGAGGGCGATGCGCAGCAAGGAAGACGCGCACGACTACCGCTACTTTCCCGATCCCGACCTGCCGCCGCTGGTCATCGCGCCCGAGTGGGTCGCGCGCGTGCGCGCCGGGATGCCGGAGCTGCCCAAGGACATGGCGGCGCGCTTTGTCCGCGACCATGGCCTTTCGGCCTACGACGCGGCGATGATGACCGAGAGCCGCGCCGTCGCCGCCTACTTCGAGGCCGCCACCGCGGCCAGCGGCGAGCCCAAGCTCGTCGCCAACTGGATGATGGGCGAGATCTCGCGGCGCATGAACGCCGGCGCCCTCGAGGAGATCCCCCTGGCGCCGCAGACGCTCGCGAAGCTGATCGCGCGGGTCGTCGATCGCACGGTCTCGAACGCGGCCGCACGGCAGGTCTTCGATGCGCTCTGGCAAGGCGAGGGCGACGACGTCGATGCGCTGGTCGAAGCCAAGGGCCTGCGCTCGATGCGCGACGCCGGCGAGCTCGAGCGCATCGTCGACGCGGTGATCGCCGCGAACCCGAAGTCGGTCGAGGAGTTCCGTGCCGGCAAGGACAAGGCCTTCAACGCGCTGGTCGGCCAGACGATGAAGGCCAGCCGCGGCAAGGCCGATCCGGCCGAAGCGAGCGAGCTGCTGCGCCGAAAGCTCGGCTGAAGCCCGCCGCTACCGGGTCGTCGTCTTCGACCCGGCGGTCGGGGCCGCCGACTGAGGCAGCGGGCCGAGCGAACCGGCCGGCGCACCCGCCCAGAGCTTCTTCAGACGCGCCAGCTCGGCGTCGTACAGGGCGTTGATCCGCGTGATCTCGGTCTGCTGGTTCTGCACGAGACCGTTCTGGGCCTCGAGGCTGGCGTCGTTGGCGTCGATCCGCTGCTTTAGAAAGGCAGGCATGGGCTGCTTGGGCGGCGGGCCGTAGAACTCGGCCTCCTCCTTCAGCTTCTTGCGTTCGCCCTTGAGCAGCACGATCCGCGCCTCGTAGTTCTTGACCGAGCCGCTGAACTCGTCGAGCGCCTTGGCGCGCGCCTTGCTATGCGCCGCCTCGTCGGGGAAGCGCTGCATCAGGTTGCGGTCTCGACGGATCGCATCGTTCTTCGCGGAATTGGCGACCTTCGCCTCGCGATCGCGGCGCTCGGCCTCGGCGCGCTCGTCGTCGGTCATCGGCGGCGGCACGACGCGCCTGAGCGAGCCGTCGGGATTGAGCTCGTCGTGCGCGGAGTTCTGGCACTCGCGCACCGGCCGATCGGAGGTGATCTTCTTGCCGTTGGCGTCGGTGCAGCGATAGATCTGGCCGCGCGCGTCGGCGGCCAACGCGCCGGTCGAGGCCGCACCGGCGAGCGACAGGAGCGCCGCGAAGGCAAGCGCTGCGACGGCCTCAGATGCCATAGCGCCGGCGATACCCGGCAACGGCATCCGCGTGGGCAGCAAGCGTCGGATCGGCATGAGAGTTGAGGAAGTCCAGCAGGTCTGCGACTGTCGCGACCGGAATGACCGGAATCGCATAGTCGCGTTCGAAGTCTTCAACGGCTGAGCGCTCGGAAAGGTTGTCCTGGGAACCGCCGCGCTCCATCCGGTCGAGTGCGATGAGTACCGCCACCGGCTCGGCTCCTTCGCGGCGAAGCAGTTCCACCGACTCGCGTTTCGAGGCGCCGTCCGTGATCACATCATCGACGATCACCGTGCGGCCCCGCAATGGCGCGCCGACCACAAGGCCGCCCTCGCCGTGATCTTTTGCTTCCTTCCGGTTGAACGCGAAAGGAACCGCGCGACCGCGCCGGCCGAACTCGATCGCCACCGCGGCCGCCAGGGTGATGCCCTTGTAGGCCGGGCCGAAGAGCATGTCGAAATCGATGCCCGAAGAGGCCAGGCGCCTTGCATAGAATTCGCCCAGGCGCATCAGCTTGGCGCCGTCGTCGAAGAGGCCCGAGTTGAAGAAGTACGGCGACAGCCGCCCCGCCTTGGTCCTGAATTCGCCGAACCTGAGCACGCCCGACTCGACCGAAAACTGCACGAACTCGCGCGCGACCGTCTTGTCGGGGGCGGGCGTCTTCATGGGTGATGCTCTGTGTTTCGCCTCGTCTCGCTGAACCTGAACGGGATCCGTTCCGCGGCCGCCAAGGGATTCGAGGCGTGGGTCGAAGGGGTCGGCGCCGATTGTATGGGGGTGCAGGAGATCAAGGCCCAGGCGAACACCATCACCGGACGCTTCGACAAGGTCGCGGGCATGAAGGGTCACTTCCACTTCGCCGAGAAGAAGGGCTACAGCGGCGTCGGCCTCTACAGCCGCAGGAAGCCGAGCGAGGTGCGGCTCGGGTTCGGCGATCCGGAGTTCGACGCCGAGGGCCGCTACGTCGAGGCGCGCTTCGACCGGCCGTCGCGGCGCGGGCTGCCGCGCCTCAGCGTGGTCAGCTGCTACTTTCCGAGCGGCTCGGCCGGCGAGCATCGGCAGGCCGCGAAATTCCGCTTCCTGGCGCTGATGGGCCCGTACCTTCATGCGCTGGCGCAGGAGCGCGAGGTGATCCTGGTCGGCGACATCAACATCGCCCACAAGGAGATCGACCTCAAGAACTGGAAGGGCAATCGCCACCGACCCGGCTTCACGCCGGAGGAGCGCGCCTGGATGACGCGGCTCTTCGAGGAGCTGGGCTTCGTTGACGTGTTCCGCACGCTCAATCCGCGCCCCGAGCAATACACCTGGTGGAGCAGCCGTGGCCAGGCGCGCGCCAGGAACATCGGCTGGCGGCTCGACTACCACCTGGCGACGCCGGCCATCGCGTCGCTCGCGACGCGCGAGCACATCTACCTCGAGCAGCGCTTCAGCGATCATGCGCCGCTGGTCATCGACTACGCCTTCCGGCTGTAGCTCTCCCACGAACGAAAAGGATCCCACGGCATGACGCTCGCGGCCATCGAACACGAGACCGGGCCGGACCCGCGCGCCTCGATCATCATCCTGCACGGCCTGGGGGCCGACGGCAGCGACTTCGTCCCGGTCGCGCACGAGCTGAGGCTCGACGCCGTCGGCCCGGTGCGCTTCGTCTTCCCGCACGCGCCGACGCGGCCGGTGACGATCAACGGCGGCCACGTCATGCCGGCCTGGTACGACATCCTGGGCCTCGACTCGAACAACCATCGCGAGGACGAGGCTGGCCTGCGCGACTCGCAGGCCGAGGTCGAGGCGCTCGTCGCGAAAGAGAAGTCGCGCGGCGTCGCGGCCGGAAAGATCGTCCTCGCCGGCTTCAGCCAGGGCTGCGCGATGGCGCTCATGACCGGCCTGCGCCACCCGGAGAAGCTCGCCGGGCTGGTCGGCCTCTCGGGCTACCTGCCGCTGGCGGCCCAGCTCGCGGCGGAGCGGCACGAGGCCAACCGCGCGACGCCGATCTTCCTCGTGCATGGCACGCAGGACCCGGTGATCCCGATCGCGCGAGCGCGCCAGTCGCGTGACGTCCTCGTCGGCGCCGGCCACACGGTCGAATGGCACGAGTACCCGATGCCGCACTCGGTGTGCCAGCCGGAGATCGTCGATCTCAACCGATGGCTGCTGCGCGTGCTGGCTTGAGGGCTCGGAGACCGGTTTTCCTGCCACCGGGCGCGCTGCCGCGCAAGTGTGAATAGTTCACATCGATCCTCCGGTTTATTCACGTTACTTGCGACCCCGACGTTCCTACTCTTGCCTCCACGAGTCGACCCGGCTCGTGCCCGGACCCGAGGAACGTCATGTTCGATACCGCCACTCTCAGCACCCCCCTGTCGTTTCGCATGCGCCCGACGGCGCCGGCTCGGCAACCCGCTGCCGTGTCGCCGAGCGCGCCCGCCATCGGCCACTGGCTCGCCGCCGCGCTCGACGAGCTCGACTACGGCATCGTCCTCCTGCTCGACGACATGCATGTCAGCCACATCAACGACGCCGCTGCCGTCGAGCTCGACGAGAATCACCCGCTGTCGATCGCGGCCGGCCAGCTCTGCGCCGGCTCGGCGCGCGAAACCGCGCTTCTGGCCGAGGCCGTCGCGGCCGCGTCCGGTCGAGGCATCCGCCGGCTGCTGACGCTCGGCGAAGACGGCCGTCGCGCCAGTGTCTCGGTCGTCCCGCTCGACGCCGCCGACGCCGGCCCGCGCGCCGTCCTGGTCGTGCTCGAGAAGCGCGCCGTCTGCGAGTCGCTCTCGGTGCATGGCTTCGCGCGCAGCTGCGGCCTGACCGGCGCCGAGACGCGCGTCCTGGTCGCCCTGTGCAGCGGCTCGCCACCGTCGCAGACGGCCGAGGATCTCGGCGTCGCGGTCTCGACGGTGCGCAGCCAGATCGGCAGCATCCGGCAGAAGACCGGCGCGGCGAGCATCCGCGCGCTGGTGCGCCAGGTAGCGGTGCTGCCGCCGGTCAAGGGCGTGCTACGCAAGATGGGCCGCCCCGAGTCGACCGCTGGCGCGCTTCGCCCGGCCTGATCAGCGCTTGGGCGTCGGCGGACCGAAGCGCTGGTCGGGCTTTGCCGCCCGCGCGTAGAGGCCCTCGACCTTGGGCAGGTTGGCGCGGATGTCGCTGATCCGCGTCGGCCCCGACGGGTGCGTGCTCAGCAGCTCCACCGAGCCCCTCTGGTTCGCTTCCTCCATCTTCTGCCACAGCGTGATCCCGGCGCGCGGGTCGTAGCCCGAGCGCGCGGCGAGCTCCAGGCCGACGAGGTCGGCCTCGGTCTCGTCGGCGCGGCCGAAGCGCAGCGTCAGCAGCTGGCCACCCATGTCGGCGAGAAGCCGGCCGCCGCCGCCGAGGCCGAGGATCGCCGCGCCGATCTCGATCGCGCCGCGCGTCGCCATGGTCTTGCCCATCTGCTCGCGCGCATGCTCGCGCAGGGCGTGCGTCATCTCGTGGCCCATCACCATCGCGACCTCGTCGTCGCTCAGCTGGAGCCGGTCGAGGATGCCGTAGTAGAAGGCGATCTTGCCGCCCGGCATGCAGAAGGCGTTGACCTGCTTGCTGCCGATCAGGTTGACTTCCCAGCCCCAGCTCCTGGCGTGCGGATTCCAATCGTAGGTGAAGGGAATGATCCGCCCGGCGATGTAGCGCAGACGCTTGACCTGCGGATGATCGGCCGGGCCGACGGCGCGCTGCTGGGACGCCTGGCCCAGCATCGACGCGTACTGGCCGGTCGCGGCGCGCTCGACCTGCTCGGCCGACACGAGCTGGGTCAGCGCCGACGGCGGCCCGACCTCGACGCCCTCGCGCGCCCACGCCGGCCAGGCGGCTGCCGCAGCTCCTGCACCGGCCAGGCGCAGGAACGAGCGACGGTCGGCGGGCATCGTCGCGGCCATCGCATCGCAGAAGGCGCAGCGGTGGACGGCAGAAAGCAAAGGACGGTCAGGCATCGGCGGTGGCGTTCGGCTGGGCATCGCTCTCGAGCATATCGATCGGCCGGCGCAGGATCGCCAGCAGGGCCAACGCCGGCACCGCGACGACGATCGAGGCGAGGAAGAACGCCGGCCAGCCGATCGACTGGGCGAGCACGCCGGCGAGCGGCCCGACCCAGACGCGTCCGACCGACGCGAAGGCGCTGAGCAGCGCGAACTGGGTCGCACTGAATCGACGGTTGCACAGGCTCATCAGGAAGGCGACGAAGGCCGCCGTGCCCATGCCGCTCGTGACGTTCTCGCTCGCGATCGCCATCAGCAGGCCGCCGTCGACCGGCGTCGCCGCCGCGAGCCTGACGAAGCCCCAGTCGAACGCCGGAATGACGACCCCGGGGAGCGCGTCGCGGCCGTGCACGGCGAGCCACCAGAAGCCCAGGTTGCCGAGCATCTGCAGGACACCGAAGAGCATCAACGCGCGCCACAGGCCGAGCCGGATCATCAGCGCGCCGCCGACGAGCGCGCCGCCGATCGTGAGCCAGAGGCCGATCACCTTGTTGACGACGCCGACCTCGGCCGTGCTGTAGTGCATCGCCTGGAGCAGGAACGGCGTGAGAAGCGCGCCGGCGAACGCGTCGCCGAGCTTGTAGAGGACGATGAAGGCGAGGAACGGTCCGGCGCCGGGCTGGGAGAAATAGCTGGCGAGGCTGCCGAGGAAGGTCTCGAAGCGCGCCCGGCGCGCGGCGAAGGCGACCAGCGGGACCGTGAAGGCGATGCCGGCGAAGAGCGCGACGAGGTCGGCCCATCGCTCGGGCAGCGGCGCCGCCGCACCGGTCGACGCGACGAGCGGCACGACCCATTCGCGCGCCAGAGGCGCGAAGGCGTAGCGCGTCGCCAGGAAGCCCACGGCGACCGCCGCGGCCACCGCGAGAAAGCCGAGCACGTCGTTGCGGGCGACGGTCGCCGGCCGTGCGACCGTGACCAGGCGCGGTGCGAGCAGCGCCGAGAACGCCGCCGCGCCGATCATGAAGAAGGCCATCGCCCGATAGACATCGGGCCAGCTCCAGCCGCCGCCCTGGCGCGCGTCGACCCAGATGAAGGCGATGCCACCCGAGAGAATCATCGCCAGCCGATAGCCGAGCACGAACAGCGACGAGCCGAAGCCGCGCTCGGCCGCGGGCAGGATGTCGGTGCGGTAGGCATCGACGACGACGTCCTGCGAGGCCGAAAGCCACGCGACCAGCCCGGCGATGAGGGCGAAGGCGCCGAGCGAGGACGCGGGCGGCGTCGCCGCCATCCAGAAGAGCGCCGCGGCCAGGGCGAGCTGGGTGATCACGAGCCAGCTGCGCCGTCGGCCGAGCCAGGGCGGCTCGAAGCGGTCCATCAACGGCGCCCAGAGGAACTTGAAGGTGTAGGGCAGGCCGACCAGGCTCAGGAAGCCGATCGTCGCGATGTCGACGCCGTCCTGGGTGAGCCAGGCCTGCATCGCCTGGCCGGTGAGCGCGAGCGGCAGCCCGGAGGCGAAGCCGAGCACGGTGATCGCGGCGAGGCGGTGCCAGGCGGCCGCCCGGGCCAGGCGCGAGGTCGGCGCGCCGCGCGCGGGCGGAGACGTCATGCGCCGATTCTAGGGATCGGGTCGCGAGCGTCGACAATCGGCCGATGGCCCGAATCCCGCGCGCGGCGCCGCCTTCCTTCGGCGCCGAAGACTTCCGCGCCGCCCTCGCCATGTTCGCGACCGGCGTCACCATCGTGACCACGCGCGGCGTCGACGGCGAGCCGATCGGCCTCACGGCCAACTCCTTCAACTCGGTCTCGATCGAGCCGCCGCTCGTGCTGTGGAGCCTGTCGCGCCAGGCCGGCTCGATGCCGGGATTCGCGCGCGGCTCGCACTACGCGATCAACATCCTGGCCGCCGACCAGCGCGCGCTCGCCGAGCGCTTCGCGAGCAAGGTCGTCGACCGGTTCGGCGGCGTCGCGTACCAGGCGGGCACGGCAGGCGTGCCGTTGCTCGACGGCGCCGCCGCGGTCTTCGAGTGCTTCAACCGCAGCCGCTACGACGAGGGCGACCATGTCATCTTCGTCGGCGAGGTCGAGCGCTGCGCCCGTCGCGAAGGCGCGCACCCACTCATCTTCCACGGCGGGCGCTACTTCAACGAGCTCGAGCTGTAGGTCGGCGCCGCTAGGTCGGTGCCCGACGGCGGGCGAACTCGGTGAACCACGCCACGCTCTCCGCGTTGGTCATCGCATCGAGCTTGAACACCTGGTCGGCCGGCGTGCCGAGCAGGAGCTTTTTCACCGGCAGCTCCATCTTCTTGCCCGAGAGCGTGCGCGGAATCGAACTCACCTGGAAGATGTCGTTCGGGACGTGGCGCGCCGAGAGCGCCGTCTTGATGCTCTCGCGCAGGCGCCGCGTCAGCGCGTCGTCGAGCACCAGGCCCTCGCGCAGGACCACGAAGAGCGGCATGTAGCTCTCGCGGCCGAGGTACTCGAGGTCGACGACGAGGCTGTCCATCACCTCGGGCATCGCCTCGACGGCGCGGTAGAGCTCGGCCGTGCCCATGCGGATGCCGTGGCGGTTGATCGTCGCGTCGCTGCGGCCGTAGATGACGGCGCCGCCGCGCGGCGTGATGCGGATCCAGTCACCGTGGCGCCAGACGCCCGGGTACATGTCGAAGTAGCTGTCGCGATAGCGCAGGCCGTCGTCGTCGCCCCAGAAACGGAGCGGCATCGACGGCAGCGGTCGCGTGCAGACGAGCTCGCCGACTTCGTCGACGAGCGATCTTCCGCGACCGTTCGCGTCGGGCTCGCTCCACGCCTCGACGGCCGCGCCCAGGCACCGGCACTGCATCTCGCCGTAGACCAGCGGCAAGGTGCGCAGCCCGGCGACGAACGCACCGGCGAAGTCGGTGCCGCCGGCGATCGGGTCGATCCAGATCGGCTTGCCGTCGACTTGCGGCACGTGATCGGCGATCCACTCGTAGCATTCGACCGCGAGCGGCGAGCCGGTCGAGCCGATCGCACGCAGCGCCGAGAGGTCGCCGGCCTGTTGCGGCTCGACGTCCGCCTTGAGGCAGCTTGCGTAGAACGCGGCGCCGGCGCCGAAATAGGTCGCACCCGCATCGGCGGCGAAGCGCCAGACCGTGGACCAGTCGACCTCGCGCGCGTCGCCCGCCAGGGCGCTGCGCGGGCCGGTCGGGCTGCCGTCGTACATGCATACCGTCGTGCCGCCGAGGAGCGCCGCCATCTGCGAGTTCCACATGATCCAGCCGGTCGAGCTGTACCAGTGGTAGCGGTCGCCGGTCTCGGCGCTCGGGCCGACGTCGTTGTGCAGCACCGCGCCCTTCAGCGTCTCGAGCATGATGCCGCCATGGCCGTGCACGATCGGCTTGGGCAGGCCAGTGGTGCCGCTCGAGTAGACGATCCAGAGCGGATGTTCGAACGGCAGCCAGCGCGGCGCGAGCGTGGCGGCGCCGGCGATCAGCGTGTCGAAGTCGTGCATGCGCCGCCCGGGCCCGGCGAGGTCGTCGATCGCTCGCTCGTGATCGAGGCTGCGCCAGACGACGGCGTCCCGCACGCTCGGCAGCTCGGCCAGGATGCGGGCGACGAGCTCGAGCCGGTCGTGGCGCACGCCGCCGTAGACGTAGCCGTCGCACGCGACCAGCACCTTGGGCTCGATCTGACGGAAGCGATCGAGCACCGCGAGCGGACCCATGTCGGCCGAGCACACCGACCAGATCGCGCCCAGGCTGGCGCAGGCGAGGAAGGCGACCGCCGTCTGCGGCACGTTGGGCATGAAGGCGGCGACCCGGTCGCCGGCGACGACGCCCATGCTCTCGAGCGCCGCCGCGAAGGCCGCGACGCGGCGGCGCAGCTCGGGCCAGGAGATCTCCTCGATCGTGCCGGCGAGCTGCATCGCCTCGTCGCGAAAGACGATCGCCGGATGGCCGGCGGCGTGCGCCCGATCGGCGTGACTGAAAACGTGGCGCGCGTAGTTGACCTGCGCACCGGGAAACCAGCGCGTCCCCGGCATCGACGGGTGCTCGAGCACCGCCGAATGGAGCGTCGGCGACTCGATTCGGAAATGGTCGAAGACGGATTGCCAGAACGCCGGAAGGTCGTCGCACGACCAGCGCCAGAAGCGGTCGTAGCCCTCGGTCGTGGTGGGATCGAAATCGAGCCCGCGCGTCTCGCGCAGGAAGCGCGCGTAGGCGAGGATCAGCGCTTCGCGGGCCGCCATCGGTGCCGCCCGATCAGGCGAGCGCCTTCGCGCGCCGCTCGCCGTCGACCTCGATGTAGTGCCAGCTCTGGTTGCGAAAGAAGGGCTGGCGATAGCCGGTGATCCAGGCGCGCGAGAAGTCGTTGTAGATGCGGTGCACGTGCATGCGATAGGGCATGTAGGCGACGACGATCTCGCTCGCCTTCTTGAACAGGCCCTCGCGCTCGGGGCCGTCGGGCAGGTCGAGCATGCGCCGGTAGATGGCGTCGAAGTCGGCCTGCTTGAAGCGCGCCAGGTTGGCCTCGCCGAGCGAGCGGCCGTACATCGTCTCGAGGTCGGCCTGGCCGTCGGGCTGGGTCGACGAGCCGCCGAGGAACCACATCTGCAGCTTGCCGGCGCGCGACTGCTTGTAGTGCTCGGACCACTGCGCCACCTCGAAGCGCACGCGAATGCCGATCGAGCCGAAGCTCTTCAGCCAGTTCTCGTTGTACTCGCGGTAGATCTGCTGCGGCTCGGTGGCCATCGTGATGACGAGCGGCCGGCCGTCGGGCAGCTCGCGCCAGCCGTCGCCGTCGCGGTCGAGGTAGCCGTAGATGTCGAGCAGCGCCTTCGCGCGGGCGACGTCGTGCGCGCTGTTCACGGTGCGAAACGACGGGTCGTAGCCGTAGGTGTGCGGCGACATCGGCGCCTGCGCAGGGATCGCGTTGCCGCGCCGGATGATGTCGATCTCGCGCTCGATGTCGTACGCCAAGCTGATCGCCCGGCGCAGGGCGACCTTCTCCGCGCTGTAGCCTCCGACCACCGGATCTTCCATGTTGAAGTACGAGAACGCGCTGTCGCAGTTGACGTAGCGCTGCAAGGTGATGCCCTGGCGCGCGAGGTTCGGCGCGAGGTGTCCGTTCGGCGCCGCGATGAGGGCGAGCTCGGGCGGCACGCGCGCGAAGTCGGCCTGACCGTTCAGGAAGCTGAGCCAGCGCGGCTGGTTCTCTTCGACGACCGAGACCTCGACGCCGTCGTTGAGCGGCAGGCGCTTGCCGTTCAGGCGCTTGGCGAACGCCAGCGCCTGGGCGTCGTCGGCCGCGGGCTGGCTGTCGAAGCGGACGTCGCGATAGGTGGAGTTCTTGTCGAGGACGATGCGCGAGGTGCGCCGCCACGAGCCGAGGCGGTACGGTCCGGTGCCGACGGGGTGGGCGGCGATGTCGTCGCCGTAGGCCTCGACCACTTCGCGCGCGATGCCGACGGCATACGACGCGCAGAGGGTGGCCGTGAAGCGCGGCCGCGGCGACGCGAGCCGGAACTGGATCGTGTAGCGGTCGAGCGCGCGCAGGCCCTCGACCTCGGCGCGGTAGTCGAACGGCTTC
>JBBSBZ010000079.1:0-12644 GCA_038250795.1 Burkholderiales bacterium | reverse complement strand
GTCATTGATGGCCGATATATCGCATGCAAGAATCTTTTCAGGTTGAACGAGGGAGACATCATGCGTTGGTGCGGCGTGCTCAAGAATTGGATCGCTTTTGCGTTTTTCGGCGTGATGACGGCACTGCCGAGCCAAGCGACGACGGTGCGCTATGACCTGAGCCTGGTGGTCGGGAACACCTGGCAGTACGACTTCTCGGTCGCCAACGACTCGCTCGCGACCGCGATCGACGAGTTCACGATCTATTTCGACCGGGCGCTCTTCAGCAATCTGCAGCTCGTCTCCGCTCCCGCGGACTGGGATCCGCTCGCAATCCAGCCGGACCTGGGCTTGCCCCAGGACGGCTATTTCGACTGGCTGGCCATGAGCTCCGGGATCGCCCCCGGGCGGAGCGCCGGGTCGTTCCAGGTACGTGTGGACTTCGGCGGCAATTCGACCCCGGGCGCCTCGCTGTTCGAGGTCGTCGACCCGACCACCTTCGACACGCTCGATCGAGGCTTCACGACGCCCACGGTCACAGCAGTACCGGAGCCCAGCTCGATGGTGCTCCTGACGTCGGGGCTGCTGTTGGCGATGCTGCGCGGCCGATCACGCTCGGTGCGCAAGGGCAAGGGCAAGGGCAAGGTCAAGGCGCCGGTCTGAGACGGGTGCGGTCCGAGTCGGGAATTCTCGAGTCGCGGCTTGCCATGCTGCGAGGTGCGTCCATCCATCACGGCGCGGCCATGCGACCGCGCGGTCACGACTGACAAAAAGGGGTCATCGACATGTCGAAATTCCGCTGGCTTCAGGGCCTGGTGTTCGCACTGATCGGATGGGTCGGGTTCTTCGCTCCGCAACTCGACGCCGTCGCCGCCGCCAGCGTGACCGGCACGCAACTGGTCAGCACGGTGCGCACGGGTCGGACGACCTTCGACTTCTCATACCGTGTCGTGGTGCAGAACGGCACCCCCGCGCTGAACGCGGCCGCGGTCAGCGTGACCAGCAACTCGCCGGCGACGGTCGTCGTCAAGGGCTCCGCCAACCTGGGCAACCTCGCGGCCAATTCCACAGTCACCAGCGCCGACGTTGTCACCATTCGCCAGGATCGCACGGTGCCGTTCGACGCACCCGCCTTGACCTGGCGGGTGACCGGCACCCCCGTGATCGCCAACGTCATCGTGCCCAACGTCGTCAACCAGACGCAGGCAGCGGCGACGACGGCGATCACCGGTGCCGGCCTCGCCGTCGGCACGGTCACGCAGAACAGCAGTCCGACCGTTCCGGCGGGCAGCGTGATCAGCCAGAACCCGGCCGCGGGCGCGAGCGTTGCACCGGGCTCGGCCGTCGCCCTCGACGTCTCGACCGGGCCGGCGAAGGTCATCGTGCCCAACGTCGACAACCAGACGCAGGCAGCGGCGACGACGGCGATCTCCGGTGCCGGCCTGACAGTCGGCGCGATCACGCTCGCGTACAGCACGACGGTGCCTGCCGGCAGCGTGATCAGCCAGAACCCGGCCGCAGGCGCCAGTGTTGCACCCGGCAGTGCCGTGAGCCTGACGGTGTCGGTCGGGCCGTCGGCCAACGGGCCGGTCCCCGCATCCGTCCAGCTGCGGATCGACAACCTTGTCGTTGCCGCGGGCGGCTCGACGCCGATCACGACGGTGGTTCTGGACGCTGGCAACCAACCCATCCTGCCCACTCCCGCCGTCACCTACGCTCTCGTCACTCAGGCCGGAAACGCCGGGACCATTCCGACGACCGGCAGCCCTGCGGGCGTGCTCAGCCTGATCACCAGCGCTGACACGCGAGGCGCCTACACGCTGCGAGTGACCGTGAACACGACGGCGATCACCGCCACCGTCAGCTTCGCCGTGATCGAGGCGACGCCGCCCGCCGGCAGCACCTTGAGCAACGGCGAGCGACTGGTCGCCTTCGGTGCGGCCGAAAGCCGTGCCGCCACCAAGCTGTCCGCGATCTCCGCCGCCTTCAGTGGCAACCAGCCCTCGCTGATCCCCGCGCTCAACGCCGCGTTGCAGGCGGCGGCGGCGGGCGTGCCCGTGACGGGCCGCAACGGGATGGAGCGGACCACGCCGGTGGCGCCTGACGAAGGATTCCTGCCCACCCCGGCGTTCCTGTCGAGCCATGGCTTCCCGCAGACGGCCGGCGACGTCACCTTCGGCAACCTGGTCAATCAGATCGACGCCAAGGTGGCGCAGATCACGGCCTTCTATGCGACCTTGAACCCGGCCTCGCCGACCAACGACGACGCCACGCTGAACCAGCTCAACGCCGATCTGAACGGCCTCCTGACGCAACTGCTGGCGGTCAACGTGACGCCCTATGGCGTGGTCAACAACGCCCCGCGGCTGAACATCCTGCTCGCGCTGACGCTGCCGGGCCACCTGCAGGCGGTGAGCGGCCGCATCAACACCGTGCTGGTGGCCAACCAGCTGGCCAGCGCGCAGACGACCGCGACCGAGTTCTATGCGGGTCTGGCGAAGCCGGTCGCGGATCGAAACGCGCTGGATCCGAAAGCCCTCTATCGCCAGCCGCAACCTGCCTTCTTCGGCCTGATCGGCCTGCTCGCGGGGTCGAGCCTTCAGATGAACCTGGTCAACCAGGTCTACGGCAAGATCATGCAGGAAGTGACGCGGATGATGGTCCTGCTGGCCGTCAACAGCCTGCTGCAGCCCTACACGAACGGCGCGTCCATGGAGGGGATCATCAGCGGCGCCTCGCTGTCGTTCCACGCACCGAACCTGCCCGGCAGCGTCATCGAGGGGACAGGCACCAATCTTGAGCCCAAGCGCAACGACGTGTACTTCGTCGGTCCGCAGGCGGTCTCTGCCGTTCAGGGCGTGCTGGGCTCGTTCGACCCGCGCAGCGTCAAGAGCTTCAAGGATCTCTACAAGTTCTTCGACGGTATCGTGAGCGCGCTCCAGGGCGCCGCCGAGGCCTATGAGAACGCTCACAAGTTGCCCTCCCAGGTCTTCACCGGCGGCTGCATCCTCGATTTCGGCGACAACCCGAGTTGCACCCAGCTCTCGTACGACGCGGGGTTCCCCGACGTGAACGACACCCGCTTCCCGTCGCCCGTCATCGTCCTATACCACAACGTGGACACCGGGGTCTGGGCGCAAGGCATCTTCAACTTCGTGCCCTGAGCCGTTGCTCATTCCCGTGGCCGACGGCCACGGGAAGTGTCATCGGCCTGCAGGAGAAAGCAGCTCGGTGACGGCCGAGGCCGGGATCGCGAACGCGAGTCCCTGGCCAGCGGGCAAGAGGGCGCTGGCCACCGCGACGACCTCGCCGCGGACGTTCACCACGGGTCCGCCGGAGTTGCCCGGGTTGACGGCCGCGTTGATCTGGATGCGCTCCATCAGCTGAGGCGCTGCGGCGATGGTTCCCGGGGTGGCACTGACGATGCCCACGGTGGCCGTGGTCTTCGTTCCGAACGGTCGACCGAGCACGATGATCCATGCCCCCGTGGCCGGCGCCGACGCGGGAGGGACGAGTGTCAGACCAGGCATCGGCGCATCGGCGGGCAGCTCCAGAAGGGCGAGATCGTTGTTCGCGTCGATGCGCAGCACACGGACGGGCCAGCGCCGGTCTTGCCAGAACACGGCTGGGCTTGTCAGCGCCGGGCCCAGCAGATGGGCAGCGGTGACGACCAGGCGGGTGTCCACGAGCCGGAATCCCGTGCCGAGGACGCCGCGCTCATCACCGACGCCGACCACCGCGGGCGAAACGTGCCGGACGAGGTCGACGAAATCCGGGTTGCGAGGGACGACGCCTTGCATGCAGCCGGCCAGCATCAGGGCGCCCGCCAATGTCACGGCCGCGAAGGAAGCCCTGCACACGTCCGCGCGAGCCCGCCGTAGAGGCCGGCCCGAGCGGAACGTCGCTCGGCCGAGGTCGCCTTGCTTCACGGGGTCGGATCGGGGCGATGCACGTCGATCGAAGGGTGACGAAGCCCTCAGTCCTCGAGCTCGGCCTTGGCCGTCTCGACGTCGAGACGCTCGGTCGCGTCCATCGGCTCGCAGGCGGCGGCGCTCTCGTAGAGCTTCGTCGCCTCGGCCATCCGCTTGTCGCCTTCGAGCATGACGAGGCCGTTGGCGTACTCGATCATCGCGATCGCCGACGTCGGGCTCAGCTTGAGCGCGGTCTTGTAGTGGAGCAGGCCCGCGTCCTTGCTCGCGCCCTGCGTGCGACCGAGCAGCGAGCCGACCTTGTCGATCACCTCGGCGTGAAAGGCGCCCAGGGCGATGTGCGCGTCGGCGTGCCTGGGCGAAAGCTTGATCGTCGTCTCGAGCGCGTTCTTCACCTTCGCGCCCAGGCCCTGCGCGAGCGCCTTGGCGATGCTGATGCCCTGGCTGTAGCGGCCGAGCGCATAGGCCATGCAGTACCACGCGTTGGCCTCCTTCGGTTCGTCGCGGGCGCGCTGCTCCGCGCGCTCGGCGACTTCGAGCAGGAGCGCGAGGCGGGCCTTCTCGCTCGGCTCAAGGTAGGTGGCGTAGATCGCCTGCGACTTGTTCGCAACGGTCATCGCGCCGCTCGCCCCGGCGGCGTGCGCCTTCAGGCCCGCCTCGGTCGCCTTGTGGAAATCGCCGGCGTGGAAGTGCTGCCAGGCGGCGACGACCTTGTCGTCGTCCGGCCAGGGCTCGGCATCCCCGGCGTGCAGCCGCGCCCACTTCTTCTTCAAGGTCGCGGCGTCGAAGCGATAGGCCTTGGCGTCGTGCGGGAAGGCGTTCCATTTGGCCAAGATCATTCTCCGGTGGATGTCGGTTGGTACGGCGTGGCGAGGGAATGCAGATGCTCGCGCTGCGGCGGATCGAGGTAGGGCAGGAGCAGGCAGAGCACGTGATAGGCGCCGCGCAGCAGCGCAGGGCCCGCGCTCTCGGGCTCGAGCGCGTGGCGCGGGTCGCGCACGTACTCGAAGCTCAGCCAATAGGTGGCGACGACGACCATCGCCGTCGCCACCGGCTGGACGTCGCGCGCGTCGATCGTGAGACCGCTGGTGGCGGCGATGCCGTCGAGCACGGCCTGCACGGCCCGGGCCTTGCGCTCGAGGACGAACTTGAAGTGGAGCTCGAGCTTGCGATTGTTCGAGAGCAGGTCGTTGAGGTCGCGGTAGAGGAACCGGTACGACCAGATCAGCTCGAAGAGGGTGTGGAAGAAGAACCACGCGTCCTCGACGTCAGTGACGTCGTCGGCCGCCTGGAGCAGCTCGGTGAGCGCGAGGTCGTAGCGGTCGTAGAGCTTGGTGATCAGCTCTTCCTTGGCCGGATAGTGGTAGTACAGGTTGCCAGGGCTGATGCCGAGCTCGGCCGAGATCAGCGTGGTCGAGACATTCGGCTCGCCGAAGCGATTGAAAAGCTCGAGCGAGGTGTCGAGGATGCGCTCGGCCGTGCGGCGCGGCCTCTTGGTCTGGGTGGCCATGGCGGTGTCTGCTGCGAATCAATCTAGCACCCGCACTGCCCTCGATCCATCGGTTGGCTCCCTACAATTGCCGCCTTCATGCCGGCCGTCTCCTTCGTCAACGTCGCCAAGACGTACGCCTCGCCGCGCGGCGACGTCCGAGCCCTCGACGACGTGAGCTTCGACATCGAGGAGGGCGAGTTCTTCGGCCTGCTGGGCCCGAACGGCGCCGGCAAGACGACGCTGATCAGCATCCTCGCCGGCCTCGCGCGCGCGACCGCCGGGCGCGTCTCGGTGCTCGGCCACGACGTCGCCGCCGACTACGCCGCGGCGCGCCGCGTCCTCGGCGTGGTGCCGCAGGAGCTGGTGTTCGATCCTTTCTTCTCGGTGCGCGAGGCGCTGCGCATCCAGGGCGGCTACTTCGGCGTCCACGACAACGACGCCTGGATCGACGAGCTGCTCGCCAACCTGGGGCTGGCCGACAAGGGAGACGCCAACATGCGCCAGCTCTCGGGCGGCATGAAGCGGCGCGTCCTGGTCGCGCAGGCCCTCGTGCACCGGCCGCCCGTGATCGTGCTCGACGAGCCGACGGCCGGCGTCGACGTCGAGCTGCGCCAGACGCTCTGGCAGTTCGTCGCGCGTCTCAACAAGGAAGGCCACACGGTCCTGCTGACGACCCATTACCTCGAGGAGGCCGAGGCCCTCTGCGGCCGGATCGCGATGCTCAAGCAGGGCCGCGTCGTCGCCCTCGACCGCACCTCGGCGCTGCTCGCCGGGACGGCGAGCACGATGCTGCGATTCAAGCTCGACAAGCCCTTGCCGGCGTCCCTTCAGCAGAACGCGCGCGTCACCGGCCGCATCGTCCAGATCACGGCGCACGACGCGCGCGAGGTCGAGTCGATCCTCGCGGTGCTGCACGCCGCCGGCTGCGAGCCGGAAGACCTCGAGATCGGCCGTGCCGACCTCGAGGACGTGTTCATCGAGATCATGCGCGGCGAGACGCCCGCCCGCGTGGCTGCATGACGGCCGCTGTCGCTCGGGCGCCGAAGGTGCGCCTCGAGACCGGCGTGCTCGCCGGCACCCGTACGCTGCTCTACAAGGAAGTGCTGCGCTTCTGGAAGGTGAGCTTCCAGACCGTCGCCGCGCCGGTGCTCACGGCGGTGCTCTACCTGCTGATCTTCGGCCACGTCCTCGAAGGCCGCGTCCAGGTGTTCGGCTCGGTCGGCTACACGAGCTTCCTGATCCCGGGGCTCGTGATGATGAGCGTGCTGCAGAACGCCTTCGCCAACTCGAGCTCCTCGCTGATCCAGAGCAAGATCACCGGCAACCTCGTCTTTCTCCTGGTCTCGCCGCTCTCGCACTGGGCCTGGTTCCTGGCCTACGTCGGCGCTTCCGTGGTGCGCGGCGTCGCCGTCGGCACCGGCGTGCTGTTGGTGACGCTCTGGTTCGCGCCGCTGCACGTCGCCAACCCGCTCTGGATCATCTTCTTCACGCTCGCGGGTGCGGCGCTGATGGGCGCGCTCGGTCTCGTGGCGGGCCTGTGGGCCGAGAAGTTCGACCAGATCGCGGCGTTCCAGAACTTCATCATCATGCCGATGACGTTTCTCTCCGGCGTCTTCTATTCGATCGCGTCGCTGCCGCCGATCTGGCGCGACGTGAGCCACCTCAATCCCTTCTTCTACATGATCGACGGCTTCCGCCATGGCTTCTTCGGCACCAGCGACGTCTCGCCGTGGACGAGCCTCGTCGTCGTCGGCGCGAGCCTGGCGGCCATCTGCGCGCTCTGCCTGCACCTGCTGAAGATCGGCTACAAGATCCGTCACTGATCCGCCACTGTTCCGGCATCGAGGAGTTTCCCGCCATGACCTCGTCCTCGCGCCTTCGCGGCGTCATCGCCGCCGCGGCCACGCCGCTTCGCGCCGACTTCACGCCCGACCTCGACAAGCTCGCGAGACACTGCCGCGCGCTCCTCGATGGCGGCTGCGACGGCATCAACCTGCTCGGCACGACCGGCGAGGCGACCGCCTTCAGCGTCGAGCAGCGGCTCGCGGTGATGAAGGCGATCGTCGACGCCGGCCTGCCGATGGCCCGCTTCATGGTCGGCACCGGCGTCTGCGCGCTCGACGACTCGGTGCGGCTCACCCGCGCCGCCTGCGAGCTCGGCTTCGCGGGCGCGCTGGTCCTGCCGCCTTTCTACTATCCGGACATCAGCGCGGCCGGCCTCGTCGCCTACGTCGATGAACTCGTCGCCCGCGTCGGCGACGCCCGGCTCGCGCTCTACCTGTATCACATCCCCCAGAACACGGGCGTGCCCTGGCCGGTCGAGGTCGTCTCGACGCTGAAGGCGAAGCACCCGCGCGCGCTGGTCGGCCTGAAGGACAGCGCCGGCGACCTCGCCTACGCCCGCGCCGTCGCTCGTGCCGTGGCCGACTTCGACGTCTTCCCGAGCTCGGAGGCGACGCTCGGCCACGCGTCGGCCGACGGCTTCGCGGGATGCATCTCGGCCACCACGAACATCACGGCCCGCCATGCCCAGGTCGCGTGGTCGAAGCAGGGCAGCGACGCCGGCCGCGCCGCGGTGAAGAAGGCGGGCGACCTGCGCGCGATCCTTGCGGGCCATCCGCTCATCGCCTCGGTGAAGGCGGCGCTGGCGCGCGTCTACGACGACGACACCTGGGCGCGCGTCGCCCCGCCGCTCGTGCCGCTGGCCGCCGACGCCCGGGCCGGGCTGGCCGCCGCTCTCGCGGCGCGCGAGGCACAGCCTTGACCGCGCTGCCGGCAGCGCGCTGACGCCCGCGCGATAATCGGGCGATGGCCGAGCCCACGCCCCAGGAGATCCAGCGCTTCATCGTCGACAACCTCGCCTGCGAGCACGTCGAGGTCGAGGGCGACGGCCGCCATTTCTACGCGACCATCGTCTCCGCCGAGTTCGAGGGAACGACCCGCATCGCCCGACACCAGCGCGTCTACCGCGCCCTCGGCGACCGGATGCGCGAGCAGATCCACGCGCTGTCGATGAAGACGCTCACCCCTGCCGAGTACCAGAACCCACCGGCCTGAAGCGGCGACCGCGTCGCCACCCGAATTTCAATGGACAAACTCCGCATCCGCGGCGGCCGCCGGCTCGAAGGCGAAGTCGCCATTTCCGGCGCCAAGAACGCGGCCCTGCCCGAGCTCTGCGCGGCGCTCCTCACCGCCGGCCGCGTGCAGCTCTCCAACGTGCCGCGCCTTCAGGACGTGGCGACGATGCTGAAGCTGCTGCGCACGATGGGCGTCGTCGCGACCGAGGGCGAGGCCGGCGAGGCGACGCTCTCGCTCGTCGCCTCCGACGTGTCGTTGCGGCAGGCTTCCTACGACCTGGTGAAGACGATGCGCGCATCGATCCTCGTCCTCGGGCCGCTGCTCGCGCGCTTCGGCGAGGCGCGCGTTTCGCTGCCCGGCGGCTGCGCGATCGGCACGCGGCCGGTCGACCAGCACATCAAGGGACTGCAGGCGATGGGCGCCGAGATCGTCGTCGAGCACGGCGACATCGTCGCCCGCGCCGGCCGACTGAAGGGCGCGCGCATCACGACCGACATGGTCACCGTCACCGGCACCGAGAACCTGCTCATGGCCGCGACGCTCGCCGAAGGCGAGACGATCCTCGAGAACGCTGCGCAGGAGCCCGAGATCGGCGACCTCGCCGAGATGCTGATCGCGATGGGCGCGCGCATCGAGGGCCACGGCACGAGCCGGATCCGGATCGTCGGCGTCGATCGACTCGACGGAGTCGCGCACCGCATCGTCGCCGACCGGATCGAGGCCGGCACCTTCCTGTGCGCCGTCGCGGCGGCCGGCGGCGACGTCGTCCTGCGCGGCGCGCGCGCCGATCATCTCGAGGCGGTGATCGAGAAGCTGCGCGAGGCCGGCGCGACGGTCGAGTCGGCAAGCGGCTGGGTCAGGATCCGCGCCGGCGGCCGCCCGCTCGCCGCGAGCGTGCGAACCAGCGAGTACCCGGCGTTCCCCACCGACATGCAGGCGCAGCTGATGGCGCTCGACTGCATCGCCGACGGCACCGCGACGATCACCGAGACGATCTTCGAGAACCGCTTCATGCACGTCAACGAGCTCGTCCGGCTGGGCGCCCGGATCGAGGTCGACGGCCGCGTCGCCGTCGTGCAGGGCGTCGAGCGCCTGTCGGGCGCGACGGTGATGGCCACCGACCTGCGCGCGTCGGCCGGCCTGGTCATCGCGGCGCTCGTCGCCGTCGGCGAGACGACGATCGATCGCATCTACCACCTCGACCGCGGCTACGACCGGATGGAAGCCAAGCTGCGCACGCTCGGCGCTGACATCGAGCGGGTGAAGGCGTGAGGACATCGTGATCACACTGGCCCTGTCCAAGGGAAGGATCCTCGACGAGGCGCTGCCGCTGCTTGCCGCGTTCGGCGTCGAGCTCGCCGAGAGCCCCGAGACGAGCCGAAAGCTCATCATCGGCACGTCGCGGCCGGGCCTGCGCGTCGTCCTGGTCCGCGCCAGCGACGTGCCGACCTACGTCCAGCACGGCGGCGCCGATCTCGGCGTCGTCGGCCTCGACACGCTCATCGAGCACGGCGGCGACGGCCTCTACCGACCGCTCGACCTGGGCATCGCGAAGTGCAGGATGAGCGTCGCCGCGCCGGTCGGCTTCGACTACGAGCGCGCCGCGCGCCAGGGCTCGCGCATCCGCGTCGCCACCAAGTTCACCCGCATCGCCAGCGACCACTTCGCCGACAAGGGCGTGCACGTCGACCTGATCAAGCTCTACGGCTCGATGGAGCTCGCGCCGCTCACGGGGCTGGCCGACGCGATCGTCGACCTGGTCGCCTCGGGCAGCACGCTCAAGGCCAACGCGCTCGTCGAAGTCGAGGAGATCATGCCGATCTCGGCGCGCCTCATCGTCAACAAGGCAGCGCTCAAGCTCGAGCGCGAGCCGATCCGCTCGCTGATCGACGCGCTCGCCGCGCAAGTGGCCAAGGGAGCGCCGGCGTGAGGCTCGGTCTGCGCACGCTGAAGAGCAGCGATGCCGGCTTCGCCAGGGCGCTGACGACGCTGCTCGCGTACTCCGCCGAGACCGACGACGCGATCGAGTCGCGCGTCGCCGAGATCCTCGCCGACGTGCGAGCACGGGGCGATTCCGCGGTGCTGGAGTACACGCGCCGCTTCGATCACCTCGAGGCGACGTCGATCGCCGAGCTCGAAGTCGGCGGCGCCGAGATGAGCGCCGCGCTCGGCGGCCTGCCGGCGTTGCAGCGGAGCGCGCTCGAAAGCGCGGCTGCGCGCGTGCGCGACTTCCACGAGCGCCAGCTTGAAGCGACCGGCAAGTCGTGGAGCTACCGCGACGCCGACGGCACGCTGCTCGGCCAGAAGGTGACGCCGCTCGACCGGGTCGGCATCTACGTGCCGGGCGGCAAGGCCGCGTACCCGTCGAGCGTGCTGATGAACGCGCTGCCGGCGAAGGTGGCGGGCGTCGGGGAGATCGTGATGGTCGCGCCCATGCCGGGCGGCGAGCGCAACGCGCTCGTGCTCGCGGCCGCCGCGATCGCCGGTGTCGATCGCGTCTTCACGATCGGCGGCGCGCAGGCGGTCGGCGCGCTGGCCTTCGGCACGGCGACGATTCCTGCGGTCCACAAGATCACAGGTCCCGGGAACGCCTACGTCGCGAGTGCCAAGCGACGGGTCTTCGGCACCGTCGGCATCGACATGATTGCCGGCCCGAGCGAGATCCTGGTGCTGGCCGACGGCACGACGCCGCCCGACTGGGTCGCGATGGACCTCTTCAGCCAGGCCGAGCACGACCCGCTCGCGCAGAGCATCCTGCTCACGCCCGACGCTGGCTACCTCGAGCGCGTGCGCGAGGCGATCGATCGTCTCCTGCCGCAGATGCCGCGGCGCGAGATCATCGCGGCCTCGCTCGAAGGCCGTGGCGCGCTCGTCCTCACGCGGTCGATGGAAGAAGCGTGCGAGATCAGCAACCGGATCGCGCCCGAGCACCTCGAGGTCAGCGCGCGCGAGCCGTCGCGCTGGGAACCGCTGCTGAGGCACGCCGGCGCGATCTTCCTGGGCGCCTGGACGAGCGAAAGCCTGGGCGACTACTGCGCCGGCCCGAACCACGTCCTGCCGACGGCGGGCACGGCGCGCTTCTCGTCGCCGCTCGGCGTCTACGACTTCCAGAAGCGCACCAGCCTGATCGAGGTGAGCGAGCGCGGCTCGGCGACGCTCGGCCCGATTGCCGCCGTGCTGGCGCGCGGCGAGGGGCTCGATGCGCATGCGCGCGCGGCCGAGATGCGGCTCGCGCCGAAGGCGGCGTGATGGTCGACGAAGCCGCAAGCCGCCGCTACGCCCGGGTCCTGCGCCAGGACGTGCAGTCGATGCACGCCTACGCGATCCAGCCGAGCCGCGGACTGGTCAAGCTCGACGCGATGGAGAACCCGTTCCGCCTGCCCGAGGCGCTGCAGGACGAGCTCGGACAGCGCCTCGGCCGCGTCGCCATCAACCGCTATCCGACCGACTGCGTCACCGACGTCGTCACTGCGCTGTCGTCGTACGTGAAGCTTCCGCAGGGCTGCCGGCTGATGCTCGGCAACGGCTCCGACGAGCTCATCTCGCTGCTCGCGATGGCCTGCGACGTGCCCGGGGCGACCATCCTGGCGCCGGTGCCGGGCTTCGTGATGTACGAGATATCGGCGCGCCTGCAGAGCCTGAAGTTCGTCGGCGTGCCGCTGACGGCGAGCTTCGAGCTCGACGAGGTGGCGATGCTCGCGGCGATCGAGACGCACCGACCGGCGATCACCTACCTCGCCTATCCCAACAATCCGACCGCCAACCTGTTCGACGAGGCGGCGATCGGTTGCATCGTCGCGGCGGTCGGCGCGCAGGACGGCCTGGTCGTCTTCGACGAGGCCTACCAGCCGTTCTCCTCGCGAAGCTGGATGCCGCGCGTGGGCACGCTGGCGCACGTGCTCGTCCTGCGCACGCTCAGCAAGTTCGGCCTGGCCGGCGTGCGCCTCGGCTACCTCGCCGGCCCGGCGGCGCTCGTCGCGGAAGTCGACAAGGTCCGGCCGCCCTACAACATCGGCGCGCTCAATGCCGAGGCGACGCTCTTCGCGCTCGACCACGCCGACGAGTTCGCGCGCCAGGCTGCGGTGCTGCGCGGCGAGCGAGAGCGGCTGCAGAAGGAGCTCGCGGCGATCCCCGGCGTCACGGCGTTCCCGAGCGAGGCGAACATG
>JBBSBZ010000078.1:0-12653 GCA_038250795.1 Burkholderiales bacterium | reverse complement strand
GATTTCGGCGCCCTGCCGCCCGCGGCGGCGAGCGAGCGTCAGGCGGGCTGCCTGCGCGAGGGCGAGGCGATCTTCGAGCATGCATCGTCGCTCGAACGCAGCCTCATCACGACGGCGGCGCAGCACCGCATCAGGCGCATCACCAGGAAATAGACCCGGATCGTCGGCCGGCCTCCGGCGGTCAAGCCAGGACGGCGTCGATCCTCGTTCGCCAGAAGGCAGCGTCCGGCAGGCTGCCGAAGCCGGCCGCGGCGTTGTCCTGCATGTGTTCGCGCCGGCGCGTGCCGGGGATCGTGCAGGTGACCGCCGGGTGGCTCAGCACGAACTTCAGGAGCACCTGGGCCCAGCTCGCGCAGCCGATCTCGGCGGCCCACGGCGGCAGCGGCCTGGGCAGCAGCCGACGCAGCAGCCCGCCGCCGCCGAACGGCAGGTTGACGATCACGGCGAGGCCGCGCTCGCCGGCCAGCGGCAGCAGTCGACGCTCCGCCTCGCGGTCGTCCAGCGCATAGTCGATCTGCAGGAAGTCGATGCCGCGCTCGGCCCGCAGGACCGATTCGACCTCGGCGTACGCCGACGGCGTGTAGTGCGAGACGCCGACGTAGCGGATCCGGCCCTCGGCCTTCCAGCGCCGCAGCGTCGCGAGCTGGGTGCGCCAGTCGACGAGGTTGTGGACCTGCATCAGGTCGATGCGATCGGTGCGCAGCCGCCGCATTGACATCTCCATCTGGCGAATGCCTTCAGCGCGTCCGCTCGTCCACACTTTGGTCGCGAGAAAGGCCTCGTCGCGTCGGCCGTCGGCTGCGAGAAGCTCGCCCGTCGTTTCCTCGGCGCGGCCGTACATCGGCGAGCTGTCGAGCACCGTGCCGCCGGCGTCGAGCAGCGCATCGACGACGCCGGGCAGGGCGGCGTAACCCGGCGTGCCTGGCGCCTGGTCGAAGCCGAGATAGGTGCCGCAGCCGATCACGGGCAGCGTTTCGCCGCTCGACGGGATCGGCCGGGTGGTCATGCGCGGGCGCGGCGGCGTGGACTGCGCGCGCGTCACGGCGCCGGGCAGGGCGGCGAGCACCGGCGCAGCCGCAGCCGCCCGCAGGAAACGCGATCGGGAGGGGTCGCCTGGGATCGACTTTCGCATATGGCGTGGAGGCCGCCCGATCGCGCCGCCGTCAGGGGCCTGACGCGAATCGTTCCAGGCTGCGCGCCGATTCGTCGTCCAGATCGACGAAGACGGCGCCGATCTTGAACTGGCCGGCCGCCGAGTACGACGAATAGACGACCTTCGCCGACGCCCCGATCGCCCGCACGGTGCCGCCCGCTCGCAGCTCGAACTCGACGCGACACCGCGTGCCCGGGGCGATCGGCCGCGCGGCGATCACGCTGATGCCGTCGCGGCCGACATCCCAGGTCTGGACCGCGATGCGGGCCGTGCCGTGAACGAGGGTCGCGTCCTCGCGAATCGCGCGTCGGGCGGCGACCCGGCGGCTGGATTCGGGCGGCTGGAACGGGCTGCTCATCGTCGGCTCGACATTGCCGGGGTAGTCTAGTGGCTCCCTTGTCAGCCGGAGCCGACACGACACGATGAGCCTGCAATCCGTCCGTGCCTTCTTGGCGGAGCGCGCCCCCGACATCGAGATCCTCGAGGCGATGACGAGCACCGCCACCGTCGAGCTTGCCGCCGCGGCCCACGGCGTCGAGCCGGCGCGCATCGCCAAGACGCTGGCCCTGCATCTGGGCGGCGCGGTGATCCTGCTCGTGATGGGCGGGACGGCGCGTCTCGACAACCGCAAGTACAAGGACCGCTTCGGCGCCAAGGCCAGGATGCTCGGCGCCGCGGAGGTGCTGGCGGCGACCAGCCATCCGGTCGGCGGCGTCTGCCCGTTCGGGCTGCCGCAGCCGCTGCGGATCTATGCGGACGCCTCGCTGAAGGCCTTCGACGTCGTCGTTCCGGCAGCCGGCGACACCCATCATGCGATCCGCATCGACACGGACCGATTGGCTCGGCTGGTCGACGCCGAGTGGGTCGACGTCGCTCAGGGCTGAGCAGGCGGCCCCTTCGCGTCACCGGAACGCGCGCGACAGCGAGAATGGGCGGCCAGCGACGACAGCACATCAGAGGAACGAACATGAGCGACACGAACCACCTCGAAGAGGAGATGAACGACCTGCGTTCGCAGATCAGCGCGCTCCCGCCCGAAGACGAGCCCCACCGGCAGCACCTGAACGGGCTGGTCGGCGACATCGAGAGGCTGGTCGGCAGCTCGGGAGACCTGCGTGCCCAGGAGCACCTCGGCGAGAACCTGAACGCATCGATGCTTCGGTTCGAAGCCTCTCATCCGCGGATCGCCACGGTCCTGAACCAGCTGGCCGAAAAGCTCGGGGCGATGGGGATCTGACCCTCGCCGATCTTTACGCCGTGCCCCCGGGAGCCTGATCGATGGCTGACACCCATGATTGCGCTCCGCTCTTCATCACGATGCACGAGCAGGACAACGTCGCGATCGTCGCCAATGACGGCGGGCTTCCCGCGGGGACGCGCTTCACCTCCGGGCTGACACTCGTCGACAAGGTACCCCAGGGGCACAAGGTCGCGCTCGTCGACATCGCCGAGGGCGCGCCGGTGCGGCGCTACGACGTCGTCATCGGCAACGCGGTTCGCGCGATCCCGGCCGGGAGCTGGGTGCACGAGCGCCTGCTCGAGATGCCGGCCGCGAGGTCGCTCCAGGGCCTGCCGATCGCGACCGCGAAGCGCGCGCCGCTCGAGCCGCTCGAGGGCTACACGTTCGAGGGCTACCGCAACGCCGACGGTTCGGTCGGCAGCCGCAACATCCTCGCCATCACGACGACGGTGCAATGCGTCGCCGGCGTCGTCGACTTCGCCGTGCGGCGCATCAAGGCCGAGCTGCTGCCGAGGTACCCGAACGTCGACGACGTCGTCGGCCTCGAGCACACCTACGGCTGCGGCGTCGCGATCGACGCGCCCGGTGCCGAGATCCCGATCCGCACGCTGCGCAACATCACGCTCAATCCGAACTTCGGCAACGAGGTGATGGTCGTGAGCCTGGGCTGCGAGAAGCTGCAGCCCGAGCGTCTGCTGCCGCCGGGCTCGTTCGCGATCGTCGACGAGAGGAACGTCGCCGACGTCGGTGCCACCGAGTCGCCGCGGCTCGACGTCGTCTGCCTGCAGGACGAAGGCCACGTCGGCTTCGAGTCGATGATCGGCTCCATCTTCGCGATGGCCGAGGAGCATCTCGAGCGGCTCGATGCGCGCCGCCGCGAGACCGTGCCGGCGAGCGCGCTCGTCGTCGGTGTGCAATGTGGCGGCAGCGACGCGTTCAGCGGCGTCACGGCCAACCCGGCGGTGGGCTTTTGCACCGACCTGCTCGTGCGTGCCGGCGCGACCGTGATGTTCAGCGAGACGACCGAGGTGCGCGACGGCATCGACCAGCTGACGGCGCGTGCCGCCTCGCCCGAGATCGCCGACGCGTTGATCCGCGAGATGGCCTGGTACGACGCCTATCTCGGTCGCGGCCAGGCCGACCGCAGCGCCAACACGACGCCGGGCAACAAGAAGGGCGGCCTCTCCAACATCGTCGAGAAGGCGATGGGCTCGATCGTCAAGAGCGGCAGCGCGCCGATCTCGGGCGTTCTCTCGCCGGGCGAGAAGCTGAAGGATCGCGGCATCGAGCGCGGCCTGGTCTACGCGGCGACGCCGGCGAGCGACTTCATCTGCGGCACGCTGCAGCTCGCCGCCGGCATCAACCTGCACGTCTTCACGACCGGCCGCGGCACGCCCTATGGCCTGGCCGAAGTGCCGGTGATCAAGGTCGCGACGCGCAGCGACCTGGCGCGCCGCTGGCACGACCTGATGGACATCAACGCCGGGCGCATCGCCGATGGCACGGCGACGATCGAGGAGGTCGGCTGGGAGCTGTTTCGCCTGATGCTCGACGTCGCGAGCGGCCGCACGCAGACCTGGGCCGAGCGCTGGAAGCTGCACAACGCCCTGGTGCTGTTCAACCCGGCGCCCGTGACGTGATCTCGGTCTCCAGGCCCCGGCGCTACCATCGTTGCATGTCCCACCGGCACGCCAGCGACCCGGTACCCGTCGCGACCGGACCATGAACTACTCCTTCCAGTTCGGCGCCGTCTTCGCCGCCTGGCCGCTCCTGCTCGAAGGCACCTGGAAGACGCTCGAGCTCTCGTTCCTCGCCATGGTCGGCGGCCTTGCGGTGGCAATCGTCTGCGCCTGGGCGAAGACCGGCGGGCCGGCGCCGCTGCGCTGGCTCGTCAACGCCTACATCGAGCTGATCCGCAACACGCCGTTCCTGGTCCAGCTGTTCTTCTTCTTCTTCGCGCTGCCCGCCATCGGCCTGCGCTGGTCGGCGCACACGGCGGCGCTGACCGCGATGATCGTCAATCTGGGCGCCTACGCGACCGAGATCATCCGTGCCGGCATCGAGGCGATCCCGAAAGGGCAGATCGAAGCCGGCCTGGCGCTCAACCTGAAGGCGCACGAGATCTTCCGCTTCGTCGTCCTCAAGCCTGCGCTGAAGGCCATCTATCCGGCACTGACGAGCCAGTTCATCCTCTTGATGCTGAGCTCGAGCGTGGTCTCGGTGATCTCGGCCGACGACCTGACGTCGGTCGCCTCGAATCTGCAGTCGCAGACCTTCCGCAGCTTCGAGATCTACATCGTCGTCGCGGCGATCTACCTGGCGCTGGCGCTGTCGTTCTCGACCCTGTTCCGGGTCGTCTACCGGCGTGCCTTCAACTACCCCGACCGACGCTAGGCCGAACGGCATGCGCACCTTCGGCCCCAACGACTTCCTGTACATCCTCGCGGCGGCGCGCTGGACGCTCGCGCTTTCGCTGATCGCCTTCGTCGGCGGTGCGATCGGCGGCCTTGTGGTCGCCCTGAGCCGCACCAGCGACATCGGCTGGCTGCGCAACGCCTCGGCGGCCTTCATCCAGCTCTTCCAGGGCACGCCGCTCCTGCTCCAGCTGTTCCTGATCTTCTTCGGCGCGCCGGTGCTCGGCTTCGACATCAATCCGTGGGTCGCCGCCGGCGTCGCGCTCGTCCTCAACAGCAGCGCCTTTCTCGGCCAGATCTGGCGCGGCTGCATCGAGGCGATTCCGCGCGGCCAGCGCGAGGCGGCCGATTCGCTGAGCCTGTCCTATCGCGACCGCATGCGCGACGTCATTCTGCCGCAGGCCGTGCGCATCGCCGTCGCGCCGACTGTCGGCTACATGGTGCAGATCATCAAGGGCACGTCGTTGGCGGCGATCATCGGCTTCACCGAGATCACGCGCGCCGGCCAGATCATCAACAACGCCACCTTCCAGCCGCTGATCGTCTTCAGCGCCGTCGCGGTGATCTACTTTGCGCTGTGCTGGCCGCTGTCGCTCGTCGCGGCCGGCATCGAGCGTCGGCACCGCAAGGCGCTGGCGCGTTGAGCCGCTCAGGGTTCGCCGATTGCCACGTCATTGCTTCACCCACGACAAGGAGACAAGCTCATGATCGGATCCCCCCAGAGACGCCGGTTCGCCATCGGCGCCGCGAGCGTCGGCCTCGCTTCCGCCTTGCCCGCGTGGCTCGTCACCGCGCAGGCGCAGACGGTCGACGAGATCAAGAAGAAGGGCGAGCTCACGGTCGGCCTGCTGGTCGACTTCCCGCCCTACGGCACGGTCAACAGCGCCAACGAGCCCGACGGATACGACGCCGACGTCGCCCGCCTGCTCGCCAAGGACTGGGGCGTCAAGCTCAAGCTGGTTCCCGTCACCGGCCCGAACCGCATCCCCTTCCTGCTCACCAACAAGGTCGACCTGCTGATCGCCTCGCTGGCGATCACGCCCGAGCGCGCCAAGCAGGTCCTGTTCTCGAAGCCCTACGCGGCGGCGACGATCGTCGTGCTCGGCAGCAAGAAGGCCAATGTCAAGGGGCCGGCCGACCTCAAGGGCCTGCGCGTCGGTGTCGCCCGGGCGAGCACCCAGGACATCGCTCTCACGGCCGTCGCGCCGCCCGGCACCGAGATCCGCCGCTTCGACGACGACGCCTCCGGCATGCAGGCGCTGATGTCGGGCCAGGTCGACGCGCTCGGCTGCTCGACGACGGTGGCGGCGCAGATCGAGAAGCGCGCGCCGGCGAACACCTACGAGGAGAAGTTCGTCCTGCGCCAGCAGGTGATGGGCGTGGCGATGCGGCCGGGGCAGATCGAGCTCGACAAGGCCGTCAACGACTTCATCGAGAAGAACAGGGCCAACGGCGAGCTCGACAAGCTCTACCAGAAGTGGCTCGGCACCAAGCTGCCGGCGATGCAGGCGAGCTGACGCGGAGTCGACGGCATGAGCGACGCGGGGGCCGAGCCGATCATCCTCATCGAGGGGCTGTGCAAGTGGTTCGGCCAGTTCCAGGTGCTGACCGACATCGACCTGTCGGTGCGGGCCGGCGAGCGCATCGTCATCTGCGGCCCGTCGGGCTCGGGCAAGTCGACCCTCATCCGCTGCATCAACCGGCTCGAGGTCGCGCAGAAGGGCCGCATCGTCGTCGACGGCGTCGACCTCGCGGCCGGCCGCCGCAACGTCGACCAGGTGCGGCGCGAGGTCGGCATGGTGTTCCAGCAGTTCAACCTGTTCCCGCACCTGACGGCGCTGCAGAACTGCACGCTGGCGCCGATGCGCTCGCGCGGCATGAGTAGGGAAGAGGCCGAAGCCACGGCGATGAAGTACCTCACCCGGGTCCGCATTCCGGAGCAGGCGAACAAGTACCCGAGCCAGCTCTCGGGCGGCCAGCAGCAGCGCGTCGCGATCGCGCGGGCGCTGTGCATGAACCCCAAGATCATGCTGTTCGACGAGCCGACCTCGGCGCTCGACCCGGAGATGGTCAAGGAGGTTCTCGACACCATGATCGGCCTGGCCGAGGACGGTATGACGATGCTCTGTGTCACGCACGAAATGGGTTTCGCGAGAAGCGTCGCCGACCGCGTCGTCTTCATGGCCGAAGGCCGCATCGTCGAGGAGGCGCCGCCGGAGGAGTTCTTCGCTCATCCGAAGCACGACACGACGCGCAACTTCCTGGGCCAGATCCTGGTTTCGCACCACCAGGCGCCACCGGATCCACTGCGCGCCGAGGCGGCAGCCGCCGCGGCGCTTTCCAGCCTGTCGGGACCTGCGATGTGAAGGCACGCGCTCGGCGTTGGCGCTGACCGCATCCGCGCCGCGCGGCTCGACAGCACCGCCGCCTTCAGGCCAGATGCGCCGCCGCCAGCAGGGCCCGCGTGTAGCTCTCGCGCGGCGCCTCGAACAGTGCCTCGGCTTCACCTTCCTCGACCACCGCTCCTTCCTTCATCACCATGACCCGATGCGCCATCGCACGCATCACGGCGAGGTCGTGGCTGATGAAGACATAGCTCATCCCGTAATGGCGCTGCAGCCGCGCCAGGAGCGCCAGCACTTGCTGCTGGACCGAGACGTCGAGCGCCGATGTCGGCTCGTCGAGCACCAGGATCTCGGGCCGCAACACGACGGCGCGGGCGATCGCGATGCGCTGTCGCTGGCCGCCGGAGAATTCGTGCGGATAGCGCTGCAACACGTCGGCGACGCCGTGTTCCTCGTTCAGGCCGACCTCGTCGAGCATCTCGAGCACGAGGGCGTCGCGCTCCGCCGGCGACAGGTCGGCGCGATGCAACGCCAGCCCTTCGCCGACGATCTGGCCCACCGTGCGGCGCGGGCTGAGCGACGCGAACGGGTCCTGGAACACGACCTGCATGCGCCTGCGCATCGACCGCAAGGTGCTGCGCGACGCGTCGTCGATGCGTTGGCCGTCGAGCTCGATCGCGCCGGCCGAGATCGGCTGCAGCGCCAGGAGCGCCATGCCGAGTGTCGTCTTGCCCGAGCCCGATTCGCCGACGATGCCGAGCGTCTCGCCGCGGCGCAGCTGCAGCGTCGCGTGCTGCACCGCCGTGAAGGTGCGCTTGTCGAACCAGCCGCGCGCGATCGAGAACGTCACGCCGACGTCCTCGGCCGCAAGCAGGATCGGCGCATCGGCGGCGAGGCGCTCGACCTCGCGCCGCGGCCGGCTGGCCAGCAGCTTTTTCGTGTAGTCGTGCCGCGGCTGGCCGAATACCGACTCGGTGACGCCGCTCTCGACCAGCTTGCCGCGTTCCATGACGCCGACCCGATGGGTGAAGCGGCGCACGAGGTTGAGGTCGTGGGTGATGAAGAGCAGCGCCATCCCCATCTCGGCCTGCAGCTCGTCGAGGAGGGCGAGGATCTGCGCCTGCACCGTCACGTCGAGGGCGGTCGTCGGCTCGTCGCAGATCAGGAGCTTGGGCTCGCAGGCGAGCGCCATCGCGATCATCGCCCGCTGGCGCTGGCCGCCCGAGAGCTGGTGCGGGAAGTTGTCGATGCGCCGCTCGGGTTCGGGGATGCCGGTGCGCTGCAACAGCTCCATCGCGCGCGCCCGGGCCGCGTTCCTCGGCAGGCCCAGGTGCGCCTCGAGCACCTCGCCGATCTGGTTGCCGACCGTGAAGAGCGGGTTCAGCGCCGTCATCGGCTCCTGGAAGATCATCGCGATCTCGGTGCCGCGGATGCCGCGCATCTCGCGCTCCGAGGCGCGGCACAGGTCCTTGCCGTTGAAGCGGATCGAGCCGCTCGTCTCGGCTCCGTCCACCAGGCGCAACACCGAGAGCGCCGTGATCGACTTTCCCGAGCCCGACTCGCCGACGAGCGCGAACTTCTCTCCGGCCGAGATCACGAACGAGACGTCGTCGACGACCGTGCTCGGGCCGAAGCGGACGCTGAGGTGATCGACCTCGAGGAGCGGCGGCGCGGTGCTCATGACTTGCGCGTGTCCAGGGCATCGCGCAGCGCGTCGCCGATGAAGGTGAGCAGCAGCATGGTGAGGACGAGTAGCGTGAAGGTCGGAAAGATGATCCACCAGGCGTCGAGGTTGCCCTTGCCCTGCTTGACGAGCTCGCCGAGCGAGGCGACGTCGGGCGGTACGCCGAGGCCGAGGAAATCGAGCGCGACCAGGCTCAGGATCGCCGCGCCCATGCGAAACGGCAGGAACGTGATCGTCGGCGTCAGCGAGTTGGGCAGCACGTGGCGCCAGATGATCTGCAGGTTCGAGAGGCCCATCGCCCGCGCCGCCTTGACGAACTCGAGCGAGCGGTTGCGCAGGAACTCGGCGCGCGTGTAGTCCGAAAGCCCCACCCAGCCGAACAGCGACAGCAGGATCAGCAGCAGCCCGATCGACGGCTCGAAGATCGACGCGAAGATGATCAGCAGGTAGAGCTCGGGAATCGATGTCCAGATCTCGATCAGGCGCTGCGCGGTGAGGTCGATGCGCCCGGCGAAATAGCCCTGCACCGCGCCCGTCGCCAGGCCGATCACGACGCCGATCACAGTGAGCGCGAATGCGAACAGGATGCTGACGCGAAAGCCGTAGAGGAGGCGCGCCACGATGTCGCGGCCGACCTGGTCGGTGCCGAGCCAGTGGTCGGCGTCGGGCGCGCTTGGATTGGGCGGCTTCGAGAAGTACTCGGTCGAGTTCGCGGAGTGGTGGTTCGGCGCGCGCAGCATCCAGTTGCCGGCCTTGGCGAACTGCTCGGCGATGAACGGGTCGCTCCAGTCGGTGGGCGTGTGGAAGTCGCCACCGAAGCGGACCTCGGGCTCGTTGTGCAGGATGGGAAAGAAGAGCTCGCCCTGAAAGCGTGCGACCAGCGGCTTGTCGTTGCTCAGCACCTCGGCGAAGGCACTCAGCACCAGCATGACGATGAATAGCCGCAGCGACCACACGCCCAGGCGGTTGCGCTGGAATCGGTTCCAGATGCGCCGGTTCGGCGAGAGGTGGGTGGGCGCGACCGCGGGCGCCGTCATTTGCCCACCGACTGGAACTGCACGCGCGGGTCGACGACGACGTAGAGCAGGTCGGCAATGAGCTTGACCACCAGGCCGATCAGCGTGAAGAGGTAGAGCGAACCGAGCACGACCGGGTAGTCGCGCCGGACGATCGCCTCGTAGCTGAGCAGGCCCAGGCCGTCGAGCGAAAAGAGCGTCTCGATCAGCAGCGCGCCGGTGAAGAACGCGCCGATGAACGCCGCAGGGAAGCCCGTGACCAGCGGCACCAGGGCGTTTCTCAGGATGTGCTTCCAGAGCACGCGACGCGACGCCAGGCCCTTGGCGCGCGCGACCAGCACGTACTGCTTGCGCATCTCCTCGAGGAAGGTGTTCTTGGTGAGCATCGTCACCTGAGCGAAGCTGCCCACGACCAGGCACGTCAGCGGCAGCGTCAGGTGCCAGAAGTAGTCGCGGATGCGGGCGGGCCACGACAGCTCGTGCCAGTTGTCGGAAGTGAGGCCCCGCAACGGGAACACCTCCCAGAAGGTGCCGCCGCTGAACAGCACGATCAGAAACACGCCGAGGACGAAGCCCGGGATCGCGAAGCCGAACATCACGAAGAAGGTCGAGACCGCATCGAAGCGCGTTCCCGCCCGCACCGCCTTGGCGATGCCGAGCGGCAGCGAGATCAGGTAGGAGATCAGGAAGGTCCAAAGGCCCAGGCTGATCGAGACGGGCAGCTTTTCCTTGATCAGCGACCAGACCGGCTTGTTCTGCATGAAGCTCGTGCCGAGGTCGAAGCTCGCAAAGTTCTTCAGCATCTCGACGTAGCGCACCGGCGCCGGCTTGTCGAAGCCGTAGAGCTTCTTGAGCGCCTCGATCTGCTTGGCGTCGACGTCGCCGCGCGCCTTGTAGGCGCCGCCGGCGCCGATGCGCATCTGCGACATGATCTGCTCGACGGGGCCGCCGGGAACGAACTGGATGACGACGAAGGCGACCGTGAGCACGCCGAGCAGCGTGGGCACCATCAGAGCGATCCGCTTGAGGATGTAGGCCAGCATGGTCGTCCTTCGCCTTCAGCGCTTCTCGGCGTCCTTGCTCCACCACGATGTGACCGGCCAGGCCATCCGGGTGTCGTCGTCCGACGGAAGATCGGTCTGGAAGTGGAGCGGCTGCACTGGCGGGATGCCGAACTTGGTCCAGTAGGCGAGGCGCTCGTCGTCGGAGTAGAGCTCGGGCACTTGCCAGTAGCTCCACATCACGAGGCGGTCGAGCGCGCGGCAGGCGTCGCGCAGATCGTCGAGGTTGGCGGCGTTGGCCATCGCGGCGAGGATGTGGTCGGCGGCCGGGCTCTTCACGCCGCGCAGATTGTTGCTTCCCTTCTCGTCGGCAGCCTTGCTGCCGTAGAGCGACAGGTAGTCGGCAGCGGCGGGCAGTTGGAACGCCGGCTCGACGATCGTCGCCATGTCGAAATCGAACTCCTCGAGTCGGCGGCTGAAGAGGGCGAAGTCGACCCGACGCGCGCGGATGGTCATGCCGAGCTTGGCGCCGTTCCTGCCCCAAGGGAGCATCCGCCGGTCGGTGTCCTGGCTCGACGGCGCCAGCAGTTCGACCACGAAGGGCTCGCCCTTGGCGTTGCGCAGCACGCCTTCGGCATCGAGCTTCCAGCCGGCGGCCTGCAGCAGGGCGCGCGCCTCGAGGAGGTTGCGGCGCAGCGCGTTGGCGTCGGTGTCGGTGCGCGGCGCCACGAACGGCGGCCCGAACACTTCCTTCGGGATCTGGTTGCGGAACGGCTCGAGCAACTTCAGCTCGCCGGGAGACGGCAGCCCGACGGCGGCGAACTCGGAGTTGTTGAAGACGCTGCTCGCGCGCTTCAGGCCGAAATCGCGGTAGCGGTCGTTGGTCTCCCAGTCGTAGGTCAGCACGAGCGCGTGGCGCACGCGGATATCCTGGAAGATCGGCTTGCGCAGGTTGAGCTCGTAGGCCTGCAGGCCCTGGCCGGTGCCAACGTGGATGGCGCGCTTGACGATCTGCCCGGAGTCGAACTTCGGGCCGCGCAGCCGGCGCGTCCAGATCGGCGCCGAGTACATGCGGACGATGTCGTACTCGCCGGCCTTGAACGCCTCGATCGCGATGTCCTCGTCTTGGTAGTAGCGGTAGACGACGCGGTCGAAGTTGTACATGCCGCGCCGCACCGGGAGGTCGCGCGCCCAGTAGTCGGGGTTGCGCCGGAACTCGATGCGCCGGCCCGAATCCATGCGCGCGATCGTGTAGGCGCCGCTGCCGATCGGCATCTCGTCGACGATCTGGTCGAACGGCGGACGCGTGCCGTCGACCTTCAGCCCGTACTTGTGCGAGAACACCGGCAGGTGGCCGAGCTTAAACATCTGATCGCTGGTCTTGTCCCTCAGCTCGAAGCGAATGGTGCGCGCGTCGACGACGACCACGCGCGCCACGCCGACGTAGTCGGTCGGGTAGGCAGGCGACACGGCGGTGCTGGTCAGCGTGTCGTAGCTGAACTTCACGTCCTCGCTGGTGACCGCGTCGCCGTTCGAGAAGCGCGCCTTCGGGTTCAGGCGAAACGTGATTGCGCTCTTGTCAGGCGCGACCAGCATCTCCTCGGCGAGCAGGCCGTACATCGTCTGCGGCTCGTCGGCGCCGAGGAACGCGAGGGTCTCGATCATGAACAGGGCGACGCCGGCCGGCGCGTTGCCCTTGACCGTGTAGTAGTTGAGCTTGTCGAAGCTGGTGCGGCGGTCGGGGTTGGCGAGGTACAGCGTGCCCCCCTTCGGGGCGCTCGGGTTCAGATACTCGAAGTG
>JBBSBZ010000077.1:0-12946 GCA_038250795.1 Burkholderiales bacterium | reverse complement strand
GTCAGGGTTCTCCATGACGATGCGAAAGAAGAGCGCCTCGTTGCGGTCATGCAGCGAGGCCATGAAGATGTACTTCTCGAGCGGGCTCTCGAGCCGGCGAAAGTTGCCGAGGACGCGGGCGACCTGCTCGTTCTGATGGCAAACGTGGGGTGGCAGGAGACCCCGCAGGCCGAGCACATCGCGCTCGGCGTCGCTGAAGGCCGTGCCCTTGTTGAGCTCGGGGTCGTGGAGAAGCGCGAAGCCGCGCGGAAACCAGGGCGAAAGCGGCAGCGTGCGCCGGGGTGGAAGTGCGCTTGGCATGGTTCGTTCTCCTGCGTGACACCTTGCGGCGTGAGGGCACGGTAGCCGGGGCGAGTCGATCCGCACCTGTCGCAACGCAAGCGATCGCGAGATCGTCGCGAAGCGCGTCGTCCGGCGTCGCCGCGCCGAGGACTCGCGTGGCGCGCTTGAAAGGACGCGGATGTGGAAAGGCGTGATCTGCGTCAAGTGCGCCGAGCCGCGGCGCGCCCAAGATGCACCGTGCGCAGAGTCAGCCCGACCTCCCGATGAACCCCGGCTCGGTCGCCGTCCCGGGAGTCGCCCGCGCTCGGGCCGGGAGGAAGAGCCGCTGGCCGGCGCGGCTCGACTGGCTGCAGAGCGTGAGCGGCCTCCTGCTGGCGCTCTTCATGTGGGGCCACATGTTCTTCGTCTCGTCGATCCTGCTCGGCAAGGACGCGATGTGGGCCGTGACGCGGTTCTTCGAAGGCTATTTCGTCCTCGGCCGCTCGTATCCGCTGATCGTTTCCGGCGCCGTCGCCGCCGTGCTGTCGCTGTTCGTCGTGCACGCGATGCTCGCCGTGCGCAAGTTCCCGATCGACTACGGACAGTACCGCGCGTTTCGCGGCCACGCCCGGTCGATGAAGCATGCCGACACGACGCTCTGGTGGTGGCAGGTCGTCACCGGCTTCGCGATGTTCTTTCTCGTCACGATCCATCTCTACACGATGCTCACGCGGCCGGAACGGATCGGTCCGTTCGAGAGCGCCGACCGGGTCTGGAGCGAGCACTACTGGCCGCTCTACCTCGTCCTCCTGTTCGTCGTCGAGCTTCATGGCGGCATCGGCCTGTACCGGCTCGCTGTCAAGTGGGGCTGGTTCGCGGGCAAGAGCGCCGACGCGACGCGGCGGCGTCTGAAGACGCTCAAATGGGCGCTGACGGCGTTCTTCCTCGTCCTCGGCCTGCTGACGCTGGCTGCCTACGTGAAGATCGGCATCGAGCACGCGCCGCACGCCGGCGAGCCGTACCCCGTGCCGGCATGGGCCGTGCACGGGCCGAAGGTCACGCCGTGAGATCGCCGCCATGAAGATCGTCTACACCGACGTCCTGGTGATCGGCGGCGGTCTCGCCGGGCTGCGCGTCGCCATCGGCGCCAAGCGGCGCGGCCACGACGCGATCATCCTGTCGCTGGTGCCGCCCAAGCGTTCGCACTCGGCCGCAGCGCAGGGCGGCATGCAGGCCTCGCTCGCCAACGTCGTCAAGGGACAGGGCGACAACGAGGACGTCCACTTCGAGGACACCGTGCGCGGCAGCGACTGGGGCGCCGACCAGCGCGTCGTGCGCATGTTCGTCGACACTGCGCCGAAGGCGGTTCGCGAGCTCGCGGCGTGGGGCGTGCCGTGGAGCCGGGTCGCGCGCGGCGATCGCCAGGTGATCATCAACGGCCAGAAGGTCACGCTCACGGAGCGCGACGAGGCGCACGGCCTGGTCGCGCAGCGCGACTTCGGCGGCACGAAGAAGTGGCGCACCTGCTACGTCTCCGACGGCACCGGCCACGCCATGCTGTTCGCGGTGAGCGACCGGGCGATCGCCGAATCGATCACGGTGCACGAGCGGATGGAGGCGATCGCGCTGATCCACGACGGCGGCCGCTGCCACGGCGCCGTCGTCCGCAATCTCGTCACCGGCGAGCTCAGCGCCTACGTCGCCAAGGCGACGACGATCGCCACCGGCGGCGCCGGCCGGCTCTACCGGGTGACGACCAACGCCGTCATCTGCGAGGGCATCGGTACCGCGATCGCGCTCGAGACCGGCGTCGCCACGCTCGGCAACATGGAGGCGATCCAGTTCCACCCGACCGGGATCTTTCCCGCCGGCATCCTCGTCACGGAAGGCTGTCGCGGCGACGGCGGCCTGCTCAAGGACGTCGACGGTCATCGCTTCATGCCCGACTACGAGCCCGAGAAGAAGGAGCTCGCGTCGCGCGACGTCGTCTCGCGACGGATGGAGACGCACATCCGAAAGGGCAAGGGCGCCCGCTCGCGCTTCGGCGAGCATCTCTGGCTCGACATCACGCAGCTGGGCCGTGCCCACATCGAGAAGAACCTGCGCGAGGTCAAGGAGATCTGCGAAGCCTTCCTCGGCATCGACCCCGTGGAGCAGATGATCGCCGTGCGTCCGGCGCAGCACTACACGATGGGCGGCATCCGCACCGATCACACCGGGCAGAGCCCGACGCTGAAAGGGCTCTTCGCCGCCGGCGAGGCCGCATGCTGGGACCTGCACGGCTTCAACCGGCTCGGCGGCAACTCGGTCGCGGAAACCGTCGTCGCCGGGATGATCGTCGGCGAATCCATCGCCGACTACTGCGACCGCAGCGACAACGACACGCCGATCCCGACCGGCCTGGTGCGCGAGTTCGTCGCTGCCGCGCAGGCCGAGCTCGACGGCATGGTCAACGGCGGCGGCAGCGAAGACGCGTCGCAGCTGCGCGGGGCGATGCAGGACATCATGACCACCAAGGTCGGGATCTTCCGCACCGGCGCCGAGCTCGCCGCGGCGGTGAGCGAGCTGCAGGCCCTGCTCGAGCGCAGTCGTCGCATCGGTGTCAAGAGCGGCGGGCCGGGTGCCAACCCCGAACTCGTCACCGCTTACCGGGTCAGGAAGATGCTGAAGCTCGCCCTCTGCGTCGCCCATGGCGCCGCCGAGCGAACCGAGAGCCGCGGCGCTCATTTCCGCGAGGACTTCCCGCGCCGCGACGACTCGCAGTGGCTGAAGCGAACCCTCGCCACCTGGAAGAGCGACGCCGACTTGCTGCCGGCGCTGGCCTACGAGGCGATCGACGTGAAGACGATGGAGCTGCCGCCCGGCTGGCGCGGTTACGGCGCCAAGGACTATGTCGATCACCCCGACACGCCGGCGCGCGCTGCCGAGGTCCAGGCCTTGCGCGAGCGGCTTCGCGAGGCGCCGCGCTTCGAGGTGCAGCAGGCCTTGATGCGCTACGAGGATCTGCTGCCGGACACGCTTCGCGGCCGCAACGAGCGGATCGACGAGCCGCTGTCATGAAGATCGCGATCCATCCCCTGGCGCCGAGGCTGATGCCCCATGCCCCGGATGCCGCCGCAATGCCGGCACCGGCACCGTCGCCTGGCGACGCCGAGGCCACGCCGAGGCGGCTTCGCATTCGGGTGCTGCGTTTCAATCCGCAGCAACCCGCGGTCGCGCCGCACTGGCAGACCTACGAGCTCGACGATGCGGCGGGAATGACGCTCTTCATCGCCCTCAGCGAGATCCGCGAGAAGCTCGATCCGTCGCTGCAGTTCGATTTCGTCTGCCGTGCCGGCATCTGCGGCAGTTGCGCGATGTTGATCAACGGCCGACCCGCGCTGGCCTGCCGCACGCTGACCAAGAACCTCGACGCCGAGTTCACGCTTGCGCCGCTGCCTGTCTTCGAGCTCATCGGCGACCTCTCGGTCGACACCGGCAAATGGATGCGCGGCATGAGCGAGCGCCTCGAGAACTGGGTCCACCAGCAGGAAGAGGCGATCGACCTGCGCCGGCTCGAGGCGCGCATGGAGCCCGAGCTGGCCGAGAAGATCTACGAGCTCGACCGGTGCATCGAGTGCGGCTGCTGCGTCTCCGCCTGCGGCACGGCGCGGATGCGCGAGGACTTCGTCGGTGCGGTCGGCCTCAACAAGATCGCGCGCTTTCGCCTCGACCCGCGTGACCAGCGCAGCGACGACGACTTCTACGAGCTCGTCGGCGACGACAACGGCATCTTCGGCTGCATGTCGCTGCTCGGCTGCCACGACGTCTGCCCCAAGCAGCTGCCGCTGTCGACCCAGCTCGCGTTCATCCGCCGCAAGATGGTGGCGATCGGATGGAAATGATCTTTCGTGGCACCGCCCCGTCGTGCCGCTCAGCCGGGCTTGCCCTTGCCGCCGCGTGCCTGACGCCGACGCGCCGCCATCTCGCGACCCATCTCGCGCCGCGCTCCGGCACCCAGCCGTGCCTGCGCCTGCGGGTAGAGAACCGACTCCTCCAGTGCGATGTGGTCGCGCGACAGCGCGGCGAACACCGCAACCCCTTCGCGAAGGACATCGACGTCGTACCAGGACTGTCCGCAGGCGACGGCGTCGAGGTGGGGCGAGATCTCCATCCAGTCCTCCTCGATCCAGACGTGGTCCTGGCGCAGGCAAAGGACGACCTGGGCGACCTCGGCGTCGGTGCTCGCCGCCAGCGCCGGGAAGACATGGCGTTCCTCGTCCTGGTGATGCTGCCGAACGGTCTGCGAGAAGTGGCGGACGATGTCGGCGGCGATCGTCCTGGTCGTCGCGTCGACCTCCTGGCGCTCGACCTGCGCCAGCACGCCCTCGAGGCGGTCGAGCGCCGCCAGCGTCAGTCGATGGCAGTCGTCGAGCACGGAGAACCCGTCTCTTCGCGCGGTCACCGGCTCATTTTGGGGAGTTGCAGGCGCGCTCATGGAGCAAAGCATAGACCGCCGTGGCCTCGCGTTCTTGACGTGGCGCAACTTCGCTCCGACTGGGCCCGCGCCGCCCGGCTGGTGGCCAGGAGAGACGGCGGCCGACCATCGGGCGTCTCCTCTGGGTGCGGTCCGACAGTCACCAGGTACCGCGCCTGACATTCAGGGTCGCGAAGACCAAGGGGCAAGGCCATGTTGTCGGTGCGGTTGGGGTTTTGGGGACGCGACAAGCTGGTCACGGCATCGCCTCGCGCCTACGTTCTCGAAGCCACCCGGCTGATGCTCGAGCACGGCGCTACCGCCGTCGTCGTCGTCGAGGGTGATCTCCTGATCGGCATCCTCACCGTGCACGACGTCGCCTTGCGCGTGGTCGCCGGCGGCCGTGACCCGGGCACGGTTTGCATCGAGGACGTCATGACCCGTGAGCCCGTGACGGTGGGGCCCGAGGCGACGCTCGGTCACGCGCTCAACTTGATGCGGGTGAATGGCTTCGGCCACCTGCCGATCGTCGAGGCGGGTCGGCCGGTCGGCCTTGTCCTGGCGCGCAGCGCGCTCGACCCGGAGCTCGAAGACTTCATCAGCGAGGAGCGCCGCCGGCAGGCCTTCGACTAGGTCAGTGCCGTGGGTCTTGCGGGCGTCCTCGCGGTCAGACCTTCGACACCCGGCCTTCGCGGATCAGTGGCGCGTAGAGGGCGACGTCGGCGTCGACCCGCTCGCCCACGGCCCGCGGCGGCGACGGCGTGATCTCGAATCCGGCCGTGGCCGCGCGGCTGCGCACGCCCGAATCGTCGAGGGCGGTGCCGAGATCGCGGCGCAGCTGCTCGACGATCACGGCGGGCGTGCGCGCCACCGTCATCAGCGCCGCCCAGGGATGCATCTCGACCGCCGGCCCGCCGGCCTCGACCAGCGTCGGGATGTCTGCGTGGTCGGCGAGGCGGTGCCGGGCCGCGACCGCCAGCGGCCTGAGGCGCCCGCTCGCCATCAGGCCGGCGACGGCGTTGACGCCGATCGTCGTGAAGTCGACATCGCCGCTGGCCACCGCGCTGAGCATCGTGCCGCCCTCCTTGAAAGGAACGTGAAGCATGCGGATGTCGGCGGCGCGTGCGAAGGTCTCGATCGCGAGATGGATGGCGTGGCCGTTGCCCAAGGTCGCGTAGCTGACCCGTCCCGGCGCGGCGCGCGCGGCATCGATGAGCGCGGTGATGCTGGCAAAGCGGCTCGTGCCGCCGACCCAGAACACGAAGGTGGCGCGAAAGAGCATCGTCAGCGCGATCAGGTCCTGCCGCGGGTCGTAGGGCAGGGTCGCGTGCAGAAGCGGGTTGACCGCGAGCGTCGCCGTGTCGGCGAGAAAGAGCGTGTGGCCGTCGGCGGCCGTCCGTCGCACCTCGGAGAAGGCGACGATGCCCGAGGCGCCCGGCTTGTTGTCGACGAGCACCGCCTGCTTCCACATGTGCGCCAGTCGATCGGCAACGCTGCGTGCCACGACGTCCGGCCCGACGCCGACGGAATAGGGCACGACGATCCGCACCGTACGGACCGGAAAGGCTGCGGCCCGGGCGCCCTTCGACTGCAGGAGCGGCACGGCGCCGAGGGCGCCGGCGAGCAGGGCGCGTCGGCGCGGGCCGACGCCTGGCGCCGTCTTGACGCTGGATGCCGTTGTCATGATCGGCCATCGAAGAGCGGCGTCGCAGCCGGAAAAGGCATTGTGGAGTTCGAGCGAATGTGCCGGCTGCGTCAGATCAATCCGGCCGCACATCGGACGGCCGCCCGTTGCGGGTTTTCCATGACGCACACCTGCGCTTTCGCTTGACATGGCGCAAGCGAACGCCCGAGGCGCTCGGCACAGTCCGTCCGGTTCGATGGCCAGACCCCGCACGGTTCATCCGCAGCGGGGCATCCGGGAGGTCAGGCGCGCATGAAGGTGGCCTTGTTCGTGCCGTGCTACGTCGATGCCTTCTTCCCGGAAGTCGGCATTGCCACGCTCGAGCTGCTCGAGCGCTTCGGCTGCACGGTCGACTATCCGCTCGACCAGACCTGCTGCGGCCAGCCGATGGCCAACAGCGGCTGCCAGAGTGATGCCCACGACACCGAGGCGCTGTTCGCGAGGAACTTCGCCGGCTACGACCACATCGTCACGCCTTCGGGAAGCTGTGCGCATCACGTTCGCGACCAGATGACGGCGATCGAGCAGACGCCGGCGGTGCAAGCGGTGCGGCGCAACACGCGCGAGCTGGTCGAGTTCCTGCACGACGTGCTCGGAGTGCGCGAGTTTCCGTGGGCCGAGTTTCCGCACAAGGTCGGCCTGCACATCGGCTGCGCGACGCTGCGCGGCCTGCGCGAGGCGTCGACGAGCGAGATCGTCGAGGCGAAGTTCAGCAAGCCGGCCCGGCTGCTGGGCGCCGTCAAGGGTATCGAGTTCGTTCACCCGGAGCGGCCCGACGAATGCTGCGGCTTCGGCGGCACGTTCTCGGTCTTCGAGGAGCCGGTGTCGGCCAAGATGGGCCAGGACAAGGTCGCCGATCACAGCCAGGCGGGCGCCGAGTACATCGTCTCGCCCGACATGTCGTGCGTGATGCACCAGAAGGGCTGTGCTCATCGCGCTCACCTGCCGTTGAAGTTCATCCACATCGCCCAGGTGCTCAACGGGGCGCGCGGCTGAGCGTCGAAGGACAGCAATGGCCCGCGTCGACCATGCCGAGGCGTCCTCGAAGTTCATCGAGGCGAAGGACCACGCCGATTTCCACGACAAGCGGCTCTGGGACCTGCGCAAGAAGCGCGACGCCGAGAGCGAGGCGATGCCCGAATGGGAAACGCTGCGCTCGCTCGCCTCGGCGATCAAGGAACACACGCTGACCCATCTGGGCGACTACCTCGAGGAGTTCGAGAAGAACGCGACCGCCAACGGCATGGTCGTGCACTGGGCCCGCGACGCTGCAGAGCACAACCAGATCGTCTTCGACATCCTCGAATCGCACCGGGCGACGATCCTGGTCAAGAGCAAGTCGATGCTGACCGACGAATGCGAGATGCGTCCGTTCCTCGAGAACCGCGGCATCGAGATCGTCGAGACCGACCTCGGCGAGCGAATCCAGCAGCTCGACGACGAGCCGCCGAGCCACATCGTCGTCCCGGCGGTGCACAAGCTGCGCGGCGACGTCGCCGAGGTCTTCGGCCGGACGATCGGCACCGACCCGAAGAACAGCGATATTCCCTACCTCGCCGAAAGCCAGCGTCAGCACACCCGGCCGTACTACCTGAAGGCGCAGGCCGGCATGACCGGCGCCAACTTCGCGGTCGCGGAAACCGGCAGCTTCGTGGTCTGCACCAACGAGGGCAACGCCGACCTCGGCGCCAACGTGCCGTCGCTGCACATCGCCTCGATCGGCATCGAGAAGCTGCTGCCGAGGATCGAGCACGTCGCCGTGTTCGTTCGCATGCTGTCGCGCAGCGCCCTCGGCTCGCCGATCACCCAGATCACCTCGCACTTTCGGGCGCCGCGGCCGGGCACCGAGATGCACGTCGTCCTCGTCGACAACGGCCGCGCCGAGCGGCTGGGCATGGAGGACTTCTGGTATTCGCTGAAATGCATCCGCTGCGGCGCCTGCATGAACACGTGCCCGGTGTACCGCCGGAGCGGGGGCCTCAGCTACGGCTCGACCTACTCCGGGCCGATCGGCGTGATCATCGATCCGACCTTCAACCTCAGGAAGTACAGCTCGCTGCCGTTCGCCTCGACCCTCAACGGCAGCTGCACGAGCGTCTGCCCGGTGAAGATCAACATCCACGAGCAGATCTACAAGTGGCGTCAGATCATCGCCGAGCGGCATCAGCTGCCGATGGTCAAGAAGGAAGCGATGCGCGCCGCCGGCAAGGTGCTGGCGAGCCCGCGGCTTTATCGTGCCGCTGTCGAGGCGGCCGCTGCGGGGATCGAGCACCTGCCACGCTTCATGGTCTACAACCCGTTCAATGCCTGGGGCCGCCAGCGAGAGGTGCCGGCGGCGCCGGCTTCGACGTTTCGCCAGTGGTACGTGAAGAACCGCGGCGGCGAACGATGAACAGCCGCGAGCTCATCCTCGGCCGCGTCAGGCGCAATCAGCCGCCCTGGCGGGAGCTGCCTCCAATTCCCGAGTTCGAGCGACCTTCGGGCGACCTGGTCGCGGCGTTTGCGGCGGCGCTGGCGCGAATGGGTGGCCGCATGGCACAAGCCCCGACCGGCGGATCGCTCGACGCGTTCGTCCGGAGCCTGCATCCCGAGGCGAGGGTCGTCTGCTCGGCCACGCCAGAAGTCACGGGCACTCGGGACATCGCCTCGGTCGCCAGCCCGGCCGAGCTCGAAGACGTCGACGTCGGCGTCGTCCGCGCCGCCTTCGGCGTCGCCGAGACCGGCTCCGTCTGGCTGAGCGAACGCGAGTTCGTCGTCAATGCACTCGGCTTTCTGCCGCAGCACCTGGTCGTCCTGCTCGATCCGAAGGCGATCGTGGTGAACCTGCACGATGCCTATCGCGATCCCGGTTTTCGCGTGGCGCGCTATGCCGTCCTCATGACCGGACCGTCGGCCACGGCCGACATCGAGGGGGTCCTGATCCGCGGCGCGCAAGGGATCAGGACGCTCACCGTCATCCCGGTCGCGCGCGCGAACGACGTCGTCAACGAGAGGAGAGAGACATGACCTGGCAACAGCAATACAACCCGTTCGCGAGCATGGCGATCTCGACGACGCTGGCCGCCCTGCCGGTCGTCGTCATGCTCGTCGGGCTCGGCTTCCTGCACCTGAAGGCGCATCTCGCCGCCGGGGCCGGGCTGGTCGCGGCGCTGGTCGTCGCCGTCTTCGCCTACGGGATGCCCGCCGAGCTGGCGGGCAAGGCGGCCATGCTCGGCGGCCTGACGGGACTGCTGCCGATCGGCTGGATCGTCCTCAACATCATCTTTCTGCACCAGCTCGCCGACAAGAGCGGTGCCTGCAAGGTGCAGGAGGATTCGATCGCCAACATCACCCAGGACCGCCGCCTGCAGCTGCTGCTGATCGCCTTCTCGTACGGCGCGTTCTTCGAGGGCGCCGCCGGCTTCGGCACGCCGGTCGCGGTGACGGCCGCGATCCTGATCGGCCTGGGCTTTTCGCCGCTCGCCGCTTCCGGGTTGTCGCTGATCGCGAACACGGCGCCGGTCGCCTACGGTGCGCTCGGCACGCCGATCATCACGATGGCCAAGGTGCACGGCTACGACCTGATGGCGCTCTCGGCCATGGTCGGCCGGATCCTGCCTCTGTTCTCGCTGCTCGTGCCGTTCTGGCTGATCTGGACCTTCGCCGGCAGGAAGGCGATGCTGGAGATCTGGCCCGCGATCCTGGTCTCGGGTCTGAGCTTTGCGATCCCGCAGTTCCTCGTCTCGAACTACATCGGCCCCGAGCTCGTCGACGTCATCGCCTCGATCAGCTCGATGGTCTGCCTGATCCTCTTCCTGCAGGTCTGGAAGCCGAAGACGATATGGACCTCGACGTCCCTCGGTCGGCGCGAGGAGCGTCTCGCCGCCCGCTCGCCGGCGACCGGGCCCACCGACGCCGTGCGCGGTATCGGCCTGGCGCCGTTCGCGGTCGCCGGCGCGGGCGCGCCGCTCAGCGCGCGCCAGGTCGAGTCGACCGCGCACATCGGCCGCGGCTCGCCCGCTGCCGGGGCCGGCCCGACCGGCACGCCCGCGGTCAAGACCTTCACGCGGCATCCGCGCGACGTCGTCATCCGCGCCTGGCTGCCGTGGCTGATCCTGAGCGTGTTCGTCTTCGCCTGGGGCCTGCCTCCGGTCAAGAACGCGCTCAACGGCATCTTCGCGCCCTCGTTTCCGATCGCCGGCCTGAACAACGCGATCGAGAAGATGCCGCCGGTGGTGCTCAAGCCGACCAAGGAGGGCGCGGCCTACACGTTCAACATCCTGTCGGCCACGGGCACGGGCATCCTGCTCTCGGCGATCATCGGCGGCCTCTTCATGAAGTACAACCCGGTGCGCCTGCTCCAGGAGTACGGCAGGACGATCTGGAAGGTTCGCTACTCGCTGCTCACGATTGTCCTCATGCTCGGCCTCGGCACGCTGACGCGCTACTCGGGCCTCGATACGACGCTCGGTCTGGCCTTCGCCAACACCGGCGTCTTCTATCCGTTCTTCGGCACCCTGATGGGCTGGCTCGGCGTCGCGCTGACCGGCTCCGACACCGCCTCGAACGTTCTCTTCGGCGGCATGCAGCGCGTCGCCGCCGACCAGCTCGGCCTGAGCCCGAACCTGATGGGCGCGGCGAACAGCGCCGGTGGCGTCATGGGCAAGATGATCGATGCGCAGTCGATCGTCGTCGCCTCGACCGCGACCGGCTGGTTCAACCATGAGGGTGACATCCTCCGCTTCGTCTTCTTCCACTCGCTTGCGCTCGCAGCGCTGGTCGGGATCTTCGTGACGCTGCAGGCCTACGTCTATCCGTTCACGGCGATGGTGATTCGTTGAGCGCCGCGGCCGGCAACGACGGGCTGCCTCTCGCGTGAGGCGCCGCCTCGTAGCGGCGGCCATGTCGTCGGCGGCGCCGTTCGCACTCGGCCAATCGGTCACTGCCTTCGGCCTGATCGATGTCGCCGTCGAGCACGTCACGAACGTCGGCGCGCCGCCGCACGGCCTGAGCCGGATGCCGAGCGCGACCGGCTCGCTGCCGTCGCGGATCGGCTTTCGCGGCAGCGAGGACCTGGGCGACGGCCTGCACGCCGTCTTCGTCCTCGAGCAGGGCTTCGCGCCCGACCAGGGGACCTTCAACCAGGGCGGCCGCGCGTTCGGACGCCAGTCGTGGGCCGGCTTCGCCAGTCGCTGGGGATCGCTGACGGTCGGCCGCCAGTTCACGATGCTGTACTGGTCGATCCTCGACGCCGACATCCTCGGCACCAACGTCTACGGCTCCGGATCCCTCGACGCCTACATTCCCAACGCCCGCGCCGACAACGCCGTCGCCTACCGGGGCACGTTCGCCGGGCTGACACTCGGCGCGACCTACAGTGTCGGTCGCGACAGCGTCAGCGGCGGCAACCCGGCGGCCACCGGTTGCCCGGGCGAGAGCGGCAACCTCAAGACTTGTCGCGAGTGGTCGTCGATGGCGAAATTCGACGGCGCGGCCTGGGGTGCTGCGCTCGCCGTCGACGAGATCCGCGGCGGCCCCGGCGCGTTCGCCGGCCTGACCAGCGGTGCGTTGAAGGACACGCGCGTGTCCGTCAACGGCTACGCACAACTGGCGGATCTCCGCCTGGCTGCCGGTCTGATCCGGCGCGACAACGGCGGCAGCGCGACCACGCCGCGCAGCGACCTGTGGTACCTCGGAGCCCTCTACGCCGCGACGCCCTTGCTGCGGATCGAAGGCGAGGCATTCAGGCTGCTCTTCAAGGGGAGCGACAGCCGCGCGACCCTGGTCGCGGCACGCGCGACCTACAGCCTGTCGAAGCGCACGGCGATCTACGCGACGCTCGGGCACGTCGCGAACGGCGGCCGCCTGGCCACGTCGGTGAGCGGCGGCGCGCCAGGCAGCAATCCGAGGCCGGGGGCTGCGCAGAGCGGGCTGGCCGCTGGAGTGCGGCACTCGTTCTGAGTCGTGCCGCCGCACCGACATGGGGCGGCTACCGGCGAACGGCCCGACCCCGGCATCAGGCTTTCCTTGCGCCAAGTCAAGTCGCGGCCATGCCTTGGGCGGAAACTGTCCATCCAAGCTGGAGCAAGTCATGACGCAGGCCCCGCAGCATCTCTCGGCGCATCCGTTCGTCGCCGAGTTCAGGCCCGAGTACAAGGCTCGTCTCGCCGGCATGGCCAAGCACGTCCGCTTCGCCGTCGACCAGGTGATCTTTCGCGAGGGCGACGACCATTCGATGCTGTACCTCCTCGAGGAAGGCATGGTGGCGATCGAGCTCGAGGTGCCGGGCCACGTGCTGCGGGTGCAGACACTTCACGACGGCGACATCTTCGACTGGTCTGCGTTGCTGCCGCACGCCGGCAAGCACTTTCAGGCGCGCGCCCTCGAGCCCGTGACCGCGCTGGCCTTCGAGGGCGAAGAGCTTCTCGCCAGCTTCAGGAGCGACCCGCAATTCGGCCTGGTCTTCATGCTGCGCCTGATGGGCGTCGTGTCCGAGCGCCTGAGCGGGACGCGGATGAGGCTGCTCGACATGTACTCGCCCGTCGCCAAGCGGGCGGGAACGTGAG
>JBBSBZ010000076.1:0-12999 GCA_038250795.1 Burkholderiales bacterium | reverse complement strand
GGGTCGTCGGCCACCTGATGTCGCTGCTCGTGCTGATGAAGGGCCAGCCGCTGGCCTACAACAAGGACAACCAGGAAGACAAGGAGCCGCTCTTCGACACCGTCGACACGCTGAAGGACACGCTGCGCGTCTTCGTCGAGATGGTGCCGGGCATCGCAGTCAAGGCCGAGGCGATGCAGCGCGCTGCCCTGCGCGGCTACGCGACGGCGACCGACCTGGCCGACTACCTGGTGAAGAAGGGCGTGCCGTTCAGGGACGCGCACGAAGCGGTTGCCCATGCGGTCAAGCATGCGATCGCGACGGGCGTCGGCCTGGGCGACGTGCCCCTCGCCGAGCTGCAGGGCTTTCATCCGGCGATCGGCGTCGATGCGATCGCGACGCTGACGCTCGAGGGCTCGCTGGCATCGCGCGATGTCGCGGGCGGCACGGCACCCGAGCAGGTGCGCGCGCAGATCGCGCGCCACCGGCAGCGGCTCGGCGCGGCGGCCTGACCGCGCCGGATGCCCCGGCCGCGCGCATCCGGACGGCCTTCGGCCGCGTAAGCCTTTCGATGACATCGATCGTCCGGCTCGGCCTGGCACTCGTCGGCATCGTGGTCGCGCTGGCCGCACTTGCCGCCTGCTCGCCGCTCACCGCGCTCAACGCACTGGCGCGCACCGACACCTACCGCCCGACCCTCGACGTCGCCTACGGCGCGCTGGCGCGCCAGAGGCTCGACGTCTACACGCCCAAGGTGCTCGCGCCGCCCGAGGGCTGGCCGGTCGTCGTCTTCTTCTACGGCGGCACCTGGGTCTCGGGCGAGCGCGCCGACTACCGGTTCATGGGCGAGGCGCTCGCCGAGCGCGGCATCCTCACCGTCGTCGCCGACTACCGGCTCTATCCCGAAATGCGCTATCCCGAGTTCCTCGAGGACAGCGCGCTGGCCGTCGCCTGGTCGCTCGATCACGCAGCGGGCCTGGGCGGCGACCCGAGGCGGATTTTCGTGATGGGGCACAGCGCCGGCGGCTACAACGCGGCGATGGTCGCGCTCGATCCGCGCTGGCTGGCACCGACCGGCCACAGCCCGAAGGATCTCGCGGCGTGGATCGGCCTGGCCGGCCCCTACGAGTTCCTGCCGCTCGAGCCGGGCTCGCCGGCCCGGCCGGTCTTCTTCCATCCCGACTACCCGCCGAACACGCAGCCGATCGACGACGTGACGAGCGCGTCGCTGCGCGCCTTCCTCGCCGCGCCTGTCGACGACAAGGTCGTGAGTCCGCGACGCAGCACGCTGGCGATGGCGGCGAAGCTGAAGGCTGCCGGCGTGCCGGTCGAGCTGAAGATGTACGGCGGCATCTCGCACGCCCTGCTCGTCGGCGCCTTCGCGCGACCGCTGCGCGGCCTGGCACCGGTGCTCGACGACGTCGCGACCTATGTCGAGCTGACGCCGCCGCGGCGCTGAACCCCGCCTTCAGCGCAGCTTCAGTTCCTTCGCGTCGTAGGCGGCGAGCTCGGGCGGTCGCGCCGCGAGCCGTGCCGCCTGCGCCGCGAACTCGCGCGACGCCGGCATCTCGAAGTGCGCGCGCAAGGCGGCCATGTCGGTCCAGCGCTCGAAGAAGACGAGGCGCAGCCCGTCGTTGACGTCGACGGTGACGCCGTGCTCGATGCAGCCCGGCTCGACGCGCGAGCGGGCGACGTGCTCCAGGCTCAGGCGTCGCATCTCGTCGATCGTGTCGGCGCGCGCCTGGATGGATCCGGTGACGATGACCATGGTCGGTCGATGGTATCGCCCTGCATTCGCCGACGGGGGCCCGCGGCGACACAATGGATCCGAACGAACGAGGAGACGCCGTGACCGCCACCGACCTTGCCCCCGCCCCCCTGCTCGCCGACGACATCGACGCGGCGGTCGCCGCGATCGTTCCCGACCTGATCGCCTGGCGCCGCGATCTGCACGCCCATCCCGAGCTCGGCAACCGCGAGGTGCGCACCGCCGGCATCGTCGCCGCGCACCTGAAGCAGCTCGGCTTCGACGAGGTGCGTACCGGCGTCGCGCACACCGGCGTCGTCGGCTTGCTGAAGGGCAAGCGGCCCGGCCCGGTGGTCGCGCTGCGCGCCGACATGGACGCCCTGCCCGTCGCCGAGCGCACCGACGTGCCGTTCGCATCGAAGGCAACCACCACCTGGAACGGCGAGCAGGTCGGCGTCATGCATGCCTGCGGCCACGACGCGCATGTGGCGATCCTGATGGCCGTCGCTTCCGTGCTCGCCGGCCTGCGCGACCGGCTGGCCGGCTCGGTGAAGTTCGTCTTCCAGCCGGCCGAGGAAATGCCGCCCGAGGGCGAGGACGGCGGCGCGAAGATGATGATCGCCGAGGGCGCGCTCGAGAACCCGGCGCCGGGCGCGATCTTCGGCCTGCACGTCACCTCGCAGCTGCCGACCGGCGTGATCGGCTACCGCTCGGGGCCGACGATGGCCAGCTCCGACAGCTTTCGCATCCTCGTCAACGGCCGCCAGACGCACGGCGCGATGCCGTGGCGCGGCGTCGACCCGATCGTCGTGTCGGCGCAGGTCGTGCTCGGCCTGCAGACCATCGTCAGCCGGCAGATCGACATCGCGAGCGAGCCGGCGGTGGTGACGATCGGCCGCATCAAGGGCGGCGTGCGCCAGAACATCATTCCCGACTCGGTCGAGATGAACGGCACCATCCGCACCTTCGACGAGACGATGCGCGACGACGTCCACGTGCGCGTCACCGACACCGCCGAGCTCATCGCCAAGGCATCGCGCGCCGGCTGCGACGTGTGCATCACCAAGAACTACCCGGTGACCGTGAACGACGCCGAGCTCACCGCGCAGATGCTGCCGACGCTCGAGCGCGTGGCCGGCAAGGCGCGGGTCAAGCTCGTGCCCAAGGTCACCGGCTCGGAGGACTTCGCGTTCTACCAGCACGTGGTGCCGGGCCTCTTCTTCTTCGTCGGCGTGACGCCGCCGGAGCAGGATCCGCAGACGGCCGCGTCGAATCACTCGCCCCTCTTCTACATCGACGAGGCAGGCCTGCCGCTCGGCGTGCGCGCCCTCGCCCAGGTGGCGGTCGACTGGCTCGAGTCGCAGCAGACGCCCGGCTAGGGAGCGTCGTCGCCCGGCCCCCGGAGAACGGCAGCTGGCGCGGGCAGCGGCTTCAGGTCCATCCAGGTGAGCAGCAAGGTGTAGGCGACGGCGAGGACGACCGGCCCCACGAAGATCCCGATCGCGCCGAACGCGACCAGCCCGCCGATCACGCCGACGAAGATCAGGAGCATCGGCAGGTCGGCAGTGCGGCGCACCAGCAGCGGCCGCAGCACGGTGTCCATCAGGCTGGCGATGAGCGACCACACGAGGAGCGCCGTGCCCCAGGTCGGATGGCCGGTCCAGTAGACCCAGCCGACCGCCGGCAGCAGCACGATCAGCATGCCGATCTGGGTGATGCAGAGCAGGAAGCAGACGACGGTCAGCAGGCCGGCGAACGGCACGCCGGCGGCCGCCAGGCCGATGCCGCCGAGGATCGCCTGGATTGCCGCCGTGAGCCCCACGCCGAGCGCCACGCCGCGGATCGCCAGGCTGGCGAGGTGGACCAGGTCCTCGCCGTTGCGTCCGCCGACGCGCCGACCGAGCCGGACTGCCGCACGCGCCGCGTTCTCGCCATGGGCGTACATGAAGGCGGCGAGGACCAGCGTGAGCAGGAACTGGACCGCGAGAAAGCCGAGGCTGCCGGCTTCGGCGACGAACCACGTCGTCACGCTGCCGGCGTAGGGCAGGAAGCGCGACCAGACGCCGTCGAGCCCCGCCGCCTCGAACTCGATCCAGGCGCCGGAGATGCGCTCGCCCACCATCGGCAGGCGGACGAGCCAGTCGGGCGGTGGCGGGATGCGATAGGCCAGGAGCAGGCGGACGCGCTCGGCGATCTCGCCGGCGTTCGACACCAGCGTCGCGACGGCCAGCATCAGCGGCACGGCGAGCACCAGCACGAGCACGACCATCATCGCCGTGATCGCAAGGGCTCGGCTGTTCCAGAGCCGGTGCTGCAGGTGCAGCAGGAGCGGCCAGGTGACGACGACGATCGTCATCGCCCAGATTGCCGCCGCCAGGAAAGGCCGGACGATCCAGAAGGCGGCGACGATCAGCGCGCCGACGCAGAGCACGCCGATCAGCGTTCGCGTCAGGTCACGAGGCTCGGCGAGTCGTTCGGGCGTCATGGGTGGTGTACCGTTCACCGATTATGAGGAGCACCGAATGAGCAACGACGCCGGCGTACCCGCCAAGACCAAGAAGCTGCCGACGACGACCCGGCCCACCGGCCAGAAGCGCAGCCTCGAGCGCGGCAAATCGACGCGCAAGAAGAATCCGGGCAAGCGCCCGCACAAGGGCGGCTGACGGCCGTACGCCCGCGCGCGCCGGCGGCTCAGTCCGCGGCGTGTCGGAACGGCGCGCGGTAGAGCCAGACCCGGCGTCCGGACGCCCCGTCGAGCACGTGCTCCGGCACCAGCGTCGCGATCTCGAACTCGAGGCTGGCGAGCCAGGCGCCCGCGGTGAGCTCGCGCGCGCCCTTCTCGGCCGCGCGCTGCATCGACTCGGGCCGCTGGAAGAGATAGACGAGGGCGTAGCGTGACCAGTCGGCAGCCCACAGGTCGCCGCGGCGGACCCGCGCGAAGCGGCATCGCAGCGCGCACATGGCCGCGAGCGGCCGGCTCCATTCGATGCCCTCGATGCCCGCGTCGGGATACTCGCGCCTCAGCTCGACCAGGCCGTCGCCGAGCCCGCAACCGCCGTCGAGCACCGCCCGTTCGCGGCCGAGCGGCACATGCCGGGCGATGCCCTCCAGCGCGCCGCGCGGCGTCGGGAAGAGGGGCGCGTCGCGCCACGTGCGCCACGGATAAAGGAGGGCGAGCAGCGCGAGCGGCAACAGCCACGCCCACGCCGGTACGCTGCCCGCGGCGCCCGAGGCGGCGAACGAGAGCGGAAAGCCGACGCCGATGAAGACCCGTCGCCACGGCGTCGCGCCCGCGAGAGAGAGCGCCGCGCCGAAGAGGCCGGCGCCGATGAAGGCTGCCGCGTCGGGCGCGCCGAGCCGGCGCGTTGCTGCGAACACGATCCACGCGGCCGCCCACGCGGCCAGCGCCGGCAGCGGCCAGCTTCGATTGACGAAGCGGCGCCGCTCGGGCCCGGCGTAGGCCGGCCTGCCCATCCGGGCCGCCTCAGTACTCGCGCAGCTTCACCCGCAAGCGCGCGATCGACTGGCTGTGCAGCTGGCAGACGCGCGACTCGGTGACCTTCAGCACGGCCGCGATCTCCTTCAGATTCATGTCGTGCTCGTAGTACATGCTCATCACGTACTGCTCGCGCTCCGGAAGCACCTTGATCGCCTCGATCAGCGCCGCGCGCATGCGGTGATCCTGCAGCTGCGCGAGCGGATTCGCCTCGGCGTCGGCCACGTGGCGGTCGAGGAAGTCGCTGTCGCCATCGGCGCCCGACATGTCCTCGAGGTAGACGAGCTGGGTGCCTCGCACCTTGCCGAGGAGCTCCTGGTACTCGACCAGCGTGATGCCCATTTCCTTGGCGATCTCGCTTTCCTGCGGGGCGCGGCCGAACTTCTGCTCGAGCTTGGCGACCGCCGACTCGATCGACCGCTGGTGCTTCCTCGTTCCGCGCGAGAGGTAGTCGTTGCCGCGCAGCTCGTCGAGCATCGCGCCGCGGATGCGCTGCGTCGCGAAGGTCTCGAACTGCACGCCCTGGGCGGCGTCGAAGCGCGACAGCGCGTCGGCCAGGCCGATCATGCCGACCTGGATCAGGTCGTCGATCTCGACGTTGGCCGGCAGCTTGGCGATCATCTGATGCGCCAGGCGGCGAACCAGGCCGCTGTACTGCTTCAGCGTCGTGTTCAGGTCCAGCTGGCCTTTGGCGGTGTACATGCTTGGGCTCGTTGACGCGGGGATCATGGGGCCACCGATCCCGCCAGGCGGCGCGAAACGGGGTTCGAAGACGGGCGGATCGCGACGTGCTTCTCGAATCTCGAGGCGACCAGCCGGCGCAGGCCTTCGCTCGGCGCATCGCCGGCATCGCCTGCCGGGTCGATGCGTGCCCAGTCGCGCAGCACGCCGGCGAAGAAGTTGTCGGCGCAGCCGGCGAGCTTCTCGGCGATGCGCTCGGCGCGCGGAGAGTGCGGCGCGGCGCCCAGCAGCAGGTCGGCGACGACGAGGCCGGCGCGCGTGGCGAGCAGCTTCATCGAGGCATAGGCGTGGGTGACGCTCTCCGGCCGGTCGTCGGCCAGCACGATCGGGCACGGAGCGTCGATCGCCTCGAGGGCTGTGGCGCGACCGCCGTGCGCGAACATCCGGCAGAGCTCGCGCGCGTCGGCGTGGACGAGCACGACATCGCAGCCGGGTGCGGCCTCGGCGGCGCGCTCCAGAAAGCCGTGGGTCGAACCGCGCGCATCGACGAAGCGGATCGGCAGGCCGCGCGCCGCGAGGTAGGCGACCTGCGGCGAAAGCCGCTCGACGCACTGGCCGAGCTCGATCATCGCCATCTCGCCCGGCGTGCCGGCGCGCTCGGCGGCATCGACGACGAGGACTCGCGCGCCGCGTTCGGCGAACGTGGTGCACAGCCGCTCGAGCATGATTCCGCCGAAGGCGACGTGCGGGTTGGAGACGACCGGCACGAAGCGTGTGCAGGCGCTGGCGAACATCTGGCGCAGGCCGTCGGCCTGGTCGTTTCGCAAGGGTGTGGGCATGGGAGTCGGTGCGAAGTGAGCGGCGGGTCGGTCAGGCAGTGAGCGCCGCGCCGACCGGCGTCGACGACATCGAAGGCGAGCCGGCGAAGACCAGGTTCATCTCCGCGGCATCGAGCCGCCAGGCGGGGCTGCCGCCGCCGCGCAGCGCGCGCTGCACGAGGGCGTGCGCCGAGAGGCGATGCCAGTCTTCCGGCACGCGCTGGCCGTTGGCGATGCCGACGACGGTGAGGCGATGGCGGATCGCGGCGTCGAGCGCCGGCGCGAGCTTGACGGCCTCGTCGAGCTTGCTCAGCACGATGCCGGCGCACGAGCTGGCGCGGTAGCCGATCAGCACGTCCTCGATCGTCTCGCCCTGCGAGGCCGAGTTGAGGACGAGCAGGCGCTGGATGCTGCGGTGCGCGAGCATGTCGAGCAGCTCCGTGGTGCGCGTGTCGCGCTGCGCCATGCCGGCGGTGTCGATCAGGACCATCTTCTTGCCCGTGAGCAGGTCGAGCAGGTCCTCGAGCGAGGCACGGTCGTGCGCGGTGTGCACCGGCACGCCGAGGATGCGGCCATAGGCGCGCAGCTGCTCGTGGGCGCCGACGCGGTAGGCGTCGAGCGTGATCAGGCCGAGGTTCGAGGCGCCGTGGCGCGCAGCGAAGGCGGCCGCGATCTTGGCGGTCGTCGTCGTCTTGCCGACGCCCGTCGGACCGACGAGCGCGAAGACGCCGCCCCGGTCCTCGATCGCCTGGTCGGCGCCGGCCGCGAGCAGGTTCTGCTCGAGGATGTGCGAGGCCCATTCGGTCTCGTCGCCGACCTCGGCCTTGAAGCCGTCGGCCATCTTCCTCACGAGGATCGGCGAGAAGCCGCAGTCGAGGAGCTTTTGCGACAGTCGCGCTTCCGCCGGACAGCGCTGCAGCTTTTCCATGAACGCGAGGACGCCGAAGCGTTCCTCGATCAGGCCCTTGACGGCGCGCAGCTCGGTGAGCAGCTCGCCCTCGCGGCGCAGCGCTGCAGCGGCGTCGAACGACGGCTCGGCCGCCGGCGCGCTCGCACGCATCGGCACCGGGTCGAAGACCGGCGTCGCCGCGGCCACGGGACGCGCAGCCGGCGCCTCGACGGCCTTCTCGACCGGGAAGAGCAGATCGTCGTCGAGGCGCACGTCGAGGCGCCTGGCGGTCGCTGCGGCGACGCTGATCGGCACGGCCGCGACAGGGGGTGCGACCGGTGCCGGCGCGCTCGCCGGGGCGGATTCGCGCGTGCCGTGCAGGGTTGCGTGGCGGCGCCTGAGCATGCGCTTTCGAACGTAGTCCTGGAACGAGAGCGTGCTCATCGAGAGCCGCTCCGCGTCGTCTTCCGCGCTCGTCGCCGCAAGCTCGGCCGCCGCCTTCGGCATGACCTCGACGGGCGCAGTGCTCTCGTCCCTCGACAGCGCCTCGAGCTGGCCGATGCTCTCGGTCGCGAGTGCGAGAACCTCGACGCCGCCCGCCGAGGGCCGGGTCGAAAGCACGACGGCGTCTTCGCCGAGCGCGTCGCGGACGAGACGCAAGGCGTCGCGGGAAGTGCGGGCCGTGAAGCGCTTGACGTTCATGCTGCTGCTCCGATGATCGAGCCGATGCGGATGGAATGCGTTTCAGGAATCTCGCTGTGCGAGAGCACCTTCAGGCGCGGTGCGGCGCGCTTCAGGAGGCGCGCCATCGGCGCGCGGATCAGGTCGGGCACGAGCAGGCACGCCGGGTGGCCGAGGTCTTCCTGGTGCTTGGCCGACTCGGCGGCGTGGCGCGAGAGCACGTCGGCGACGCCCGGATCGAGCGCCGCGCCGTGCGGCGAGCCGAGCGCCTGGGTGACCATGCGCTCGAGCTCGGGCTCGAGGGCGATGACGTCGAGCTCCTTGGTGGGCCCGTAGATCTGCTGGACGATCGAGGGCGCCAGGTGGACGCGGATGCGTCGCGCCAGCTCGGCCGGGTCGGTGATGGTGGCGGCGTACTCGGCCAGGCATTCGACGATCGAGCGCATGTCGCGGATGTGCACGCCTTCCTCGAGGAGAAGCTGCAGCACCTTCTGCAGCGCGGCGATGCCGACCATCTTGGGGATCACGTCTTCCATGAGCTTGGGTGCCAGTTTCGTCACATGCTCGACCAGCTGCTGCGTCTCGACGCGTCCGAGCAATCTGGCGGCATGAACCTGCATCAAGTGTGAGAGGTGGGTGGCGACGACGGTCGCGCAATCAACGACCGTGAAACCAGCCATCTGCGCCTGCTCGCGCTGGCGCTCCTCGATCCAGGTCGCGGGCAGGCCGAACGCCGGGTCGGTGGTCGACGTGCCGATCAGCGGCGTCGTCGCGCCACCCGGGTTGATCGCCAGCAGCATGCCGGGAAAGGCCTCGCCCTCGCCCACGATCGCGCCGCGCAGCGTGAGCCGGTACGAGCTCGGCTTGAGTTCGAGGTTGTCGCGGATGTGCACCGGCGGCGGCAGGAAGCCGACGTCCTGGGCGAACTTGCGCCGCACGCCCTTGATCCGCGAGAGCAGGTCGCCCTGCCTGGCCTTGTCGACGAGCGTGATCAGGCGATAGCCGACCTCGAGGCCGAGCGTGTCGACCGGCTGCAGGTCGTCCCACGTCGCCTCGGCGTTGGCCTCGAGCGGCGCCGGCGCGGCCTTGGGCGCGTTCCTGGCCTTGCGAAGGCGCTCGCGCAGCGCCCACGAGCCCCAGCCGAGACCGGCGGCGATGAGCAGGAAGACGAGGTGCGGCATGCCCGGGATGACGCCGAGCACGGTGAGCACGGCGGCGACGATGGCGAGCGAGCGCGGCGAAGAGAACACCTGCCGCGTGATCTGGCTGCCGACGTCGAAATCCTTGCCGACGCGCGACACGACCATCGCCGCGGCGACCGAGATCAGCAGCGCCGGGATCTGCGCCACCAGAGCGTCACCGACCGCGAGCAGGATGTAGCTGTCGGCCGCCTGTGCCGGCGACAGGTCGTGCTGGAGCACGCCGATGACGAAGCCGCCGATGATATTGATGAAGAGGATGAGCAGGCCCGCCATCGCGTCGCCGCGCACGTATTTCGAGGCGCCGTCCATCGAGCCGAAGAACTCCGCCTCGTCGGCCACCTCGGAGCGGCGCCGCTTGGCTTCCTTCTCGTCGATCAGGCCGGCGTTCATGTCGGCGTCGATCGCCATCTGCTTGCCGGGCATCGCATCGAGGGTGAAGCGCGCGCCGACCTCGGCGATCCGCTCGGCGCCCTTGGTGACGACGACGAAGTTGATGACGACGAGGATGGCGAAGACGATCAGGCCGACGGCGAAGTTGCCGCCGATCAGGAAGTGGCCGAACGACTCGATCACCTTGCCGGCCGCGGCGGCGCCGGTGTGGCCCTCGAGCAGGACGACGCGGGTCGAGGCGACGTTGAGCGACAGGCGCAGCAGCGTCGTCAGCAGGATGACCGCCGGGAACGCCGCGAAGTCGAGCGGCCGCACCATGTACGCGGCGACCATCATCACCATCAGCGCCATCGCGATGTTGAAGGTGAAGAGGAGATCGAGCGCGAACGGCGGCAGCGGCAGCACCATCATCGCCAGGATCATCACGACGACGAGCGGCGCGATCAGGGCGCGGATCGCCTTGGCGTTCGGACCGAGCCAGGCCTGGAGCTGTTGGGTGAGCGAGTTCATGCGGGGTCGGATTCAGTGCAAGGGCGCAGGCCGCAGGTTGGGTGCGGAGAAGTGCGGGTCGAGCTCGGCCGGCACGTCGAGCGACGGCAGCGCGCCCGGCATCGGCACCTGGCCCTTCAGGGCCGCCCGCAGCTGGTAGACATAGGCGAGCACCTGCGCCACCGCCGCGAACAGCGCGGCCGGCACTTCCTGCTCGATCTCGGCATGGGCGAAAAGCGCGCGCGCCAGCATCGGCGCCTCGAGCACCGGCACGCTCGCGCCCTGGGCGAGGTCGCGGATGCGCAAGGCCGTGAGGTCGGTGCCCTTGGCGACGACGCGCGGCGCGGCCATGGTCTTGTCGTCGTACTTCAGGGCGACCGCGTAGTGGGTCGGGTTCATCACGACCAGGTCGGCCGTCGGCACGGCGGCCATCATTCGCCGGTTCGCGAGCTCGCGCATGCGCGCACGCACCTTGCCCTTCACCTCGGAGTTTCCGAGCAGTTCCTTCTGCTCCTGCTTCATCTCCTGGTGGCTCATCTTCAGCCGGTCGGCATAGAGCTTCTTCTGCAGCGGCACGTCGATGACGGCAAACACGGCGAGCGCGAAGATCATGGGCACGAGGCCCGAGATCACGAGGTCGGCGGCCGAGGCGATCGCCGCCGTCAGCGGCTGGCTGAACAGGCCGACGAGGTCGCGCAGGTGATGCTGCATCCAGATCACGGCGAGCGCGCCGAGCACGAGCGCGAGCACGCTCTGCTTGGCGGCATCGACGAGTTGCTGCTTCGAGAACACGCGGCCGATGCCGGAGATCGGGTTGAGCACGCCGAGCCTCGGCCCGAGCGGCTTCAGCGTCCACGTCCAGCCGCCCATGCCGACGGCGCTGGCGACGCCGAGCGCGGTCATGATGAGGCTGAAAGGCACGACCGCGAGAAGCAGCACCTGGGTCCAGGCCAGGAGCTGGGCCGACATCGCATCGCTGCCGAGCGCGACCGTGCGGTCGAAGCGCAGCGACCTCGCGAGGGCGTCCTTCAGCCAGGCCGAGGCCGGCGGCACGGCGACGAAGAGGGCCACCCCGCCGCCGGCGATCGAGGCGAAGTGGCCGAGGTCGCGTGAGCGCGCGACCTGTCCTTCATCGCGCGCCTTCTGGATCTTGCGCGGTGACGCGGGAAGCGTCTTGTCCTGTGCGGAGTCGGCCATGTCGAAAGCATTGTTTCAACCACGGCGCCGAACTTGAGCGCGATAAGGGGTCGAAACGTCTCTCAAATCTCGACCGCCAGGATGGACGAACGGTCGCGTGCGCGACGGCGCGGCGCACCGAGGCGGCGGTCGAGGCGAAGCGACCGGCCGGAACCTGCGGGTTGCCTTTCGGCGGGCGACTATCTGCGCGCCGGCGGCACGATCGAGACCGGCGCGATCGACACGCCCGGCACCGGCGGCGCGTTGACGGTGGCCGGCGCTGCCGCGTTCGCGGGCGCTTCGCCGACCTCCACGGTGGCGCCACCCTCGGCGTCGGCCGGCTCGGGCTGAACCTTGAGCAGCCGGTCCTCGGCCTCGCGGTTCATGACGATGATGCTGATGCGCCGGTTCATCGGGCTCTGCGGGTCGGCCGCGACGAAGAGATTGCTCGAGGCCAGGCCCTGGACCAGCAGCATGTGCTCCTCGGGCAGGCCGCCGCTCACCAGTTCGCGGCGCGACGCGTTGGCGCGATCGCTCGAGAGCTCCCAGTTGCTGTAGCCGCGGTCGCCGCCCGAGAACGGCTGCGCGTCGGTGTGGCCCTCGAGCGTGATGCGATTGGGCACCTCCGACAGGACGTGGCCGATCTCGCGCAGGAGCTCGCGCATGTAGGGCTTGACGACGGCGCTGCCGCTGTCGAACATCGGCCGCGCCTGCTCGTCGACGATCTGGATGCGCAGGCCGTCGCGGGTCATGTCGAGGCGGATCTGCGACTTCATCGCCGCGAGCTTGGGGCTCGCGTCGAGTACCTCCTCGACCTTCTTCTTCAGTTCGCGCAGCTTGGCGACCTCGGCGCGCTTGTGCTCAGCCTCGAGCGACTTCAGGTTGATCAGCTTCCTCTTGACCGGAATGTCGCCGTCACGAACCTGGCCGTTGCTGCGCGACAGGTCGGTGCCTCCGCCGCGCACGACGCTCGACGAATCGCCCGAGCCGCTGCCGCCCATGAGCGAGACCTTGAGCGGCGCGTTGAAGAAGTCGGCGATGCCCTTCTTGTCGCCGTCGGTGGTCGAGCCGAGCAGCCACATGAGGAGGAAGAACGCCATCATCGCCGTCACGAAGTCGGCGTAGGCGATCTTCCACGCGCCGCCATGGACGGCATGGCCGCCCTTCTTGACGCGCTTGATGATGATCGGCTGGAGCTTCTTCGAGTCGCCGGCCATGTCCTAGTCCTGGTCGACGCGACGCTCGGGGCGTGGGGGCGTCATGGCTACTTCTTGCCCTTCACGTGGTCCTCGAGCTCGATGAAGGTCGGACGGTCCTTCGAGTACAGCACCTTGCGGCCGAACTCGACGGCAACCTGCGGCGCGTAGCCCTGCATCGATGCGAGCAGCGTCGTCTTGATGCACTGGAGCTCCTTCGAGCCCTCGTCGACCTTCTGCTCGATCAACCCGCCG
>JBBSBZ010000075.1:0-13060 GCA_038250795.1 Burkholderiales bacterium | reverse complement strand
GTAGTTGTCGGCGAAGAGGTCGAAGGGCGTCGAGGGCGTCGCGTCCTGGTAGGCGGCGGCCGCGAGCTCGATCGCGCGGCGCAGCTGGTCCTGGTTCTGGGCGTCGCTGAGCGCCGGGTTCTTGTCGAACCACTTCGCCGCGAGCATCTCGGCGGCGTAGCCGAAGCCCTCGCGGCCGTCTTCGAGTCGCAGGTGGACGCGAAGGAATACCTGGCGCCCTTCGGTGACGGTGATGACGCCGAAGCGAAACGGCAAGCGCAGCTTGAACGGTTGCTCGAATCCCTCGACGCCGAGCACCGTGACCCGGGGCGCGTGCGGAGGCGAGTCGGTCATCGAGCGTGCCCTCCGTCAGGCGAGCCAGCGCTCGAGGTTCGCCGCGACGAAGGCGTCGTCGGCGAGATCGGCATGGTCGCGCAGGACGCGATCGATCGCCTCGCGCTGGCCGCGGCCGAGACCCTCCTCGGGATCGAGGCAGTCGATCCGCTCGAGGAGGCCCTGGCGCCGCAGGACCTCGTGGCAGCCGGCGATGCAGCCGTGGAAATCGTTGGCGACGTCGAAGAAGGCGCTGTTGCAGTCGGTGACGCGGCTGTCGAGCGCGAGCAGGTCGCTCTCGATCGCGCCGCTCTGCTCATGGCGCAGGACCGCCGCCTTGCAGCGTTCGAGGAGCCCGACCGCGCTCCTGGTCCACACCGACCAGTGGCCGAGCAGGCCGCCGCGAAAGCGCACCGTCACCGGCGCACCGTCGCGCATCGCCACGAACGGCGTCACGAGATCGAGCACGATGTGGTCGTCGTTGCCGGTGTAGAGCGCGACGCGCTTCTCGACGCGTGCGGCGACGAGGCCGCGCACGACGTCGATCGTGCGGTAGCGGTTGAACGGCGCGACCTTGATCGCAACGACGTTGTCGAGCGCGGCGAAGCGGGTCCAGAACGGCACACCGAGCTCGAGGCCGCCGACCGCCGGCTGCAGGTAGAAGCCGATCAGCGGCATCTCGCGCGCAACTGCCTCGCAATGGGCGATGAGCTCGTCGTCGCTCGCTCCCTTCATCGCCGCGAGGCTGAGCAGCACGGCGTCGTAGCCCAGCCCGCGAGAGAGGCGCGCCTCGGCGACGGCCTGCGCGGTGCGGCCGCACGCGCCGGCGACGAGCAGGGGCCGCCCCGGGTCGACACCCGGCAGGCGCTTCCAGTCGCGCGCGGTCTCGGCGGCGAGCGTCAGCACCTCTTCGAAGAGACCGGCTTCGCGGATCGCGAACTGGGTCGTGTGCACGCCCACGGCGAGCCCGCCCGCGCCGGCGTCGAGGTAGTAGCGCGCGAGCGCGCGCTGGCGGCGGCGGTCGAGCTGGCGCCGCGCATCGAGGGCGAGCGGATGCGCCGGGATCGCGAGCCCCGAGAAGAGTCGCTCGCGCAACAGCGGGTCGGCGGTCGTCGTCATCAGCCGAACTCCGGCCCGGCCAGCGCGAACATGCGCAGGTCCGCCGCCAGCAACGCACTGTCGCCGAGCGCCATGCGGACGAAGGAGCGCTGCGGCGCGAAGCCGCGCTGCTCGAGCCAGCGCACCAGGGTCGTGGCGCGCGCCGGCACGTCGATGAAGATGCGGCCGGCCCTCGCGGCCAGCGCCTTCTCGACCAGCGTCAAGGCATCGGCGGTGCGCGCCGCGACGACCGGGCCGATCTGGGTCGCGCGCCGGCCGGTGCGGGCGATTGCGAAGCCGTCGCGCGGCGCGGCGAGCCACGCATGGGTGCCGGCGCGGGCCAGGAAGGCGCGCAGCAAGGCGGCCCGGCCGACGCGGTGGGCCGCGGCGTCGAGCGCGAGGATGCCCTCGACGTCGGCGCCGCGGCGCGCCTCGATCGGACGGTCGGCCACGGGGCGCACCGGGAGGCCGCCGGGCTCGACGCTCGCCGCCGGCCCTTCCCAGCGATCGAAGGCGAAGCCCTGGACGAAGCCGCTGCGCCGATAGACCTCGGCACCGGCCGGCGTCGCGTCGAGCACCGGCACGCGGCCGGACCGCCGCAGCGCCGCGATGCAGGCGTCGAGCAGGCGGGTCGCGAGGCCACCGTGGCGATGGGATGCGTCGACGAGGACCATCGAGACCCAGCCGAAGCCGCCTCCGTAGGGCAGCGCTGCGGCCGTCGCGACCAGGCGGCCGGTCTTGTCGCGCATGCCGAACGTCTCGCCTTCGACGATGAAGTAGGCCCAGTCCGCGGCGGTCTGGTTCCAGCCCGCCGCGTCCGACAGGGCCAGGCCGGCGGGAACGTCGCCGGCGCCCAGCTGCTCGATCGCGGGCGCCTCAGAAGTCGCCACTGCGGACCTCGAACTTGGTCGGCTTGTTGAAGCTCGCACCGCCCGAGCGCACCCAGTCGGCGACCCAGTCGAGCATCCGGCCGAGCGGCACGAGCGGATAGCCGAACACCGATGCGGCCAGGGTCGTGTCGGAGAGCAGCGCCGTGTCGGCCTCGGCGCCGGAGAGCCTGGCCTCGACGCCGAGGCGATGCGCGAGCTCGCGCGCGAGCCAGCGGATCGAGATCGTTTCCGGGCCGGTGATGTTGATCGGCGTCGTCGGCGTCGTGCAGCGCGCGAGGCAGCGCAGCACCTGCGCATTGGCGTCGCCCTGCCAGATCACGTTGACCTGGCCCATCGTCACGTCGACGGTCTCGCCGCGATGGACCTTCGACGCGATGTCCAGGACGACGCCGTAGCGCATGTCGATCGCGTAGTTGAGCCGGACGATCCGGCCAGGCGTGCCGTGGCGCGCGGAGAAGTGCTCGAACATGCGTTCGCGACCGAGACACGACTGCGCGTAGTCGCCGATCGGCGCCGGCACCTTGCGCTCGTTCGCACCGGCGCTGCCGACCGGCGCGAGGCCATAGACGTTGCCGGTCGAGAAGGCGACGATGCGCGAACGCCGGTAGCGCTCGGCAACGAGTGCCGGCACGTGGACGTTCATCGCCCAGGTGAGACCGGGGTTGCCGGTCGCGCCGAACTTGTGGCCGGCGGCGAAGATCACGTTGGGCGCGTCGGGCAGGGCCTCGATCGCGGCGCGGTCGAGGAGGTCGGCCGCGATCGTCTCGATGCCGTCGGTGGCGAGCCGGTCGCGCACCGACGCGTCGCTGAAGCGGGCGACGCCGACGACGCGGCGCGAAGGCGTCGCCCGCCTGGCCAGGCGGGCGAGCGTCGGCCCCATCTTGCCGGCGACGCCGAGGATCAGGAGGTCGCCCTCGACGCGCGCGAGCTCGTCGACGAGGACGCGGCTCGGCCGGGAGAGGAATTCGTCGAGCTCGGCGACCGACGCGAAGCGGTCGGGGAGCGACGAAGGGTCGAGCAGGTCCACGGGCGGCTCCGGCGGCAGCGAAGGAAAGTGCCGGTCGAGTTTAGCGGCCGACCGGTCGCCGCACGGCGCGGTCGCGCAAGTTGCTACCCTCGCGGCGCGACGCAACGAAAGGGCACGCGTTCATGTCGACGGAAAGGATCGTGCGCATCGGCGGCGCCTCGGGGTTCTGGGGCGACAGCCGCGTCGCCGCACCGCAGCTCATCGCCGCAGGCGGGATCGACTACCTCGTCTTCGACTACCTGGCCGAGACGACGATGGCGATCCTCGCCGCGGCACGCATGAAGAACGCCGAGCTCGGCTACGCGACCGACTTCGTCGAGGTCGCGATGCGCCCCGTGCTCGGCGAGCTCGCGGCGCGCGGCGTCAAGGTCGTGAGCAACGCCGGCGGCGTCAACCCGCAGGCATGCGCGACGGCGCTCGAGGCCCTGATCGCCGCGGCCGGCCTGTCGCTGCGGGTCGCCGTCGTCGAAGGCGACGACGTCGGCGCCCTCGTGCCGGAACTCGCGGCACGCGGCGTCCGCGACATGTACGACGGCGCCCCGTTGCCGGCGCGTGTCGCCAGCGCCAACGCCTACTTCGGCGCTCTGCCGATCGAGCGGGCGCTCGCGGGCGGTGCCGACATCGTCGTCACCGGCCGCGTCGTCGACAGCGCCCTCGTCCTCGGGCCGCTGATGCACGAGTTCGGCTGGCGCGCCGACGAGTTCGACCGGCTCGCCGGCGGCAGCCTGGCCGGCCACATCGTCGAATGCGGCTGCCAGGCGACCGGCGGCCTCTTCACCGACTGGGCCTCCGTGCCCGACTGGCCGAACATCGGCTACCCGATCGCCGAGTGCCGCGCCGACGGCACGTTCGACATCGTCAAGCCCGAGGGCACGGGCGGCCTGATCGCGCGCGCGGCCGTCGCCGAGCAGCTGCTCTACGAGATCGGCGACCCGGGCGCGTACGTGCTGCCCGACGTGATCTGCGACTTCCGAGCGGTCGTGATCGAGCAGGTCGATGACGGGCGCGTCCGGGTCAGCGGCGCGAGGGGACTCGCGCCGACCGACACCTACAAGGTCTCGGCAACGGCGCTTCGGGGCTATCGCTGCGCGGGCACGCTGATCATCGTCGGCATCGACGCGGTCGCCAAGGCCGAGCGCACCGGCGCGGCGATCCTCGAGCGCACTCGAAGGCTCGTGCAGGAGGCCGGCTTCGCCGACTTCGCGGCGACCCACGTCGAGGTCATCGGCGCCGAGAGCTCGTACGGACCGCACTCGCGCGCGCGCGCCAACCGCGAGGTGATGGTGCGCGTCGTCGCCGATCACGCCGACCGGCGCGCGCTCGACATCTTCGCGCGCGAGATCGCGCCGGCCGGCACGTCGTGGTCGCCGGGAACGACCTCGCCGGGCGGCGGTCGGCCGGGCGTCTCGCCGCTGATCCGGCCGTTCTCGTTCCTGCTCGACAAGCGCGAGGCGCCGGCGCGCTGGACGTCGCGGAACAAGCGCGACGACGTGGCGATCGCGTCCTTCGGTGGCGTCGTGCCCGTGACGTCGCAGGGCGACGGGCCGGCCCCGGGCGCTGCGGCCGGCGTCGACGAGCCCACCGAGTCGGTGCCCTTGATCCGGCTCGCGTGGGCGCGCAGCGGCGACAAAGGCGACATCTCCAACGTCGGCGTCATCGCGCGGCGGCCGGAGTGGCTGCCGCTCCTCTGGCGAGAGCTCACGCCGGAGCGCGTCGGCGCGTACCTGGCGCATCTCGTCCGCGGCCGGGTCGAGCGCTTTCACCTGCCGGGCATCGCGGCGATCAACTTCGTGCTGCACGAGGCGCTCGACGGCGGCGGCCCGGCCTCGCACCGCCTCGATCCGCTCGGCAAGGGAATGGCGCAGATCCTTCTCGACATGCCGATCGAGATCGCGTGCTCGCTGGCAATCGGCGTTCCGCCTGGCTAGTGACTGCCCCGATTGTGGTGAGGGCCTTCGCTCCTAAGCTGTCGATGTGTCGTGCCTCCTGCCCGACGCATTGATCACGACCCTGCGGCACCGACCGCCGGGCGCACCGGAGATTGAACTTGAACGTTTCACGCCTGAAGGCGGCCGCGCTTGCGGCCGCGCTTGCCTCGCTCGTCCTCACCGCCTGCGGCGGCGGCGACGGCAACTCCGCCCCGCAGCCGACCAGCGGCATGACGATCACCACTCTGTCGAACCGCGCCGACCTCGTCAGCGGGGGCTCGGCGCTGGTCGAGATCCGCACGCCCGGCTTCGTGCTGCCCGCCACGCTCAAGGTCGATCGCGACGGCACCGACATCACGGCAGCGTTCTCGCAGCAGCCCAGTGGCAGGATCCTCGGGGTGGTCACCGGGTTGAAGACCGGCGCGAACGTCATCACCGCGAAGGCGACCGACGGAAGTATCGTCGGCGCCCAGCTCGTCATCACCAACCACCCGGTCGGCGGGCCGGTGCTGCTGTCGGCGCAGGCCGGCCCGTGGGTGTGCGCCACGCCGGTGCCGGTGGCGGCCGCAGGCAACACCCCGGCCTCGAACGCGAGCGGCCTGTCGACCGTCGCTGTCGACGCGCAATGCAACATCGCCACCGAGTACAAGCTCTGGTACCGCACGACGACGCCGGTGAGCGTCGCGGCGGGCGACGGCGGCTGCTCGTTCTCGCTGCCCGATCCGACGCCGACCATCGCCGTGCCGAATCCGACGACGCCGGCCAGCTCGTGCTTCCAGCCCTACGTCACCGGCACGACGCCGGCGGCCTCGGTCGCGTCGACGACGACGTCGGCCGGCGTCACGCTGCCGTACATCGTGCGGGTGGAGCGCGGCACGCTCAACCGCGGCATCTACGACATCGCTGTGCTCTTCGACCCGACGGCTGCAGCCTGGACGGCGACGAAGCCGCAGGCGCAGTGGAACGGCAAGGTGCTCTACACCTACGGCGCCTCGACCGGCCAGCCCCGCCAGCAGTTCCGCAGTGAGCAGAACTGGGCCGTCGGCGGCATCACCGGCGTCAACGACGACACCGCGTTGAGGCTCGGCTTCATGGTCGCCGACAACAGCATCACCGACTCGCTCTACAACTCCAACCGCATCCTCGTCAACGAGACCACGATGATGATGAAGGAGCACGTCGTCGCCAACTACGGCGAGATCAAGTACACGATGGCCAACGGCTGCTCCGGCGGATCGATCCAGCAGAACACCGTCGTGTCGACCTACCCCGGCCTGCTTGACGGCATCCAGCCGAGCTGCGACTTCCCCGACTCGATCACGACCGGCATCGAGGTGAGCGACTGCGTGCTGCTCGTAAACGCCTACGTCAAGCCCGAGTGGACGGCGCTGATGGCCGGCCTGACGCAACCGCAGATCGACGCCAAGAAGGCCGCCATCAACGGTCACCGCGATCAGCTCGGTTGCCACGGCTGGAACAACTCGTTCGGCTTCAACAACAAGCCGGGCAACTACGTGGTGCAAGCGGTCGTCAACGCGGCCGGGACCATCGCCCCGTTCGGCGCGGCGAAGAACAACTGCAACCTGCCGGCCGCGCTGGTCTACGATCCCGTGACCAACCCGACGGGCACGCGCTGCGGCGATGCCGACTTGGCCGCAGCCGTCTGGGGCACGACGACCGGCCTGACCGGCGGCACGAGCAAGCGCGCGCTGACGACCAACGACAACGTCGGCGTGCAGTACGGACTGAAGGCGCTGCTGACGGCGAAGATCACGCCCGAGGAGTTCGTGACGCTGAACGAGAAGGTCGGCGGCACCGACGTCGACTCCAACCTGACAGCTGCGCGCTCGGTCGCCGACACGGCGGCGCTGACCATCGCCTACCAGTCCGGCATCGTCTCGAACGGCAAGAACCTCGGCAAGGTGGCGATCATTGATTCGCGCGGCTACGACGAGGGGCCCACCGGCACCGACATCCACTACAACTGGCGCAGTTTCTCGGAGCGCGCCCGGCTCGACGCCGACGCGGGAAGCCATGCCAACCAGGTGATCTGGCGCTACGGCACGGGCCTGCTGCCGGCCGGCGCGGCGCAGATGGCGGCGGTGACCAACAAGTCGCTCACGACCATGGACACCTGGCTGTCGAGCCTGCTCAACAGCGCCCCGAAAGCGTCCCTGAACTCGGTCCGCACGCAGGCCCAGGTCGTCGCCGGCAAGCCGGCGGCGGCGGTCGACTTCTGCTTCCTGACGGCCGACATCGCCTTCACGACGCCGATCACCGACCAGGCGGTGTGCGACGCAGACACCCGGCTCGCGGTGTTCTCGTCGCCGCACCAGGTCGCAGGCGGGCCGCTGATGGAGAACATCCTGAAGTGCACGCTGAAGCCGCTGGATTTCGCCGACTACACCGGCGTCGTCTTCACGGCCGGACAGCAGACGCGCCTGACCGCGGTCTTCCCGACCGGCGTGTGCGACTGGAGCAAGCCGGGTGTCGGCCAGGTCGATCCGATCTCGCCGCTCACCTTCCAGGCCGGTCCGGGCGGCGTGCCGCTCCCTGCCGCGCCGACGTCGACGGCGATCTGACGTCTTTCGCTTCGCGAAGCGGGCAACCGGTTCTGCCGGTTGCCCGCTTCTCGTTTGTAGGACCGCGCCGCGCGTTGACGATTCGCCACGGCGCAGCGCGGATGCGCAACGTCCGAGCCGCTAAGCTCGCGAACCGACCCGTCCAACTCACGAGGAATCACGATGGCCAGCAAGAAGTCCGCGCCCAAGACCGGCAAGAAGTCGAACGTCGACAACGCTCAGGCAGCCGTGAAGCCGACCCTGCATCAGCAAAGCAGCGCAGGGTCGCACGAGACCCAGCGCTATGGCGAGATCGTGCCGATGCCGCACGGCCTAGGCGAGAAGGTGGCCAAGCAGAGCGTCGCGCTCCTGAACCAGGCGCTCGCCGACTCGATCACCTTGCGCGACATGTACAAGAAGCATCACTGGCAGGTCGTCGGCCCGACCTTCAACGAGCTGCACCTGCTGTACGACAAGCACTTCGAAGCGCAGGTCGCGGTCGTCGACCTGATCGCCGAGCGGATCCAGGTCCTGGGCGGCATCTCCCTGGCGATGGCCGCCGACATCGCCGAGGAAACGAAGATCCCGCGGCCGCCGCGCGGACGCGAGTCGGCCGCGGTGCAGTTGTCGCGCCTCATCGACGCCCACACGCAGATCATCAAGGCAGCCCGCGCGAACGCCGAAAAGGCTCAGAACGCCGGTGACTCCGGCACCAACGACCTGCTCGTGAGCGACGTCTTGCGCACCAACGAACTGCAGGTGTGGTTCCTGTCGGAGCACCTGGTGGCGGCGTCGCCGGTGTAGCGATTCGGGAGCAGCGGGGCATTCGCCGGCCGCGCTGCAGAACCGCGCGAGGGGGTGGTGCGCCCGGCAGGTATCGAACCTGCAACCCCTGCCTTCGGAGGGCAGTACTCTATCCATTGAGCTACGGGCGCAGCGGGTTGGCAGTCTACCAGCGGGGGTCCGGGCGAGAGGGGCGCGCGAGGTCGTCCCTCTATAATTTCGGGTTCGTCGCGGACGACGACTTGCGGGCGGCATGCCTCGCCCATCGCCGCGCGACACCGCCCCTGAGGACTCGATGACCGAAGCGCACGAAACCAACGACATCGACGGACCGCACGAAGGTCCGATCAAGACGCCCAAGCAGCTGATCCTCGCGGTCCTCTTCGCATTCGTGGTGCCGATCTTCGTCATCATCCTGCTGGTGATGTACGTGTCGGCCGACAAGCGTCCCGGCGCCGGCAGCGATCTGATGACGCCGCAGGCGGTCTCGGCGCGAATCAGGCCGGTCGGCATGGTCGAGATCAAGGACGCCTCGGACCTCTCCGCGCTGAAGACCGGCGAGCAGGTGTTCGCAGCGCAATGCACCGCGTGCCACACCGCGGGCGTGCTCGGCGCGCCCAAGTTCGCAGACGCCGACGCCTGGGCGCCGCGGATCAAGACCGGCTACGAGGCGCTCCTGCACTCGGCGCTGGCTGGCAAGGGCCAGATGCCACCGCAGGGCGGCGGCGACTTCAGCGACTACGAGATCGCGCGTGCCGTGGTCTACATGGCCGACAAGGCCGGCGCGAAGTTTCCGGAGCCGGCTGCACCGCAAGCTGCTGCTTCCGGCGCGGCGACGACGGCGGCGGCACCGGCCGCGCCGGGCGCCAGCCCCGCAACGCCGGTCGCGACCGCGACGGCCGCGCCGAATGCCGCGCCGGCTGCTGCAACCGTCGCGCCGCCTGCGGCCCAGGTCGCGGCCGCGACGCCGGCCGGCAACCAGCCGCCGGCGCTCTACACCCAGATCTGCAGCGCCTGCCACGCCTCGGGCGTCGCCGGTGCGCCGAAGTTCGGCGACAAGGCCGCGTGGGCGCCGCGCGTCGCGCTGGGCATCGACGCGCTGACGGCCGTGGCGATCAAGGGCCTCGGTGCCATGCCGCCCAGGGGCGGATCGAGCGCGAGCGATGCCGAGATCAAGGCGGTCGTGACCTACATGGTCAACGCCGCCAAGTAAGAAGCGCTACCGCTTCCCGTCCGCCCGCTCGCCCTCGCGCGACTTCGCTTCGGCCTCCGGGCTGAGGCGATAGCCGAAACGGGCGACGAGCGCCGCGAACCCGACGTCCTGCGGTTGCCACGCACCGCGCTCGACCGCATCGCCGGCGATGCCCATGTCGAGGGTATGCACGATGCCCAGACCGAGGTCGGTGGCGAGAAAGAGCCGGCCCGACTCGTCGAGGAACGCCTCGCCTGCGCGTGCTGGAAGGCCCGTGTGGCTCGTGACCACCACGTCCGACGCTGACGGGTCCGCCTGCAGGCGCCAGACCCAGGGCGCCGCCTCGAGCTCGACGTAGACCCGCTGCGGCCCGTTCTGGAAGAACCACGCGCCGCGCTCGTCGGCGGCGTAGTTGCGGCCGATGAACTCGCGCAGCTTCTCGTGGTCGATGCGGCTGCCCTTGACGCGCGGAAAGGGCCCGGCATGCTGGATGCGGTCGTCGCGCATGTACCAGTCACCGCGTGCGTCGAGCGCGAGCCAGGCGTAGCAGGCCGGCACGTTGGGCCACTTCCTGAGCGCCGCGGCGACGATCGCGTCCATGCCGGCGATTCTGCGCCGCGCCGCGCTCAGAGGCGCGCGGCCAGCCAGTCGGCCACGCTGCGCGGCAGGCTGTGCAGGTGGCCGGGCCAGCGACCCTGCGCGAAACCGACGTGGCCGCCGTGCGCCGGCTGCCAGAGCGTGACGTGCGCGCCGACCTCGCCCGCACTCGGCAACGCCGACGCGGGCAGGAACGGATCGTTGCGCGCGTTCAGCACCAGGGCCGGGATGCGGATCCGGGCCAGTTGCGACCTCGCCGAGCTGCGCGCGTAGTAGTCGTCGGCGCCGCCGAAGCCGTGGAGCGGCCCGGTGAAGATCTCGTCGAAGTCGCGCAGGTCGCGCGCCTTCCTCATCGCCGCGGCGTCGAACAGGCCGGGATGCTGTCTCAGCTTGACGAAGGCCTTCCTCTTCATCGTGCGCATGAACATCCGCGTGTAGACCTGGCGGCCGAAGCCGCGGCCGATCGCGCGAGCGCCGGCGGCGAGGTCGAGGGGCGCCGATACCGCGGCGATCGCGCGCACGCGGCTCGCCGCGATCGCGCCCGCTTCCTCGGCGAAACGAAGCAGCGCATTGCCGCCGAGCGAGACGCCGACCGCGACGACGGCGCCGCGATGCGCTTCGCGGCAGCGGCCGAGCATCCACGCGATCTCCTCGTGATCGCCCGAGTGGTAGGCGCGCGGCGCGCGGTTGATCTCGCCCGAGCAGCCGCGAAAGTGCGGCATCGCGAAGCGCCAGCCGCGCCGCGCGGCCTCGGCGGCGAAAGCCTGCGCGTAGTGGCTCGACGACGAGCCCTCCAGGCCGTGGAAGACGACCAGCAGCGGCGCGTCGGGGTTCTCGCCGAGCCAGTCGACGTCGACGAAATCGTCGTCCGGCGTCGTCCAGCGCTCGCGCCGAAAGCGCGGCGGCGTGCCGTCGAAGCGGCGGCTGAAGAACACCGGCCAGATCGTCTGCGCGTGACCGCCGGGCAGCCAGCGCGGCGCGCGAAAGTCGTCCATCGCGTCAGTGCAAGGTCGATGCAGCCTCGGCGCCCTCGACCGATCCGTCCTGCGAACCCGGGCTCGCGTGATGGGCGGCGAGGCGCCAGCCGCGCGCCGACTTCAGGTAGACATTGGTCGCGACCACCCAGGCGAAGCGCTCGCCTTCGGCCGTCGCGATGCGGATGCGCTCGACCACGCTGTGCACGGCGCTCGAGTGCGACTCGAGGCGACGCACGCGATGCGGCTCGGCGTCGATCGTGCCGTTGCCGAAGATCGCCTCGAACGACGCGCGGATCGCGTTCGCGCCGAGCAGGCGCTCGCCGCCGGGATGGACGCAGCAGATCTCGTCGTCGTCCGACCACAAGTCCATCAACCGGTCGACGTCGCCACGCCGCATCGCGTCGTAGAACTCGAGCTCGATGTCGTCGGGCGATGAGGCAGTCGGCGCTGGGGGCTTCGGGCGGGCCATGGATTCTTCTTCGGTTAGTCTTCCGGGCGCCCGAATTGTAGGAAGGCCCCTGGCCCCGTCACGCTGCCTCCATGGTCCGAACTCCCGCCGACTGGTCCGAGCGAAGCCACGAACTTTCGCGCCTGCTCGCCCGCTCCAGCCTGGGCGATCGCGCGGCATTTGCCACGCTTTACGAGCGCACGAGCTCGCATCTGCTCGCCGTGGTGCTGCGTATCCAGAGGGACCGAGCCCAGGCCGAAGACATCCTGCAGGAGGTGTACGTCAACGTCTGGCGCGCGGCGAAGAGCTTCGATGCGGCTCAGAGCCAGCCTCTCACGTGGCTCACGAGCATTGCTCGCAACCGCGCGATCGACGGCCTGCGCCGCGCTCAGACCCAACCCAAGATGCGCACTCTCGGTCCCGCGGTCGAGGGGCACAACTCCGAGGACGACGACGTGTACGACACCGTGGCAGACGACGCACCCGGCCCGCTCGAGCTCCTGAGCCGGGCGTCGGAATCGCGCTCGCTCGCCGCGTGCATGGAAAAGCTGTCGGCTCTGCAGCGCCAGAGCGTCGCCCTGGCGTTCTTCCAGGGCCTCAGCCACGCCGAGGTCGCCGTGCAGTTGCAGCAGCCGCTCGGCACCGTGAAATCATGGGTGCGGCGCTCGCTCATGGTCCTCAAGAGCTGCCTGCAGGGCGCCGCCACGCGCGACGCCGCGAGCGCGACCGACTGACATGGACTACGGCCGCAGCGAGCTCGCCGACGCCCTGGCGGCCGACTACGTGATCGGCACGCTGCGCGGGCCGGCACGCCGGCGCTTCGAGTCGCTGCTGCCGGCACACACCGAGCTTCGCGACGCGACGATCGCATGGCGCGACCGGCTGATGCCGCTCACCGCCGTGCTCGCGCCGGTGCAGCCGTCGAGCGACGTCTGGCGCCGCATCTCCGACCGGCTCGAGGCCGACCGACCCGCGCCGTCGACGAACGGCGCCTGGTCGCGTCTGGCCTTCTGGCGCGGCCTCGCCGCCTTCGCAAGCGTCGCGGCGATCGGCTTCGCCGTGCTGCTCGCGAGCCCCCGCCCGATCGCACCTCCGGTGATCGTGGTGCTGAGTGCGACCGGCGATGCCGCCGGCGGCGCGCAGGCGATGCCGATCGTCGCCAGCATCAGCGGCGACCGCGCGACGCTCGTCACCCGGCCGATCACGCCGGTCGCCGAGCGGCCCGATCGCTCGCTCGAGCTCTGGGC
>JBBSBZ010000074.1:0-13065 GCA_038250795.1 Burkholderiales bacterium | reverse complement strand
GAGTGTCGTCAGGCGCGACGATACGCTCTCGAGGTCGAGGTCGACCCGGCCTTCGAGGTGCCAGCGCCCCTCGGCCGATTCGATCGTCGCACCGGGCGAAAGCAGGCGGAAGGTGCCGCCGAGCTGGAGCGTGTTCCAGGGTGTGCCGAGGCCGCCGAGCCAAGCGCTCGGCCACTGGCCGAGCCATCCCTGCGGCGGCGCGAGCAGGTTGATGCGAAGGCGGCCGAGGCCGGGCCGGATCTCGGCCAGCATCGTGCCGTTGATGCAGCAGTCCTGGCGCGCGGCGAGCTGCAGGCCGTACCAGCGCGGCGAGAGCGTCCACTCGAGCCGGCCCGGGACGTAGCTCGCGGCGCGGCTGTCGGGTCCGCCGGCCAGAACCGGCACGGCGCTTCCCGACCAGATCGTGCCGCGCGCGTCGGAGAGGATGAGCCGTCCGTCGCTCGACGACATGACGGCCTGCGCCAGCCACGCCGCGGGCGCGAAGACGAGCAGGCCGACCAGCGCGCCGACGATCGCGCCGGCGATCGCCCAGCGGCTGCCGGCGCCGCGCGCCTCGACCCAGGCCTGCTCGGCGAGCGTCGACTCGCTCCAGCCGGTGGAGGCCACCGTCGGTGCCCAGAGCTGGCGATTGCGTTTCCTGCGGATCATGACGCCCCCGGCAGCGTGAGCGAGATCGTGCCGTTGTAGCCGCCCGTGCCCTTCAGGAGCTGCGCCTCGACCGGGCGGGCGCGCGCGCCGCTGCGCGCCTCGCCGAGCCAGGTGCGCAGGGCCGGGAACGGAACCCCGGTGAATGTGAGCGTGGCCCGGTCGCCCTGGATCGCGAGCTTGCCGCTGCCGCCCAGGCGCTCGGTTGCCGCGCGCAGGGCTTCGGCAGCCTGTGCGGCCGGTACCGGCGAGGCGCCGCGCAGTGTCTCGCTCTCGAGCGCCGCGATCTGCATCTGCTGCAGCTGGAGCTCGAGCCGGTCGAGCTCGGTCGGGGTCTCGCGCAGGGTGCGCAGCGCCGGCTGGATGGCGACGAGCCAGATGATGAAGACGACGAGCACGATCGAGACTGCGACCACCATCTGCCGCTCACGCGGCGCGAGCCCCTGCCAGAAGCGCTTGACCTCGGCGCGTGCTGAGCCCGTCGGTGGCGGCAACGAGAGCCCGTCGGTGCTCATGCGAACGCCTCGGCGCCGCGCGCTGCGGGTTCCGGTTCGCAAGCGTCCCGTCGGCTCATGTCGCGTCCCCCGGTCTGACGCGCGACATCACCAGCCGGCCTTCGGCCGCTTCGACGCGAAACCCGGAAGGGCGCAGGGCAGCGCGGAACTGGTCGATCTGCTGGTCGCTCCAGCCGCTGGCCGCCAGAGTCAGCTTGCCCGGCTCGAAGCGCAGGTTCTCGACCGGCGGGCGCTCGCCCGGCCAGGCGGCGGCCGCGGCCTGGAGCATCGGCTCGAGATCGCTCTCGCCCGCCTTGCCGGCGAGCGTTCGCAGCGACTGCGTCTCGCGCGCCATGACGGCAGCGGCGTCGCGCTGGACGTCGCCGGGGCCGACGCGCGGGAAGGTCTTCTTGACCAGCGACTGGATCGCGACGCGCCGCGCCTCGACCTGCGCTTTCTCGTGCCATGCCCAGAGATTGAGGCCGACGATATGCGCTGCGATCAGCGCAGCGAGGCCGATCCGGACCGGGCGCCAGGCCGGGCTGCGCGCCTTGCGCAGCCAGTCGCCGAACGCTCGCGCGCCGCGGGTGCGCCGCGCGAGCTCGAACTGGCGCAGGTTCCAGAGACTTCGGCCGGCCTGGAGCAGGCGCTGCTCGGCCGGCATGACGTTGACCGGCGCGCCGAGCCACTGCTCGGCCGCAGCTGCGGCCATCGGCGCGGCGGTCCAGCGGGTCGCCACGGGCGGCGGATTCGGCACGATCGCGCGCGCCAGGCCGCCGTCGAGGCGCACGGTCGCGACGCCGTCGGTGCTCGCCCAGGTGAGGTAGACGCCTTCGATGGTGCCGATGCCCGACGCGAGCGGGGCGCGGAAGTGGCCGGCTGGAGGATCGTCGGGCCAGGCCATCGGCACGACGCGGTCGACGAAGACGCCGCTCTTCTCGAGCGTGGCGAGCTCGTTCTGCAGCCAGGCACGGTCGACCGCGGCGACCCACGTCGGCTGGCCGGCGGTGGCGGACGGTGCGACGGCCAGATGGATGGTCTCGGCGTCCTCGAGCAGCGCCTCCTCGAGCACGCCGATGAGCGCCATGCGCAGGCGCGACGCCGGCGCCCGGGGCAGGGTGACGCGATGCCAGCTGACATCGGCTTCCTGGATGACGGCGATCACGTTCGAGCCGCGCGGCAGCAGCGCCGCCGCCGCCTCGCCCTGCGCGTCGAGCTCGATGCCGTCGCCGCTGGTCGCGTAGAGGTACTCGCGCCGTCGCGACGGCTCGATCGCTTCTTCGCCCGTCGCGCCGGCGCGCAGGCGGCGATGCTCCGGAAGCTGGATGACGAGGGTGGACATGGGCGGGGCCGATTCTAGGGAGGCATGGGGCGCTAATCGACCGCGATCAGCGGCCCGGGCCCTATTCCCGTGTCGAAATGGGAGAACTGTTGCGCATCGACCGCTTCTAGGAGCCGACCGTGTCGCGGCTCGAGACCCGCTCGCGATGCACGACGACGACCGTGACGCCTTTGCGCTGGACCAGCGAGAGCTGCTCGAGGACGACGTCGCCGAGGCGCAGGCGGCCGCGGACTTCGAAGAAGCTCGAGCCGGTGGAGATTCGCTCGAAGCTCGTCCTCGGCAGCGACGATGCCAGTGTCGCGACGTCGATGTTGCCGCGGAAGGGAGACCGCTGGCGCGCCTGGATGAGGCGCTCGGCGGTTGCCAGGTCGAGTCCGGGGATGGCCGCGACCAGGACCTCGCGCACCGCGGTGTTGGCGTTGACGAAGGTTCGCTCGGGCAGGAGGACGACGTAGGGCTCGAGCGTCTTGATCGACTCGGCATCGATGCCGAACCAGGCAATCTGTCGTGCCGTGAGCGGCATCAGAGGCGGATTCGCCGCCGGTGGCGGCAGATCGACGGCCGGCGCGCTCGCTGCTGCGGAGGCTGCGCCGGGCGGCGCCGGCGGTGCGGCGTCGCGCAGGCCGGCCGCGATGCGCGTGGCCACGTCGGCGGAGACGCCGACGGTCGCGCAGAGGCGCTGCAGCGTCGCGAGCTCGACCGGATCGACGGCGCCGTTGACGACCAGGTTGGTGAGGTTGTAGCGCGCCTGCGCATCGGTGATCGCGCCGGAGAGAAAGGCATCGGGCGCGTCGTCGGTGTCCGACTTGTCGGCGGCGAGGAAGGTCGACAGTCGCGCCTCGGCCAGCGGCACCGCCCAGGGCTCGCCGAGATGATCGACGCTCATGCCGTTCGTGCCGACGCTCTTCGCGTCCTCGCGCAGGATCAGGCGAGCCCAGTCGAGCGCGCCGGCGAGGATCCACGCCGACTGCGCCCGCGCCCGCTCGGCGGTCTCGACCTGGATCGCGCGCCACTGCTGCCAGATCATCGCCGCGGCCAGGGTCGTGACCAGCGCGACGATCATCATGGCGGTGAGGAGCGCGGCGCCGCGCTGCTCGCGCCGCGGTCGCAGAAACGACGGACTCCTCATGGCGCGATCACGGTGTCGCGGGTGAGATTGCCGACGAGGCCGCTGCCGGGCGCGAAGGCGAGGACGATGCGCACGCCGGCCGGCAGCGTCTGTGCGCCCGGGTTGACGACGACGCCGGGGATCGGGGCGGTGCTCGTCGGTGCCGTCGGGACAAGCGTCGTCCCGCCGATGAAAGCCGAGGCCGCGGCCGAGGGCGCCGCCGCGTTGCGGCTCGACTGGCAGTTCGCCCACGCGCCCTGGAAGAAGTAGACCTGCCACGACTCGAGGCCGGTGAGCGTGCGCAGCTGGCCGGTCTCGCTGCCCTGGAACTGCTGAGTGCGCAGCCATGTTTCCTGAAGTGCGGTGGTGGTCGTCACGGCGGGTCCGGCCCAGCGCTGCCAGACGTTGGCCTGGCTGTCCGGCCGCAGCGACCAGACGACGACCTGCAAGCCGTTGTCGGTGCGTCGCGTCAGCCGCACGCTCTGTCCGTCGCAAGTGATCGCCGGCACGGCGGTCGTCTGCTGGAGCGACGCCAGGTCCTGCTCCCACTGCTCGATGACGGTCTCGAGGCGCAGCGTCTGCTCCAGGCGAATCTGGTTCGTCTCGCGCGTGCGCACGATCCCGTCGACGCCTTGCCAGGCCATGAGCGACATGATCGCCATCACGACCATCGCCACCAACACCTCGACCAGGGTGAACCCGGCCGGCCGCACCATTCGCCCTGCCATCACGAGCGTCCCAGGATGGTCGACAGGATCAGGATCTGCCGGCCCTGATCGTCGAGCATGCGGGCATCGACACGGCGAAAGTTCGGGTTCGGCGTCGGTCGGACGATCAGCTTGCCGGCGTAGGTGCGGCCGAGCTGCTCGCAGCTGAAGTCGCTGTCGCCGATGCCGGGATACAGGTTCGCGAGCTTGAGCGCAGTCAGCTCGTTGTCGGCGCACCATTGCGCGGACGTGACGTCGACCAGGCGCGCGGTGTTGTCGGTGAGCGAGCCGGCCGCCTTGATGCCGGCGCCGAGCGTGACCGCGACGATGGTCAGCGCGACCAGCACCTCGATCAGCGTGAAGCCGCGCGCGGCGCGAGGGCTCACGGCTTGGCCGCGCCGCCATCGGCGACGACGAAGGGGCCGATGCCGTCGGTGATCAGCATCAGGCGCTGGTCCGCGAGTCGCAGCACGACGCGTTGCTCGCCGATCAGCGGTTCGGGGCCGAGGACGAGGGCGCGCGCCCCGATCACTTGCGCGCTCGTGCCCGGATCGAGCCAGCGGGTCGGCCGAGGGTCCGCCGCCGGCAGGCCGATGAAGCGAAAGGCCTCGGCGTCCGTCGGCTCGCCGAGCGGCTCCCAGCGGGCCGCCAGGCCCGACGCGCGCGCCTCGGCGCGCGCCGATTCGAGCAGCGAAGCGAGCCGCACAGCCTCCTGCTCCAGCTTGGCGGCCGCCGGGTCGCGCAGCGCGAGGCTGGCGACCGCGGTGGCGATGGCGATGATCGCCACCACGATCATCAGCTCGATCATCGTGAAGCCGCGCGGGTACCTCCATGAGCGCGTCGCACCAAGCGGCCCAAGCGGGGCCGACCCCTTCCTCACGGAGGGAGGGGAGCGAAGCGGGGAGGAAGCAGTCCTGTGCCTGCCAGGGCAGGGAGGCAAAGCCTCACTGCCAGGAGCCGATGTCGGCATTCTTGCCTTCGCCGCCGACGACGTTGTCGGCGCCGAAGCTGTAGACGTCGATCTCGCCCTTCAGCCCCGGATTGGCGTATTGATACGGCGCCTTCCACGGATCGCTCGGCAGCTTGTCGAGATAGGGCCGCCAGTTGGGCGGGATCGTGCCCACCGTGGGCTTGGTCACCAGCGCCTGCAGGCCCTGCTCCTGGCTCGGATAGCGCAGGTTGTCGAGCTTGTAGAGCTTGAGCGCCTGCATCAGGTTGTTGACGTCGGTGCGGGCCGCCGTGACGCGCGCGTCGTCGGCGCGATCGAGCATGTTGGGAACGATCAGCGCCGCCAGCACGCCGATGATGACGAGCACGACCATCAGCTCGATCAGGGTGAAGCCACGCCGGCTCAGTCGCGTTTTCATCGGCTCGGTCTCGTGCAGTTCTACCGTTCGGACGCCGGGCAGCGCCAGGCGTTCCATGATAATCGCCGCATGTTCGCTCGCGTCTCGGCTTTCGTGATCTGGTCGCTCGTCGCCGCAACCGCCGTGTTCTGGCTGCTGCGCCTGACCGCCAGCTCGCCTCGGGCGCCGGCCTATGCCGTCGCGGTCGGCAAGTCCACGGTCGTGCGCGGCGACCTGGCCCGCCTTTTCGGTGCGCCGCCGGTGCTCGCCGCGGCAGCCGAGTCCGCACCCGCGGCGCCTTCTCGATTCAAGCTCGTCGGCGTGATGGCGCCGCGCTCGAAGGAGGAGCAGTCAATTCCGGGCAGCGGCCTGGCGCTCATTGCCATCGATGGCAAGGCACCCAAGCCGTTCACCGTCGGCGCTGCGCTCGATGGTGGCCTCGTCGTCCAGTCGGTCGGGCTGCGCACGGCCTCGATCGGTCCGGCGCAGGGCGACAGCAGCATGCTGCTCGAGCTGCCTGTCCTAGTGCCGCCCAACACGGGCGTGCTGCCACCGTCGGGGTTCGGCGCGCCACCGGTCTCCATGGGCGGCGTCGTCGTGCCTCATCCAGGCTCGGCCGGTATTGCGGTGCCGGCCGATGCGGGCGGGCACACCGGTGCACCTCCCGGGGCACTGCCGCCGGGCGTGCCGGTGCCCGCCGCTGGCGCGATGGGAATGCCGCATCAGCCACCTCCGCCCAACGTGGCACTGCCGCCGTCACCCCGGCTGCCCGCCAACGCCAACGCACGCTCGCAGTAGCTTCGGCCGGCCGGCCCGAAATTCTGTCCGGCGCGCGGGCTGCTAGCCCAGGAAGAGCCGGTACGCGGGATTCGCAGTCTCGTCCGCGCAGGGATAGGCCAGGCTGTCGACGAACTCGCCGAAGCGCTGCTCGTCGGCCGGCGGCACCTGCATCCCGACCAGGATCCGGCCGTAGTCGGCGCCCTGATTTCGGTAGTGGAAGAGGCTGATGTTCCAGCTTGCCGGCATGCTGGAGAGAAAGCGCATCAGCGCGCCCGGTCGCTCGGGAAACACGAACCGGTAGAGGCGCTCGTCGCGCGCGAGCGGGCTGCGTCCGCCGACCATGTGGCGCACGTGCTCCTTGGCGAGTTCGTCGCCGGTGAGGTCGAGCGCGGGAAAGCCGTGGCTCTCGAACTCGCTCGCCAGGCGCGTCGATTCGGCGCGATCGACGGTCGCGACGCCGACGAAGACATGCGCGGTCGCGGCGTCCGAGATCCGGTAGTTGAACTCGGTGACGGCGCGCGGTCCGATCAGCTCGCAGAAGCGCCGGAAGCTGCCGCGCTCTTCCGGGATCGTCACGGCGAAGAGGGCCTCGCGCTCCTCGCCGACCTCGGCGCGCTCGGCGACGAAGCGCAGACGGTCGAAGTTGATGTTCGCGCCGCAGGTGATGGCGACGTAGGTGCGGCCGCGCGTGCCGTTCGAATGCACGTACTGCTTGATCGCGGCGACGCCCAGCGCGCCGGCGGGCTCCAGGATGCTGCGGGTGTCCTCGAAGACGTCCTTGATCGCGGCGCAGACGGCGTCGGTGTCGACGACGATCCACTCGTCGACGAGCTCGCGCGCGAGCCGGAAGGTCTCGGCGCCGACGCGCTTGACGGCCGTGCCGTCGGAAAAGAGGCCGACGTCGGCGAGCTCGACGCGGCGTCCGGCCCGCACGGATTGGAGCATCGCGTCGGAGTCGTTCATCTGCACGCCGACGATGCGGATCTCGGGGCGCACCGCCTTCACGAAGGCGGCGATTCCCGAGATGAGGCCGCCACCGCCGACGGCGACGAAGATCGCGTCGATCGGCCCCTGATGCTGGCGCAGGATCTCCATCGCGACCGTGCCCTGGCCGGCGATGACGTCGGGGTCGTCGAAGGGATGCACGAAGGTCAGGCCGCGCTCGGCCTCGAGCTCGAGAGCCCGGGCGTAGGCGTCGGAGTAGCTGTCGCCGTGCAGGACGACCTCGCCGCCGAGGGCGCGAACGGCGTCGATCTTGAGCGAAGGCGTCGTCGTCGGCATCACGATCAGAGCCTGGCAGCCGAGCCGGCGCGCTGCCAGCGCGACGCCTTGCGCGTGGTTGCCGGCCGAGGCGCAGATGACGCCTCTGGCGCGGGCGTCTTGCGGCAGCAGCGCCATCTTGTTGTACGCACCGCGCAGCTTGAAGCTGAACACCGGCTGCGTGTCCTCGCGCTTGAGGAACACGTGGTTCGCAAGTCGCGCGGACAGCGCCGGCGCGGCGTCGAGCGCGCTCTCGATGGCGACGTCGTAGACCCGCGCCGTGAGGATCTTCTGCAGGTAGCCGGCGAGCGCCAGCGGGGGCGGCGTCGCGGGCTTGCGAACGGACGGCGTCATGCCTTGAATAGGTCTCCGGGCAGGCGAAGAGAGAGGGCGAGGATCATAGCGGCGCCCTCGGACAGTGCCGCGTGTCGCACGGCCAGGAAAGAGAGCCCGAGACCTTGCGGCCTCGGGCCGAATCCACCCATGAAGAAGGTGGAGGAGACAATCGGATCGACGCGAGGGGCGGCCTAGGGAACGGCTCCAACGACTCCGCGAATGGAATCGAGTGTAGGTGCCATTTTGCTGCACCGCAACAACGGAGCTTTGCCATGGAATGCACGATCGAATGGATGGCCGCGAGCGGCATGGCGTTCAGCGCCGAGACGGGCAGCGGCCACCTGATCGTGATGGACGGCGCGCCGGACGGCGGCGGGCGAAACCTGGCGCCGCGGCCGATGGAAACGGTGCTCGCCGGCACGGGCGCCTGCACGGCATACGACGTGGTCCTGATCCTCAGGCGCGGCCGCCACGACGTACGTGCCTGCAGGGTCAAGGTCGACGCGCAGCGGGCAGAAACAGACCCGAAGGTCTTCACCGCCATCCATCTGCACTTCGTCATCACCGGCGCCGGCGTGCCCGCGGACGCGGTCGAGCGCGCGATCGCGCTGTCGCACGAAAAGTACTGCTCGGCCACGATCATGCTGGCCAGGACGGCCGCCGTCACGACGAGCTTCGAGCTCGTCGCCGTCGCGGATCAGACGTAGTAGGCGGTCGTCGTCATGACGCGCGCGGCGGCGCGCATCGCCAAACGCACCGGCAGCGGCAGCCGGCGCGCACCGGCTTGCTCGGCGGCGCCGGCGTGTCCGGCCTCGTCGGACTTCATCTGCTCGACGATCGCTCGCGAAGCGAGATCGGCCGCCGGCAGTCGGGCCAGGTGGCCATCGAGATGACGCTCGACCTGGCGCTCCGTCTCGACCACGAAGCCGAGGCTCGTCGCGTCGCCCGAACGCCCGGCAATCAGGCCGATGCCGAAGGCGCCGGCATACCAGAGCGGATTGAGCAGACTGCGGTGCGCGCCCAGTTCAGTCAGCCGCTCGGCTGTCCAGGCGAGATGATCCGTCTCGTCGCCGGCGGCCTTCTCGAACTGGTCGCGCAGCGCAGGGTCGGCCGTGGTCAGCGATTGCGCCACGTAGAGGGCCTGCGCGCAGACCTCGCCGACGTGATTGACCCGCATCAGCGCACCGGCGCGACGGCGTTCGTCGTCGTCGAGGGCGTCGCCCAAGGGCGCCCGTGGCCGCGGGCGCGATGCCTGCGGCGTGCTCGTGAGCGCTCGCAGAGAGCGGTCGAGGACGCTCAGCAGGCGGTCGCTCGGGGAGAGGGTGACGGGGCTCATGGAGAAGGATCGAGAATAACGCCGGAGGGGTCCTGCGACGGGCGAAACCCCTCGTTGTGTCAAGACAACATAAGCCCTTTTTTTGTGCCGCAAGGCTTTCCAGCCCGGGATCGCTCTGGTGCAATACATCCAACTTCCCGCTTCAGGGAGTTGTGCCTGATCTGCTCCAACGCGGGTTTTCGGTGATCGGGACCTCTTGTTTCAACCTAGGAGATAGTTGCAATGAAAAAATCTCTGCTCGCTCTCGCAGTTCTGGGCGCTTTCACCGGCCTGGCTTCGGCGCAGTCGTCAGTCCAGCTGTTCGGCACCGTTGACGTTGGTGGCAAGTACATCAAGAACAGCGGCCAGACGCGCTACTTCAGCGAATCGACCGACGGCGTCAACAGCAGCGAGTTCCGACTCCAGGGCATCGAAGACCTCGGCGGCGGCCTGAAGGCTGGCTTCAACCTGCGCTCGGGCATCAACCCCGACACCGGCACGTCCAACGCCACCAAGTTCTGGAATCGTCGTTCGACGGTCAGCCTCTACAGCAACGCCGGCGAACTGCGCCTCGGCCGTGACTACGTGCCGACGTTCTGGACCCAGGCCCTGTTCGATCCGTTCGGCTTCAACGGCCTCGGCAGCACCGGCAACGTCGCTCGCTACGTCCAGGTTCGCCAGGACAATTCGATCGGCTACTTCCTGCCGAGCAACCTGGGTGGCCTCTACGGCCAGCTGATGGTGGCGGCTTCCGAGAACGGCACCAGCGGCGACAAGGGTGGTCGCTACCTCGGTGGTCAACTCGGCTTCCGTGCGGGCCCGTTCGATGTCGCGGCAGCCTACTCGTCCGTTCGGGTCGCGGGCGGCAGCAACAAGACCGCCAACGTCGGCGGCTCGTGGGACTTCGGCTTCTTCAAGCTGATGGGCTACTACGACCGCGAGAAGCTCCCGACCTTCAAGGAGAGCCGTTGGGAAATCGGCGGCTCGATCCCCTTCGGCCAGTCCGAAGTTCGGGTCGGCTACGACCGCAGCAAGGTCAACCCCAATGTCGGCGCGGACACGACCGTCGACAACCTCAAGGCAACCTACCAGTACAACCTGTCCAAGCGGACGGCGATGTACGGCACGGTGGCGCGCCTCGGGAACAAGGACGGCACGACCGTTTCGCTGCCGGGCGGTTCCCTTGCGCCGACTGCTGGTGGCAGCTCGAAGGGCTTCGAAGTCGGCATCCGCCACTTCTTCTGATCGGCAGTCGCCTCGCGCGACCCGCCCGATCTTCGAAAGGCCGCCTTCGGGCGGCCTTTTTCTTTCTTCGTCGCGACGCAGGTGCGGGCATTCCCTTTTGACCTCCGGCCCGTGATTTGCTCTCATCGCTGATGCGCTCGGGCGATGCGCCAGGTCGCGACCTCGGCACCTGACGACCGCACGCCGACCGCTCACCGAGCTGCGGAACAGACGCTTCGACGCGTTATTCACTGGGTCAGATGTTCGCCTTCGTCATTCGTCGCCTTGTCCAGGCCGTCCTCGTGATGCTGACGGTCGCGTTCATCTCCTTCATGCTCTTCCAGTACGTGGGCGATCCGGTCACGAACATCCTGGGCCAGGACGCAACGCCGCAACAGCGCCTGCAGCTGCGGCGCGACCTCGGTCTCGACAGCCCGTTTCCGGTCCAGTTCGCGCAGTTCGTGGGCCGTGCAGTGCAGGGCGAGTTCGGCCTCAGTCTGCGACAGGGCCGCAAGGTCTCGTCGCTGATCGCCGAGCGGCTGCCGGCGACACTCGAGCTCACGCTTCTGGCCGCTGTCATGGCCCTGGCCATCGGCATCCCGATGGGCGTATTTGCCGCGCTGCGGCGAGGAACCTTCCTGTCGCAGGCCATGATGACGACCTCGCTTCTCGGCGTCTCCCTGCCGCCATTTCTCGTCGGCATCCTGCTCATCCTCGTCTTTGCCGTGATGCTGAAATGGCTGCCCAGCTTCGGCCGCGGCGAAGTGACGGCCTTCGGCCCGTGGACCACCGGGATGACGAGCCTCGACGGCTGGCGCCATCTGGTGCTGCCTGCGATCACGCTCGCGGTCTTCCAGCTCACGCTCATCATGCGGCTCGTCCGCTCCGAGATGCTCGAGGTGCTGCGCACCGACTACATCAAGTTCGCACGCGCGCGCGGCCTGCCCGATCGCGCGGTGTACTTTCGGCACGCCCTGAAGAACACGCTCGTCCCCGTGATCACCATCACCGGCCTGCAGATCGGCGGCCTGATCGCGTTCGCCATCATCACGGAGACGGTCTTTCAGTGGCCCGGCATGGGCCTGCTCTTCATCCAGGCCGTCCAGTTCGCCGACATTCCGGTGATGGCCGCCTACCTCTGCCTGGTCGCCCTGATCTTCGTCGTGATCAATCTCGTCGTCGACCTGCTCTATTTCGCCGTCGACCCGCGCCTGCGCGTCGAACGCGCCGCCGGCGCGCACTGATTTCCCGGTCTCTCTGCCCTTACAAGGAAGCTCTCATGCAAAGAATCGCCCCCTGGCTGCTCGCCGGCACGCTCGTTCTCGTCGCGCCGCTCACACAGGCCGTCACCCTTCGTGTCTCCGACCAGGGCGACGTCCAGTCGATGGATCCGCACTCCCTCAACGAGAGCCTGCAGCTCAGCTTCACCGGAAACGTCTACGAGCCGCTGATCGAGCGCGGCAAGGACATGAGCCTCACGCCCGCACTGGCGACGAAGTGGAGCCAGATGAGCCCGACCGTCTGGCGCTTCGACCTTCGCCAGGGCGTCAAATTCCACGACGGCACGCCCTTCACGGCCGACGACGTGATCTTCACCTTCAAGCGCGCCGCCGGCGACGGCTCCGACATGAAGGGCTACACCAATCCGATCAAGGACGTGCGCAAGGTCGGCGAATTCGCCGTCGAGATCGAAACCGCAGCGCCGTACCCGATCCTGCCCGACACGCTCACCACGCTGGCGATGATGAGCAAGAAGTGGTGCGAGGAGAACAAGGCCGAGCACCCGGTCGACCGCCGCAAGGGCATCGAGAACACGGCGAGCTTCAAGTCGAACGGCACCGGGCCGTTCCGCCTCAAGGAGCGCCAGCCGTCGGTGCGCACCGTGCTCGTCAAGAACTTCAACTGGTGGGGCAAGTCCGAGAGCAATCTCGACGAAGTCGTGTTCACGCCCATCGGCAACGACGCCACCCGGGTCGCGGCCATGCTCTCCGGCGAGACCGACGTGATGGAGCCGGTGCCGCTGCAGGACGTCGAGCGCGTCAAGGCGGCCGGCCTGAACGTGCTGCAGGGCCCGGAGCTGCGCACGATCTTCCTCGGCATGGACCAGAAGCGCGACGAGCTCCTGTTCAGCAACGTCAAGGGCAAGAATCCGTTCAAGGACGTGCGCGTGCGCCGTGCCTTCTACGAAGCGATCGACGAGGAGACGATCAAGTCGCGCGTGATGCGTGGCGCTGCCTTGCCCACGGCGGAGATGGTCGGCGCGGCCGTCCGCGGCTTCCAGCCCGACATGAACAAGCGCCCGCCGTACGACACCGAGGCCGCGAAGAAGCTGCTCGCCGAGGCCGGCTATCCGAACGGGTTCGAGGTCGGCATGAACTGCCCGAACGACCGCTACGTCAACGACGCGGCGATCTGCCAGGCGGTGGCCGCCAACCTCGCACGCATCGGCGTGAAGGTCAACCTCATGACCGAGACCAAGGTCACCTACTTTCCGAAGATCCTGCGCCG
>JBBSBZ010000073.1:0-13124 GCA_038250795.1 Burkholderiales bacterium | reverse complement strand
GATGGTGGCTGACCTCGGCCACCGCGGTCTCGAGCGAATGGGCAGCGTAGTAGACGCCGTACGAGCCGTCGGAGAAGCGCGAGCCTTCGGGGTTGAGGTGCGTGAACGCGGCCATCACCGGCGTCGCGCCCGGCCCGCTCACGCGTTCCTCGGGTGCCACGAGCGCGAGCTCGCCGATCTGGTCGCGGATGCGGGGATTGGCGAGCTGCTCGATCGCGAAGACGACGTCGAGATCGGCCGGATCGGCGACCCGGTCGTACAGCCCCACGACCGGATAGCGCGAGGCGATCAGCCGATACGACGGCCGCCACGAAACGCGCCGGAGCGCAACCGTCGCGGGGTCGACCGCCGTCACGCCTTGCCGCCGCGCTGCGCGTCGAGGTACTGGCGCACGACGTAGAGATCGGAGACCTGGCCGGCGAGCATGCGCTCGAGCGCCGAGCGGGCGCCCAGCATCGGCGCGCTGTTGGGCCGCCTCAGCCACTCGTCGGCGCGGGCGGCGACCGGAAAGAGGATCTGCAGCGACGAATAGATGCCGAACAGGTGCGAGAGCCGCTCGAGGAGATGGCGATCGAGCGGCCCGACCTTGCCCTGCTTCCACTGGTAGAGCGTCGCCCGGGCGACGCCGAGGAGCGTGGTCTGCTCGGCGATCGTGAGGCGCCAGGCCTCGGCGATGCGAAAGAAGGTGCGCAGCGCCGCCGCGGCAGCCTTCGCCGACGTGAGGTCGACCGCGGGCGTGGCGGGCTTGAGAAGTGCGCTCATCGTGGTGATCGCTCGCTTCGCCGAATCGCCGCGAGCGCGCCGAGACTAGTCCATGCGCGGACAAAAGTCAATGATTTGTCTGACAGCGGACAGGGGGTCAAGCGGCGCCGGAGCGCGCTTTTTTTCCTCTTCGGGCTCACCCCCGCGCGTGCGTGACCCCGCCGTCGACGACCAGCGTCGAGCCCACCACGTAGTCGCCCGCCCGCGAAGCAAGGTAGATCGCGGCGCCGGCCATGTCCTCGTCGCGGCCGATGCGGCGTGCCGGGATGCGCCGGGCGACTTCCTCGCCCTGATCGCGCGCGGCCCGGTTCATCTCCGACGCGAACGCGCCCGGCGCGATCGCCGTGACCACGATCCTGTCCTCGATCAGGCGCAGCGCCATGCGCCGCGTCATGTGGATGAGGCCCGCCTTGCTCGCCGCGTACGAATACGTCTCCTGAGGATTGACGGAGACGCCGTCGATGGACGCGATGTTGATCACCTTGGCCGGCCGGTCCTCGCTCGCCGCGGCCTTGAGCGCCCCGTGCAGCGCCTGGGTGAGGAAGAACGGCGTCTTCAGGTTGAGGTCGACGACCTTGTCCCAACCCTTCTCGGGAAAGGTGTCGAAGCTTTCGCCCCACGCCGCGCCGGCGTTGTTGACGAGGATGTCGAGGCGCGGCTCGCGTGCGCCATAGGCCGCCGCGAGCGCGGCGATGCCTTCCATCGTCGACACGTCGGCCGGCAGCGCGAGGCAATCGCCCTGGGCGGACAGCTCGGCGGCCGTCCTCTCGCAGGCTTCGGCCTTGCGCGACGACAGGTAGACCCGCGCACCCTGGGCGAGAAAGCCGGCGGCGATCATTCTGCCGATGCCGCGCGAGCCACCGGTCACGAGGGCCGTGCGGCCGTGCAGGGAAAAGAGATCGTTCACGCTCGCCTCCGATGACCGGACCGATCCGCCGGGTTCCGGCAAGCCTACACCGCGAGTCGATCAACGCCCGGGCACAACCGTTGCTGCAGGCCGACGTCGCCGAACGCGCCTCTCGTCGAGTTCCTCAAGGCCCGAGAATTTGGTCGAGCCCCTGCGCGTGAAGGCCGCCCTCGCCGCGCGCATCCGATCAACCTGCTGCACCGAATTCCGAATGGCGACGATCCTCACCTCCACGCCCGCTGCCACGATCGAGATCGACGCCCGACTCCTGCGCGACTGGCCGCTGCCGGAGCCCGGCGCGGTCGCCGGCAGGGAAGAGCGCGGCTCGCTCCTCGTCCTGGCAGGCAGCCGCGAGACGCCCGGCGCGGCGTCGCTTGCCGCGATGGCCGCGTTGCGCGCCGGTGCGGGCCGGCTCGCGGTCGCGACGGCGGCCTCGATGGCCGACGGCTTCGCGCTGTCGCATCCCGAGGCCCGCATCCTCGCCCTGCCCGAAACGGAGGGCGGCGGCTTCGCGGCCGACGGCATGGCGCGGCTCGATCCGTTGCTCGGCCAGGTCGACGCCGTCCTCGTCGGCCCCGGCCTGATGGACTCGAGCGCGACCCGCGCCTTCGTACGCCGCCTGGTCAAGCGCACGCCGCGCGCCGCGATCGTGCTCGACGCGCTCGCGATGGAGCTGATCGTCGACCTGCGCCGCTTCGAGCGGCCGCTCCTGATGACGCCGTACGCCGGCGAGCTCGCAAGCCTGATCGGCGTGGCGACGGAGCTGATCCTGGCCGACCCCGAACGCTACGCGCGCGAGGCCTCGATCCGCTGGAACGCGGTCGTCGCCCTGCTCGGCCCGAGCACCTTCGTGGCCACCCCCGACGGCGGTTGCTGGTGCCACGCCAGCACCCATGTCGGCCTCGCGACCTCGGGCTCGGGGGATGTCCTCGCCGGCCTCATCGCCGGCCTCGCCACGCGCGGCACGCCGCTCGCACAGGCCGCCGCCTGGGGCGTCGCGCTGCACTCGCGCGCCGGCCGCGCGCTCGCCGAGCGCGTCGGCCCGATCGGCTATCTCGCGAGCGAGCTCGCCGCCGAAGTGCCGCGGCTCATGCAGCGGCTGGCGCACTGACCCGCCCGCCGACCCACCAGGAGCAGCGATGAAGAATGCCCTGGAGCCTTATTTCGGCAAGCGCGACTTCACCGTCACGCGCGAGCCGAAGGGTGGAAGGTCCTCGAAAGGCGCGCTCTCGTTCGTGGTGCAGAAGCACGCGGCCAGCCATCTGCACTACGACTTCCGCCTCGAGCTCGACGGCACGCTCAAGAGCTGGGCCGTGCCGAAGGGGCCGAGCCTCGACCCCGCCGACAAGCGCATGGCCGTCCACGTCGAGGACCATCCGATCGACTACGGCGGCTTCGAGGGCGAGATCCCGAAGGGGCAGTACGGCGCCGGCTCGGTGATCGTCTGGGACAACGGCACCTGGGAACCGGTCGGCGACCCGGAGGCCGGCTACCGCGCCGGCAAGCTCAAGTTCAGGCTCCACGGCAAGAAGCTCGAAGGCGGCTGGACGCTCGTGCGCATGCGCGGCAAGGGCAACGAACGGCAGGAGCCGTGGCTGCTCATCAAGGAGCGCGACGAGGCGGCGCGGCCGGCGTCCGAGTACAGCGTCGTCGAGGCCGAGCCCGGCAGCGTGTTGTCGGGCCGGACGATTTCCGACGACCCGGTCGTCGTCGCGAAGACCGCTGCGAAGAGGAAGGTGTCCAAGGCTTCGACCGCGACCGAGGCCCCGGCCTCGCAGCCCGCCGACGCCATCGCCGCCGCGCCGCAGGCGAAACTGCCTTCGAGCCTCGCGCCGCAGCTCGCCACGCTGGTCGCATCGCCGCCCGCCGACGCGGGCTGGATCTACGAGATCAAGTACGACGGCTACCGTCTGCTTGCGAGGATCGACGGCGACGACGTGCGCCTTTTCACCCGCAACGGCAACGACTGGTCGTCACGCCTCGCCGGCCTGGTGGGGGCAGTGCGCTCGCTCGGCCTCGGCTCGGGCTGGCTCGACGGCGAGATCATCGTCAATGGCGCGCACGGCGTGCCCGACTTCAACGCCCTGCAGAACGCGTTCGACGCATCGCGCACCGAGACGATCCAGTACTTCGTCTTCGACCTGCCCTTCCACGACGGCCGCGACCTGCGCGGCGTGCCGCTGGTCGAGCGGCGCGCCCTGCTCGCGACGCTGATCGAGCGCGCGCCGGCGAACGAGCGCGTGTTCTTCAGTCAGGACTTCGACTCAAGCGCGAAGGAGCTGCTCCAGAACGCATGCCGGATGCGGCTCGAGGGCGTGATCGGCAAGCGCGCCGATTCGCCCTACGTGTCGCGGCGCAGCCCGAACTGGATCAAGCTGAAGTGCACGCAGCGCCAGGAGTTCGTGATCGGCGGCTGGACCGATCCGAAAGGCTCACGCACCGGCCTGGGCTCGCTCCTGCTGGGCATCCACGACGAGGCCGGACATCTGCGCTTTGCCGGCGGCGTCGGCAGCGGCTTCGACGATCGTTCGCTCGTCGCCGTGAAGAAGGCGCTGGTGGCGATCCCGAGCGAGACGACGCCGTTCTTCGAGAAGCCCCGCGCGGTGCGCGGCCACTGGGTGCAGCCGCATCTGGTGGCCGAGGTGTCGTTCGGCGAGTGGACGCCCGACGGGCGGGTGCGGCACGCCGTCTTCCACGGCCTGCGCGAAGACAAGCCGGCGAGCGCGATCGGCCGCGAGCACGCGGCGCCGGCGAAGGCGGTCGCTGCGGGCGCAAAGAAGAGCGCTCTGAAGAAGGCCTCCACCGCCGGCGCGGGCCGGCGCACGAAGCAAGGCAGCGACGACGCGACCGTCGAGGGCATCCGCATCAGCCATCCCGACCGCGTGATCGACGCCGGCACCGGCATCACCAAGCTCGAAGTCGTCAACTACTACCTCGACGCGGCCCGGCTGATCCTGCCCCATCTGGTCCGGCGGCCGGTGTCGCTGGTGCGCGCACCGACGGGCATCGCCGGCCACCTCGTCTTCCAGCGTCATGCCGGCACGCTGCGCATCCCCGAGCTGCGCCAGCTCGATCCGAAGATCGCCCCCGACCTCGACCCGATGATCGAGGTCGATTCGTTCCCGGCGCTGATCGGCGCCGCCCAGGCCAACGTCATCGAGTTCCACACCTGGAACGCGACCACCCGCGACACGACGCGCCCCGACCGCATCGTCTTCGACCTCGACCCCGGCGAGGGGCTGGCGTGGAAGGCGATGCAGGAGGGCGCCGAGCTGACGCGATCGCTCCTCGACCTGCTCGGCCTGCAGAGCTTCCTGAAGACGAGCGGCGGCAAGGGGCTGCACGTCGTCGTGCCGATCACGCCCAAGGACGACTGGGACAGCGTCAAGGCGCTCTCGAAGCGCATCGTCGAGTACATGGCCGAAACCATTCCCGAGCGCTTCGTCGCCAAGAGCGGGCCGAAGAACCGGGTCGGCAAGCTCTTCGTCGACTACCTGAGGAACGGCTTCGGCGCCACGACCGCATGCGCCTGGTCGGCGCGCGCCCGGCCCGGCCTGGGCGTCTCGGTGACCTGCGACTGGGACGAGCTGGGCCGGATCACTGGCGGCGCCCAGTGGACGATCCGCAATGTCCACGAGCGCATCGAGGAGCGCGGCGACGCCTGGCGCGACTACGCGAAGACGAAGCAGACGACTGCCAAGGCATCGAAGCTCCTCGACGGGCTGGCCGCCGGCGATCGAGCCGCGGTCGGGTGACGTCACGCCGACAAGTCGCATCGCTGAACCCCGGCCCTCCGCGCTCCGGGGGTTCGAGGCGTGGGCACAATCGGCGCGCGTCGGGACGGGTCCCGGCCGAGGTCCGATCACGATGAGCGAGCCGCTCCACCTCGTCGACACGACGATGTTCTGGAGTCCGACCGGCGGTGGCGTGCGCCGCTACCTGACGACCAAGCACGACTGGCTCTCTGACCAGCCGCGCTGGCGCCACACGATCGTCGTGCCACGCGTGGCCGGCAGCGACTCGCGCACCGTCGCGTTGCCGTCGCTGCCGCTGCCCGGCGGCGCCGGATACCGGCTGCCGGTGCGCCGCTCCGCGATCGCGCGCACGCTCGTCGCGCTCGCGCCCGACATCGTCGAGGCCGGCGACCCGTATCGGGTCGCGTGGGGTGCACTCGACGCGGCGCGCGAGCTCGGCGTGCCGGCGGTCGCCTACTGCCACTCGAACCTCGTCGCGATGGCTCGCCTGGCCGGAGGACGCCGCTTCGGTGCGACCGCCGCCCGCGTCGCCGAGCGCTACGCGCATCACGTCTACCGCGGCTTCGACCTCGTCCTCGCGCCGAGCCTGGCGATGACCGCGCACCTGCGCGAGTGGGGACTCGAGCGCGTCGCCTGCCAACCGCTCGGCGTCGACAGTCGCGTCTTCCATCCCTCGCGAAGCGATCCGGCCTGGCGCGCACGACACGGCATCGAAGCGGACGCGCGGCTGCTCGTGTACGCCGGCCGCTTCGCCCCCGAGAAGCATCTCGACGTGATCGCCGAGGCGGTGCGCCGGCTCGGTGCGCCGTACATGCTGGTCGCAATCGGCGCGGGGCCGACGCCGCCGCCGGCCGGTCCGCGCGTCGTCGTCCTCCCTTTCATGGCCTCGGCCGAGGCACTGGCCACCGCCCTCGCGAGCGGCGACGCCTTCGTCCATGCCGGCGATCAGGAAACCTTCGGCCTGTCGCCGCTCGAGGCCATGGCGTGCGGCCTGCCGATCGTCGTTCGCGACGCCGAAGGGCTCGGCGAGCTCGTCGATCGCGACAACGGCATCGCCGTCGCCGGGAGCTCGGCCGCCTCGTTCGCCGAAGGCATCTCCGCGCTCTTCGAAGGCGACCGGGACGCGCGCGCCCGCGCCGCGCGTCGCCGCGCCGAGGCGAGCGACTGGCAGCGCGTGCTGCCGACGCTCGTCGCCCACTACCTGCGCCTGATCGCCGGTGAAAGCGCGGTCGCGACGCCGGTGCGAAGCGAAGCTGGAGCCTTGCAGCGATGAGCGGCCCGCCATCGGCCGATGCGAAGAGCGGCCGCACGATCTGCATCGTCCTGCACGACGCTGCGCCGGCGACGCGCTCGGCCTGCCTGCGCACGCTCGACGCGGTGCACGACGTCGCCGGCGACGTGCCGCTGACGCTGCTTGCAGTTCCGCGCTACCACGACGAGCCGTCGACGCCGGAGTTCGAGGCCTGGCTCGGCGAGCGCGTGGATCGCGGCGACGAGCTTGCGCTGCACGGGCTCACCCACCGCGACACCGGCACCGCGGAGAACTGGCGCGACGGCTTGCGCCGCTCGCACTACACGCGCGGCGAGGGCGAGTTCTGGGCCCTGTCGCCCGGCGAGGCACTTCGCCGGATCGACCTGGGCATCGAGTGGTTCGCGACCCACCGCTGGCCGCTGGCAGGGTTCGTCGCTCCGGCGTGGCTGCTCGGCCCCGGCGCGTGGTCGGCGATCGTCGAGCGGCCGTTCGACTACACGGCGACGCTGCGCCAGCTCGTCCATCTGCCCGGCCGCCAGGCGACGCCGAGCCAGTCCCTCGTCTACAGCACCTCGCGCGGCTGGCGCCGGAGCATGTCGGTGGCGTGGAACGCGGCGGTCGCGATCGGCGAACGGAACAATCCGCTGCTGCGCCTGGAACTGCATCCCCGCGACGCCGACTTCGTCGCCGTGCGCAGATCGTGGCAAGGGATCCTGGCGCGCGCCCTCGAGACGCGAAAGCCCGCAACCGTCGCCGACTACATGCGCCGCACCCGCCCCACGGGCAGCGGCCACAGCACGGTCTGGCAGCCGACTACAGCAGATTGAAGCTGACCGCGGCGGTGACGGCGCCGATCACCGCGCCGACGAGCACGTCGCTCGGGTAGTGCAGGCCCAGGACGATGCGCGAGACCGCGATCAGGATGGTGAACGGCCAGACGAAGAAGCCGAACACGGGGTAGTAGACCGTGAGGATCAGGCTGAACGCCACCGAGTGCAGCGTGTGGCCGCTCGGAAAGCTGAATTCGTCGAGAGTCTTGGTGCAGGCGCGGATGTCCGGGCAGGCATGGTACGGGCGAGGCCGCGCGATCCATCGCTTGATGATCCGGTAGACGACGAGATCGATCGTGCCGACGCAGAGCATCCGGATTCCGGCCGACGTGCCCATGGGCCCGCCAGCCCACAGCAGCGAGGCGATGATTCCGTACCAGAGCCAGCCGTCGCCGACCCGGCTGACGACGCCCAAGACGCGCACGACCCATTGACGCGTCGCCGCACCGTGCATCCAGAGCACGAGCGCGAGCTCTCTCTGGGCCCAGAGCAGCTGCTGCTCAGGCCACGACGGCGACGGGTGCAGAGGGCGCTTCGGGCGCATGGGCAGTGTCCGCGAGGCGGGCTTCGAATCGGCCGAGAACTCCCGGCCAGGTGGCGCGCTGCGCCGCCTCCAAGGCAGCGGCGCGATACGGTGCGAGATCGCGGCGGCGAACGGCGAGGTCGGCCACGGCGGCGATGAAGGCAGGCTCGTCGCCGGGCGGGACGAGCCTGCCGTTGACCTGGTCGACGACGTGCTCCGAGGGCGCTGCGGTGTCGAAGGCGACTACCGGCAGCGCCGATGCGAGCGCTTCCATCACGACGTTGCCGAAGGTGTCGGAGAGCGAGGGGAACAGAAACAGGTCGGCCGAGGCGTAGCAGGCCGCCAGCTCGGCGCCGCGCTTGACGCCGATGAACTGCACCTGCGGATGCGCCTTTTCAAGCGCGGATCGCGCCGGACCGTCGCCCACCACGATCATCCTGATTTCAGGACGCTCGGCGCGCGCATGCTCGAACGCGCGCAGGCCCAGCTCGACGTTCTTCTCGGCAGCAACCCGGCCGACCATCAGGAGGACAGGCGCGTCGCCCGCTTGCCAGCGCGCGCGCAAGTCGTCGCTGCGCAGCGACGGCGAGAAGCGCTCGCTGTCGACGCCGCGGCCGACCACGCTCAAGTGATGAAAACCCGCCGCGCCGAGCTCGGCGGCCGCGCCGCGCGTCGGCACGAAGGTGAGCCGGGTGAGGTTGTGAAAGCGCCGAAGCAGGCCGAGCACGCCATCGGCGAGGAAGGAGAGCCGGTAGTAGCGGCTGTACTGGTGGAAATTGGTGCGGAAGTCCGAGGTCGTCGCGATCCCGAGCGATCGCGCCGCAGCGAGCGCCGACCAGGCGAGCGGCCCCGGTGTGGCGAGGTGAACCACTTCGGGCCGCGTTCGCCGGAATCTTTCCCGCAGGGGGGCCACGCGCGACAGGCCGAATCGCATCTCCGGGTACATCGGGATGGCGCAGCCGCCGGTGCGCAATTCGTCGTCGGCGTCGAGCGCGGCTTCGCCCGGCTGGCGCGGACGGATGAGTTGCACCAGATGACCCTGCGCTCGCAGGAACCTGACGGTGCGCTCGACTGTGAGCGACACGCCGTTCAGCTCGGGCGGGTAGGTTTCGGTGACGTAGGCAATGCGCATGGGAACGGGCGAATGACGTCCGCCGGATGATTTTGGCGACCGTCGGGGCAAAACACCGTAGGACGCCGCCGCATGTCGCCGTGATGCTCGAGGACGACGATGACCGCGTCGATGTCGCCGCTGTCGAGGCGCGACGGCAAGTTGCATGCCTCGAAAGCGACCGCGCTAGTCGCCTTGCAGGAATGCGCAGGCCAGGCGCAGCGACCGCACCCGCTTGCAGGTGGCGCGCACGCCCAGCAGCACCGGCACGGCGAGGAATGCGCCGGCGATCCCCCACAGCCAGCCCAGGGTCATCACCGCCAGGAACACGAAGACCGGCTGCAGGCGCAGCCGGTGACCCATGATCATCGGGCTCAGGAAGTTGGCCTCGATGCCGTGAAGGACCAGGAAGGCCGCGGGCGGGCCCAGCATCTCTACGCCCGTGCCGAAGGCAACGCTGCCGGCAAGCAGGAGAAGCGCCGTGATGAGCAGCGGCCCGAGGTAGGGAATGAAGGCGAGCACGGCCGCTGTGGTTGCCCAGAGCACGGGATTGGGCAGGCCGATGGCCCACAGCGCCAGGCCGGTCGCCACGCCGAGGGCGACGTTGACCAGGCTCATCGTGGTGATGAAGAGGCCGATGTCGCGCTCGGCCTGGCGCAGGCCCGAAAGCACCAGGGCCCGGGCACGCGAGCGCGGGATCGCTGCCGCCGCACGCATCACGAACCAGCGCTCGGAGGCGAGCAGGAAATAGAGCAGGATCACGGTCGCCGACGCCGAGAGCGCGAACGAGATCGTCTCGCCGATCGCCAGTCGCGTGAAGGTCCAGCCTTCCGTGGCCAGCCGCTCGTTGAGCGGATCGGCCACGACCGCCGCTGCGCCGGCCTGCGCCGGCCGCATCAGCGAGGCGGGAAGCGCATAGGGAAAGAGGGCATCACGCCAGCGCTGCACCGCCTCGATCAACTCGCGGACGACGATCGGCGCGCGCGCCCACCAGGCGGCCGCCGGTGCCGCGATGAGCATGCCGAGGACGACGATCGCAGCCAGCACCGCGGCGACGACGAGCAGCGCTCCGACGTACTCGTGCACGCCCAGCCGGCGCAGCGCGCGCACCGGCGCCGAGAGGACGAAGGTGAAGACGACCGCGATCGCCACCGGCAGCAGCAGCGGCCGCGCCTGCTCGAGCAGGAAGACGATGGCGACGAAGAGAACGCCGCGGCCGAGCCAGGTCGACGCGCTGGCGCGCGAGATCTGCGACGGCGGGACGAGCGGCTGCATGGGCGCGGATCATTGCACGGGCCGCGCCATGGCGGCCGCGACGCACGCCGGGTCAGTGCCCGAGGCCGATCTGCGACGACGGCGCGCCGTGTCCCCTCTGGAAGACGACCCGGTAGCTCGCGGCGACCAGGCCCTTCTGGTACGTGCTGCTCCTTCGAGATCGTGAGCATGGTGACGTCGACGCCGCGCCGGCTCGCGCGGCCGGAGCACGACCCCCAGCCGCGCCGATGTCGAGGACGTGCGACTGAGCGCCGGAGGCGCGCCAATTGCCGGCACTGCCGCATGCCGCGCCCTTCGAGCAAGCCGCTCTTCGCCGCACCGATCGAGCCGATGCTCGCCAAGGCGAGCGACGCGCTGCCGGAAAGCGACGGCTTCCTTTTCGAGCCCAAGTGGGACGGCTTTCGTGCGATCGTGTTCCGCCCCGCCGCGCACGAGATCGCCGTCCAGAGCCGCGACCTCAAGCCCCTGGACCGCTACTTCCCCGAGCTGCGCGAGGCACTGCTCGACCGCCTGCCGACCGGCGCGATCGTCGACGGCGAGATCGTCGTCGTGCGCGGCAAGGGCCTCGACTTCGACGCCCTGCAGCAGCGCCTCCATCCCGCGGCCTCGCGCGTGGCCAGGCTCGCGGCCGAGACACCGGCATCGTTCGTCGCCTTCGATCTCCTGGCTGCCGGCGGCCGGAGTCTGATCGAGACGACGCAGGCCGACCGGCGCGCCGCGCTCGAGGCCTTGCTCGCCGACGCGACGGCGCCGCTACACCTCACGCCGGCGACGCGCGACGTCGAGGTGGCGCGCACCTGGCTGCGCGAGTTCGAGGGCGCCGGCCTCGACGGCGTCGTCGCCAAGCCGCTGGCGCTGCCATACGCGCCGGGCAAGCGGACGATGCTGAAGATCAAGCACGTCCGTACGGCGGACTGCGTTGTCGCCGGCTTTCGCTGGCACAAGTCGAGCGAGGCCGGCGGCGCCGAGGCGATCGGGTCGCTGCTGCTCGGCCTCTACGACGAGGCCGGCGTGCTCCATCACGTCGGCGTCACGTCGTCGTTCACGATGGCGCGGCGGCGCGAGCTTGTCGGCGAGCTTGCGACGCTGCGACGCGATGCGCTCGCGCGTCATCCGTGGCGCGACTGGGCGAGCCCGGACTCGTCGAGCCACGGCACCGGCCCTGCAGCGCAGCGCATGCCCGGCCCGACCAGCCGCTGGAGCGCCGGCAAGGACCTGTCATGGCAGGCGCTCCGCCCCGAGCGGGTGTGCGAAGTGAAGTACGACCATCTCCAGGGCGACCGCTTCCGCCACGGCACGACTTTCCTGCGCTGGCGCCCGGACAAGCCGCCCGGCAGCTGCCGCTACGACCAGCTCGAAGTCGCCGCGCCGTATGCGCTGAAGCGGATCTTCGCGTCGGAGCGGTCGGGCCGCTGAAGGAGCGCAGGGTCATGCCGGGGCTGCGGGCGCGCCGGTGGCAATCGTCGTCGCCGGGCCCGCGCCGCTGTCGGCGCGCATCCGCTCGAAGAGTCGGTACCAGTCGATGCGGCGGGTCGCGACCATCAGCGCGGCGAGCACGGCGAAGAGCATGAGCGAGCCGAGCAGCAAGGCCGTCTGCTCGAGCTGCAGGAGCGCGTAGAGGGCCGCGTAAAGCGTCGCGACCGCGGCCCCGAACGCCGCGCCGGCCCGGCTGCCGCGCAGCACGAACGATCCGTAGAAGGTGAGCAGCGTCGTGCACGCCGCCGCCGCGGCAAGGTAGGCCACGGCGAAGTCGACATGCTCCGACAGGCTCACGAGGAGCAGGAAGAACATGGCGATCGCCGAGCCGACGAGCAGGTACTGGATCGGATGGACGCGCAGGCGACGCATCACCTCGACCGCACCGACGCCGAGAAAGGTGAGCGCGATGAAGAGAAGGCCGTACTTGGTCGCCCGGTCGCTCAGCACGTACGGGCTTACCGGGTCGATGAAGGCGACGCCGAAGGTCTCGATGCAAGGCGTGCGACGCGCGTCCTCGGCGGGCGCGGCCTCGGCCACGTTGTCGTCGAGACGACAGGCCGGAGCGCCTGCCGAGGTCGACTGCGGCGCGGTCGTCGCGAGCGCATTGAGCTTCCAGCGGGCCGAGAAGCCCGACTCGCCGACCTGTCGCTCGAGCGGCAGGAAGCGGCCGCCGAAGGACGGATGCGGCCAGTCGGAGGCGAGTGTCACCTGGGTGCTCGTGCCGACCGGCGCGAAGGCGAGATCACCGGTGCCGACGAGTTCGAGCCCGACTTCGGCGCGCAGCGACTTCTTCGTGCCGGCGTACGACTCGGCGACGTCGGCATGGAAGCCGCGCGGATGGGCGAAGTGGCCGGAGCCTGCGAGCACCCGCACTACGACGCCGTCGATCTGCATCGCAGCGCTGCGCACGCCGCGGGCATCGCCGAGCGCGACGAACATCGTCGGCGCGTCGCACTGCAGGCGAGAGCCCGGGTGCGCGCCCTGCGGCACGAGCGCGAGACCGTCGTTCCAGGCCGCGACCAGGCGCGCCTTCAGGACGTAGCCGTTGACCTTGAAGATGCCGCGGCGCCGCGGCTCGATGGCAACGTCGCCCTTGACGTCGAGGCTCGCCGGCGTCTCGACGAGGGTGAAGTCGCGACGCTCGGTGACCGTCTTCTTCTCCTTGCCTTCGCCCTGTGTCGTCTCCCAGCTTTCGCTGCAGTCGCGGGCCAGCACGGGGCCGACGAGCGT
>JBBSBZ010000072.1:0-13163 GCA_038250795.1 Burkholderiales bacterium | reverse complement strand
TGCCGCCGACCTGAAGAGCACTTCGACCGAGGGCTTGTGGCGGTTGACGGCCTCGCCGTCGCGGACCCGGCAGAGGTAGTTCGCGCCCGAGCGCTCGACCGAGAGATGCAGGCCGCCGGGAGCGATGTAGGCGTGGCCGGGCAGCACGCGCTCGCCGTCCGCGGCCTCCTGGACGCTCATCCGGCACAGGCCGTCGAGGCGGGCCGCGTAGTTCTTCGTGAAGCCGGGCGGCATGTGCTGGGCGATCATCACCGCCGGGCCGTCGGCCGGCAGGTGCTGGAGCAGCGCACGGGTCGCCTCGGTGCCGCCGGTGGACGCGCCGATGAAGACGATCTTCTCGGTCGAGAGGCGCCCGAGCGGCGCGGCAGGAGGCGTCGCCGCGCCCGGGTCGACGATCTCGGCGCGGCGGATCGTCGCCTGGGCTGCGACGCGGATCTTGGCGGTGATGTCGTCGGCGAGCCGCCGCAGGCCGTCGGCGACGCCGAGCCGGGGCTTGGCGACGAAGTCGACCGCGCCGAGCTCGAGCGCTCGCAGCGTCGTCTCGGCGCCGCGCTCGGTGAGCGTCGAGACCATCACCACCGGCATCGGCCGAAGCCGCATCAGCCTGCCGAGGAAGTCGATGCCGTCCATGCGCGGCATCTCGACGTCGAGGGTGATCACGTCGGGCTCGAGCTCGCGGATCATCTCGCGGGCGACGAGCGGATCGGGCGCCACGCCGACGCACTGCATGTCGCCCGCCCGGTTGATGATTTCGGCGAGCATCTGGCGAACCAGGGCCGAGTCGTCGACCACCACCACGCGGATCGCTGCCATGTCGATGTCGCCTTGCCGTCGCGCCGGGGCGATCAGAAGAGATCCACGGAACCGGCGCCGTCGACTTCGGCGATCCGTCGCGCTGCCACGGTGCGCTCGCTCGCGGCGAGCTCGGCGCCGTGGGCGGCCGCCAGCCGCTTGACCATCGCCTTGCCGCTCCTGGGCAGGAAGCAGATCTTGCGCGGATAGATGCCGAGCACGTCCCGGCTCACCACCGGGATGCGCTCGGTGTGCAGGTAGGAGAGCACGAACTCGGTGTTCCGCTCGCCGACCCGCAGCGTGTCCATGCCCGACATCACCTGGCCGCCGCCGAAGACCTTGGCCTCGAGCGTGGAGCGGGTCGCGCCCAGCTTCATCAGCTCGTTGACGAGGAGCTCCATCGCGTAGGAGCCGTATCGACCGCTGTCGTCGGCGCCCGAGGCGAGCATGAAATGGTTCATGCCGCCGACCCTTGCGTGCCGGTCCCACAGGCACGCGGCGATGCACGATCCGAGCGTCGTCATGACGAGGATGTCGTCGCCCGCGGCGTAGTGCTCCCCCGGCAGCACCTTGACGGCCTCGCTCGCGAAGTGCGCGTCGTACCAGAAGAACGACGCCTCGCCGGGCCTTCTCGGCCTGGCCCTGAGCGCTTCCAGGCGGGCGCTGTCGGGCTCACGCACGTCCGTAGACCGTCTTCGCGCGGAGCTGGAACAGGTCGCGCGCGTCGTTGAAGTTCTCGGAGTGGCCGGCGAAGAGGAGGGCGCCCGGCCGGGTGGCGCGGTGCATCCGCTCGAGAACGGCGCGCTGCGTCGCGGCGTCGAAGTAGATCATGACGTTGCGGCAGAAGACGAAGTCGAACGGCGCGCCGAGCGACAGGCTCGGGTCCATCAGGTTGCAGGCCCGGAACTCGACCAGCCGGCGCAACTCGGGCTTGACCATGATGCTGCCGGCATTGGCGCCCGAGCCGCGCAGGAAGTGGCGCTTCAGGCGGTTCGGGTCGAGGCCCTTGGCACCGGCCTCGTAGATGCCGCGCTCGGCGATGGCGAGCACGTGAGTGTCGATGTCGCTGCAGACCACGGCGACGTCGGCCGCGGGCCCGAGCGCCTCGATCACGGTCATCGCGATCGAATAGGGTTCCTCGCCCGTCGAGGCGGCGTTGCACCAGACGCGCAGCGGCTCGCGCCCGCGCGCCGCGAGCTCGGCGCCGAGGATCGGGAAGTGATGCTCCTCGCGGAAGAATGCGGTGAGGTTGGTCGTCAGGCAGTTGACGAATTCCTGCCACTCGGCCTCGGCCGCAGCGCCGTGCATCGCCTCCAGGCCGTCGAGGTATTCACGCACGGACCGGTGGCCGATCTCGCGCAGGCGCCGTGTCAGGCGGCTGTAGACCATCGCGTGCTTGCCCGAGTGCAGGCTGATGCCGGCCTTGCGATGGATGAGCGAGCGCACGCGCTCGAAGTCGGCTGCGCCGAAAGGGAACTCGGCGCTCGCGAGCGCGCCGCGCGCGCTCATTTGCGCCCGCTGGCCAGGCCCATGCGCAGCTCGTCGTACCCCGGAACCATCTCGTCGAGGTGGGGAAACTTCCACTTCTCGTTCGATTCGCGGCCGACGATTCGCTCGACGCAGCCCTGGCGGCCGAGGTCGATGATCTCGGGCGCCATCGGCATCTGCGACTTGGTCGAGAAGAAGACCTTGACCCTGGGCTTGAGCGAGGAGGCCGGGTTCTGCTCGGCAACGATGGCCAGGCGCCCCGACTGGAGCCGCACGAGCGAGCCTGTCGGGTAGATGCCGATCGATTCGACGAAGGCCTGGAACACCGCGGGATCGAACTGGCCCTTCAGGCTCCAGTCGCTCATCCGCGCGATCGACTCGGCCGGATCCCAGCCGTCCTTGTACGGACGGTTCGACGTGATGGCGTCGTAGACGTCGCAGATCGCACCCATTCGCGCGTGCAGGCTGAGTCGGTCGCCCGAGAGGCCCTCGGGGTAGCCGCGGCCGTCGGGGCGCTCGTGGTGATGGAAGCAGACGTCGATCGCGATCTCGCCCACGTCGCCGGCGGTGGCGAGCAGCTCGCGACCGCGCTCGGGGTGGGTCATCATGACCGTGTACTCGTCGCTGTTGAGCGTGCCGGGCTTGTTGAGCACCTCGATCGGCATCATCGCCTTGCCGATGTCGTGCAGCATGCCGGCCATGCCGGCCTCGCGGCACTCGCTTTCCGCCAGGCCCAGCTTGCGGCCGAGCGCGACCATCAGCGCGCAGACGGCGACCGAGTGCATGTACGAGTAGTTGTCGTGCGTCTTCAGGCGCGCCAGGCTGATCAGCGCGCCCGGATTGCGGTGCATCGAGGTCGCGATGTCGTCGACGAGGGAGAGGCACTGGTCGGTCGAGATCACCTTGCCCAGGCGTGCGTCGGTGAAGAGCGATTCGATCGCCTTCTTCGAGCGCGAGCAGAGCGCCGCGGCGCGCGCGGCCTCTTCGGCGACCGAGACATGGGCGGGCAGCGTCGGGGTCTCGTCGAGCGGGGCGCGGCCAGACGGCGCCGGGACCGCCGGGTGCGGCTCGACCGGCAGCACTCGCACCGCCTCGACGTCGAAGCCCTTCGAGGTGTCGATCCAGCACTCGACGACGCCGCTGGCGCGCAGCTTCCTGAGGTCGGACTCGTCCTTCAGGATGAATCGCTTCTTCCAGAAGGGATGGTCGAGCCACGAGCCGCAGAGCTCGTGCAGCTGCATGCCCAGGCGCAGCTGGTCGACGCGGATCTTGCGCAGCATGGGTGACTTGGCGCGAGCCCTCTAGAAGCCGAGGCTCGCGAGCAGCGCGTCGACCTCGCCCTGCTGCCGCCGGGGCATGACGACGAGCTCGGTGAGCGTGTCGTGGTCGGCCGTGCAGTCCAACTTCATGATCGTCGGCCGTGCTCAGGCCGGCGCGGCCATCTTCTGCAGGATCTTGTGGACCTTCTCTTCCAGCGTCGCCTTGGTGAACGGCTTGACGATGTAGCCCGCAGCGCCGCTCCTGGCGGCCAGGACGATGTCTTCCTTGCGCGCCTCGGCCGTGACCATCAGCACCGGCAGGTGCTTGAGCGCTGCGTCGGCCTTGATCGCGGCGAGCAGCTCGAAGCCGGTCATGTTGGGCATGTTGATGTCGGAGACGACGAAGTCGAAGGGCTGCTCCCTCAGCTTCTCGAGCGCCTGGACGCCGTCCTCGGCCTCCTCGGCGTTGTTGCAGCCCATGTCCTTCAGCAATCCCTTGACGATGCGGCGCATCGTCGCGAAGTCGTCGACGACCAGGAACCTCAGGGTGGCGGGGCTGTTCATGGGATGCTCATCTCGTACCGGTCGGTCAGGCTGTTGTCGGCCCGTGGCGCCGGAACTTGACACGCCGGGCCTTGCGACGCGGCGCGGCGAGCGCCGAAGAGCGACACATTTCCCGCCCTTATCGCGCCATCGCGGCGGGCGGCCGGCGCCGACACTGCGGTTTTCGCCGGATCTCTTCCCCATGACCAACCAGGTGCTTTCGCAGGACGAGGTCGATGCCCTGCTGCAGGGCATCACCGGCGAGAGCGACGAGGCCGAGGCAGAGTCGGACGGCGGACCGGGCGCGGCGCGCGACTACAACCTGACCGACCAGGACAGGATCATCCGTGGCCGGATGCCGACGATGGAGCTCGTCAACGAGCGCTTCGCCCGCAACATCCGGGTCGGCATCTTCAACCTGATCAGAAAGAGCCCCGAGGTCGCCCTCAACGCGATCAAGCTGCAGAAGTACAGCGATTTCCTGCGCGAGATCGCGGTGCCGACCAACTTCAACATCATGAGCGTGCGGCCCCTGCGCGGCTCCGGCCTGGTGGTGTGCAACCCGGGCCTGATCTTCGCGATGATCGACGGCCTCTTCGGCGGCTCGGGCAAGTACCCGACGCGCATGGAAGGGCGCGATTTCTCCGCCACCGAGCAGCGCGTCATCGGCCGGCTGGTCGACATCATCGCGGCCGAGTACAAGAAGGCCTGGGAAGGCATCCATCCGATCGAGCTCGAGTACCAGCGCTCGGAGATGCTGCCGCAGTTCGCCACCATCGCGACGCCGAGCGAGGTCGTCGTCACGACCTCGTTCACGCTCGAGCTCGGCGACTCCAGCGGCGAGATCCACTTCTGCATCCCCTATTCGACGCTCGAGCCGATCCGCGACGTGCTCTATTCCACGCTGCGCGGCGACTCGAACCAGCCCGACCAGCGCTGGATCAACCTGCTCAAGGAGCAGATCCAGCCCGCCGAGGTCGAGCTCGTCGCCGAGCTCGGCCACGCCCCGGCGACGGTCGAGCAGCTCCTGTCGTTCAAGCCCGGTGATTTCCTCGAGCTCGACCTGAAGCAGGTGATCCAGGCGACGGTGTGCGGCGTGCCGCTCTTCAACTGCCACTACGGCACGTCGAACGGCCGCTATTCGCTCAAGGTCGACAACCTGCTCGACCAGTCCGGCACCGGCTGGACGCGCGACGGCCGCTGATCCCGGGCCGCCTGCCGGCGGCGCCGGCGATCAGTTGAGCGCCATCAGCTTGCCGCGCTTCTGGGTGAGCTCGATGTAGCGCTGCAGTGTGCGCAAGGTGTCGCCGCCCGGCCGGACGAACTCGAATCCGAGCCGCGCGCCGCGCGCCCCCTCGCTCACCAGCGTGCTGTGCTTCAGGCGCATGTCGACCTCGACGCGGGTGTCGCTGTCGAGCTCGATGCGAACGTCCGCCACGACGGTGCCTCGGCCCATCGAGGGCTCCTCCACGGGCAGGAACAGGCCGCAGCCGCCGATGCTGATGTCGACCAGGCGCAGCGACATCTCGGCGCCCGCCATGTCGGGATGAATGAAGCGCGCGGTCGGCGGCGTGCGCGACGCGGGCCGCACGCGGAAGGAGTCGCGGCGCTGGAAGCGGTAGAGCTCGCGCGGTGCGGGGCAGCTCAGCACGCTCGCGCGCTGGCCGCTGACGATGCGCAGGCCGTGCACGTCGAACTGGATCTTCACGCTGTCGAGGTAGCCGACGACAGTGACGTCGTCGCCCTCGAGCAGCGTGGCCATCGCCGGATCGGCGGGGTCGGCATTGAAGCCGACCGTGCCGCGCGATCCGTCGAGGGTCCAGAGAGCGGTCGTGAAGACGACGCCGTCCTCCCCGTGCAGGTTGAGCAGCACCGAGCCGTCGAGGAGCTGCTTGAGGATCGACTGGATCTCGCGCGGCGCGGAGACCCGGAACTCGTCGAGCCCGTCGTCTTGGTTCATGCCGTCGAGCGGCGCGGGGCGGGTTTCCATGGCGTGCCTCGTGGCGGTGGTGCGTGAATCAGGAAGGGAGTGCCGGAAAATGAAATCAGTGCAGCGTCTTCGGCCGGCCGGCGAGGATGTCGTCGAGGTCCTCCAGCCAGGGCTCGGCCAGGTTGCGGATCTCCGCGTCGTTGAGCAGGATGCGCTGCATGAGGCGCGACTTCAGCTCGGCCTCGTCGGCCGGCAGGGGCTTGTCGGCGGCGGTGTTCTTGAGCTGGGCGATCAGCACGGCGCAGGCTCCTTCGAGCTTGACGACGTGATCCCAGTTGCCCTCGCGGGCAGCCTCGAGCATGTCCTGGCTGGCCTTCTCGATGGCCTCGTAGTAGTTCATCAGCAGGGAGTTCATGCGGGCTCCGGGGGTTTGCGTCTGGGGCATGTCATTGGACCTTGTGGGAAGCGGCAGGGCCGATCGCGGCCCAGGCCGAACGGACGGGCTCCATCAGCGATGAGCATTCGTCGAGGGCAGAGAGGTCGTTGCGCAGGTTCGCCTCGGTGAGGCGGATCGCGACGTAGCGGTAGAGGTCGGCCAGGTCTTGCGCGAGCTTGCCGCCGGCGGTCAGATCGAGGTTGGCGCGAAGGCCCTCGTCGACGATCCGCACGGCGCGCGAGATCGCCTTGCACTTGGCCTCAATCTCCCGCTTCGCCATCGCCGTGCGCGCCTGGGCGATCGCGTCGCCGAAGCCTTCCAGGAGCATCGCCACGAGGCGGTGTGGCGAGGCGCCGGCGACGCCGGTCTCGACACCGACGGTGTGATACGCGCCGGCGAGGGCGCGTGTGGCGTTTCTGGGGCTGTCGTTCGGCGCGAACATGGTGGCGTTGCGTTCTCGGGATGGGCTTGCTTGAGTATCGGTATCGCCGTGAGCGACTTGAGCCCCTGCTCCATTCCCGGACCGTGTCGTGACGGTCGTCCGACGGGCGCGACGGCGCTCTGCGCGCGGCCGTGCTTCAGTTCTTGTTGTTGTTCCAGGCCGCCACTTGCTGCGTGATGTAGCTGCTCTGGGTCGAGAGCGAGGCCATCTGCGTGTCGAGCGCGGTGTACTGGGCGCGCAGGCGCTTCTCGATGCCGGCCAGACGCATCGTGAAGCTGTCCTGGTCCTTCTGGTTGCGCTGCAGCTGGTTGCTCAAACCCGTGGTCCGGCTCGTGATCGAGCCGTCGACGCCGAGCATCGCATCGGTGGCGGTGCGAAAGCGCTTGGCGAAGCCGTCCTGCGTCGGGTCGGTCGGGTTGGAGTTCGAGAACAGCTTGGTGATCTCGGCGAGGTTGCCGAGCGCGCTGTCGAGCTTGTTGCTGTTGACCGTCATCGAGCCGTCGGCCTGGATCTGCAGGCCGGCGTCGGACAGGCGCGCGAGCGTCGTCGAGGCGCCCGAGAACCCGCCGGCGAGGGCGCGCAACTGGTTCTGCAGGCCGACCGCAGCGCTGTCGCCCTGGAGGATGCCGCCCTGCTTGGACGTCGCGTCGTAACGGGTGTCTGCGGCGATCAGCTTGTAGACGGACGTGTAGGCCGCCGCGAAGTCGGTGAGCGTCTTCTTGAGGGTGGCGTTGTCGGCCGCGACACTGACCGTGACCGGCGCAGTGGTCGGCGCGGACAGGGTGAGCGTGAGACCGTCGACGATGTTGGCCAGCGTGTTGCTCGCCGACGTGACGGCCAGGCCGTTGACCGTCGCCGCCGCGTCGGCGGCGACCTGCGAGCGGGTCATCTGCGAGACGCCTGCCGACGGGTCGTAGGCGAGCGCCGAGAGACCGGCCGCATCGCTGTTGTTGCCGTCGCCGTCGACGACCGACGTGCGGAACCCGTTCGCCGCGCCGGTCGCGCTCGAGCTGATCAGGAGACGGGAGCCGCTCGCGTCCGTCATGATCGTGGCGTTGACGCCGGCGCTGGAACCATTGATCTTGTCGCGCACGTCGGCCAGCGTGTCGGTGGCCGAAACGGCGATGTCGACCGCCGGCGTGCCCGATGGCGTGAAGGTCCGTGCGCCAGTGGGCGCCGTGATCCAGCCGCCGAGCTCGATGTGCAGGGTGCCCGCGCCGATCGGCGCCGCGGCCGCCCTGGCGGTGCTGGCCAGCGTCTGCACGCTCGCGAGCGAGGCGACGTTGACCGTGTAGGTCCCGGCGGTCGCGCCGTTGGTGGTGGCGCCGACGGCGGTGCTCGACGAGGTGGCGATCGTCTGGCCCCAAGTCGTCTTGCTCGCCAGCTTGACGGCGAGGTCGTTGAGGGCCGAGACGGCGCTCTTGATCTTGCCGTACTCCGAGACCGTGCTCTGGATCGCCGTCGCCTTGGTCTGCAGCGCCGTCAGCGGCCGCTGCTCGAGCGCCATCAGCTGGGTGACGATGGAGTTGACGTCCAGGCCGCTGCCGATGCCGGCGGAGCTGATCGTTCCCGTGCCTGAAGTGCTGATCGACGTGGCCACCGCAATTCCTTCTCAACGGTCGAAAGGGACCGATGTCCCGTTGTCGGCCCGCGCCGTGCCGACTTGAGAGGGACGGCGGAGCGGGCGCCGCCGTTTTCGACCTACTTCAGCAAGGACAGCACGCTTTGCGGCAGGGCGTTGGCTTGCGCCACCATCGCCGTGCCGGCCTGCTGCAGGATCTGCGAGCGCGACAGGTTGGCCGTCTCGGCCGCGAAGTCGGCGTCCATGATCCGGCCCCGAGCGGCCGACTGGTTCTCACCGGTGATCTGCAGGTTGGAGATCGCGAAGCCGAAGCGGCTCATCGCGGCGCCGTAGGTGGCCCGGTTGGTCGTGATCACGTCGAGCTTGGCATCGATCGCTGCCAGGGCGGTCGAGGCGTTGCCCTGCGTCGTCAGGTCGCCGGCCACGGTCGTGACCTGGTTGGTCGTGATCGAAAGCGTGTCGCCGTTGTTGGCGCCGATCTGGAAGGTCTGCGTGCCGGCGCCGGCGCCGACGATGGCGTTGCCGTTGAACTTGGTCTGCGAGGCGATGCGGGTGATCTCGCCCGACAGCTGCTGGTATTCGGCGTCGAGATTGGCGCGATCGCTGGTGCCGTTCGAGCCGTTCTGGGCCTGGACAGACAGCTCGCGCATCCGCTGCAGCGCATCGGTGATCGTCGCCAGTGCCCCTTCAGCCGTCTGCGCCAGCGAGATGCCGTCGTTGGCGTTGCGGATCGCGACGTCGGTGCCGCGGATCTGCGCGTTCATCCGATCGGCGATCGCCAGGCCGGCGGCGTCGTCCCGGGACGAGTTGACGCGCAGCCCCGAGGAGAGCCGCTGCATCGAGGTCGCGAGCGAAGTCTGCGACGTGTTGAGGTGTCGCTGGGCATTCAGCGAATTGATGTTGGTGTTGATCGTTTGCGGCACGAAGGTCACTCCTGCTCGGTGAGGTCGCTTCCGGCGGAGAGGCCGGACTCTTCAGCCGACCTGTTGCGGCTTGGGAGAATTCTTGAAGCGCGAGACCCGTTCCGATCGTCCGATGACATGCCTTAATCGAGGCCAATTCGAAACCACCAAAAGAAAAGCCGCCCCGAAGGGCGGCTCGTAGGAGGCGACGGGTGTCGCTTACTTCAGGAGCGCGAGCACCCCTTGCGGCAAGGTGTTGGCCTGCGCCACCATCGCCGTGCCGGCCTGCTGCAGGATCTGGGCACGCGACAGGTTGGCCGTCTCGGCCGCGAAGTCGGCGTCGACGATCCGGCCGCGGGCGGCAGACTGGTTCTCCACGCTGATCTGCAGGTTCGAGATCGCGAAGCCGAACCGGCTGATCGAGGCGCCGTAGACCGCGCGGTTGGTCGTCACCGTGTCGAGCTTCGCGTCGATGGCGGCGAGCGCGGTCGAGGCGTTGCCCGCCGTCGTCAGGTCGCCGGCGACCGTGGTGACCTGGCTCGTGACGACCGTCAGCGTGTCGCCGTTGTTGGCGCCGACCTGGAAGGTCTGCGTGCCGGCTCCCGCGCCGATGATCGCGTTGCCGTTGAACTTGGTCTGCGACGCGATCCGCGTGATTTCGCTCGACAGCTGCTGGTATTCCGTATCGAGGTTGGCCCGGTCGCCCGTGCCGTTCGAGCCGTTTTGTGCCTGGACCGCAAGCTCGCGCATCCGCTGCAGCGCGTCGGTCACGGTGGCCAGCGCGCCGTCGGCGGTCTGGGCCAGCGAGATGCCGTCGTTGGCATTGCGGATGGCGACGTTGGTGCCGCGGATCTGCGCGTTCATCCGGTCGGCGATCGCCAGGCCCGCGGCGTCGTCCTTGGCGGAGTTGATGCGAAGGCCCGAGGACAGGCGCTGCAGGGAGGTGGCCAGCGACGACTGTGACGTGTTCAGGTTGCGCTGAGCGGTCAACGAGTTGACGTTGGTGTTGATCGTCTGTGACATGAAAGAAGACTCCTATGGTTGACTGATCCCCGGCCTAGCCGGCGTTACACGCGGTTGCAGCGAAACCGACTTCCGCCGCAACCGTTTGCAAGTGACTGTCGCGACCCCGCCGCTGGCATCCACTCCGCCCGCGCTAGTCAACCGTCGTGTCCGGCAGCGAACTGCCTCACCCTCGGCCGGCTAACCGGACCCCGTCCCCCGAACTTCGGGAAGCGTTGTCGGGTTATCGAGCGGCTCTCCATGAACTTGAGTGCAATCGCGACCCCGTGTGGAAAAAACTGCATTCACCTGATTGCCCGCGATCCGCGAAGGAGAGCGGCCCGGGCGTGCCAGTTCGGCGGATCGCTCCGCGCCGCACGTGCTGTGATCCATCGGCACGCGCACCTGCGTGCTGTAGTCCTTTCCCATCGAACATCTCGCCCCCTGCCATGGACCGCATCGCCCTTGTCATGATCGTTCGCGACGAAGCGCGCAGCCTCGGGCGCTGTCTCGCGAGCGTCTGTCCGTGGGTCGACGAGATGATCGTGCTCGACACCGGCTCGCTCGACGCCACGCCGGAGATCGCGCGCGGCTTCGGCGCGCGCGTCGAGCGCTTTGAGTGGGTCGACGACTTCGCGGCGGCCCGCAACGCCGCGCTCGCCCTCACCGATGCGCGCTGGCGCCTGGTTCTCGATGGCGACGAGTGGATCACCCACGGCGGCGACGCACTCGACGCCCTGCGCCGCCCGGGCGGCGCCGATTTCGTCGGCCAGCTCACCGTCGCCAGCCTCTTCGACGGCGGCGATGCGCGCGTCGGCGAGGCGCCGAGCTGGCTGTCGCGCTTGCTGCCGCGCGGCGTCGCCTACAGCGGGCGCGTGCACGAGCAGCCGGAGTCGGCCCTGCCGCGTCGGCGGTTGCCGCTCGTCGTCGCCCACGACGGCTATCTCGATGCGCAGCGCGCGAGGAAGGCGGACCGCAACGAGAAGCTCCTGACCCTCGCGCTCGCCGCGGCTCCGGGCGATGCCTATCTGCGCTATCAGCTCGCGAAGGACTTCGAGGTTCGTGGCCGGTTCGACGAGGCCGCACCGCACTACCTGCGTGCGCTCGAGGGCGTCGGGCCCGACGCCGCATGGCGCCACGACCTGATCGTGCGCACGCTGTTCACGCTCAAGAAAGCCGGCCGCCACGACGCCGCCATCGCACTGGCCCAGGCCGAGACACCGCTCTGGCCGGACTCGCCCGACTTCTTCTTCGCGCTCGGCGATCTTCTCCTCGACTGCGCCGCCTGTGCGCCGGCGCGCGCGCCCGAGCTCCTGCCGCGGGTCGAGGCGAGCTGGCTGCGCGCGCTCGAGATCGGCGAGCGGCCCGATCTGGTCGATTCGGTGCGCGGTCGCGGCAGCTTCCTCGCCGCGCACAACCTCGCCGTCCTCCATGCCGGCCTCGGCCACGACGCCGAGTCGCGGCGCTGGCGCGAGCGCGAGGCCGCGATGCGGCGACCGGGCGGCGGATCGTCGCCTCCACGTGCGGGGTCCGAACGCGCCATCGGGCCCTGAACCGGCGCGGCGAACTGGCGCTGGGAGCCCCTTCAATTCGCCGCTTCACCAGCACGCGCGACCCCTACGCTCGACTTCCGATTCCCAGCGCCCGCGCTTGACCTCGCGCGGGCTCTCCGTCGACATGCCGATCGCACTTCCCCAGCCGCCCGACCCGGGCCCATCGGGCGTCCATGCGCGCGCCCATCGCCGCTGGCAGGCGGGGCAGGCGCTGCTGCGCAAAGAGCGATGGGTCGAAGCCGCGCATGCATTCGAGCAGGCGGCGACGATCTGCGACGACAGCGCCTACGCCCTGGCGGCGATCCACTCCCTGATCGAGGCCGGCCGGCCCGTCGATGCCGTGCGCCGGGCACGTGCGATCCGTGCCGTCGAGCCCCGCCTGGCGCTCGCCTGTACGCTCGAATCGCACGCCCTGCTCGGGCTCGGCCAGGCCGAAGAAGCCGTCGCCAGCCTTCGTGCATTGCCGGATGACGTGGCGCGCGACCACGACTATCACGTGTCGCTTGCCGTCTCGCTGCAGCGCATCGGCCGGCACGGGGAAGCGATCAAGCCGTTCTTCGATGCCCTTGCGCTGAAGATGGACGACGCCCTCTCACATTACCGGCTGGGCATGAGCTTCAAGGAGCTGGCGATGAAGGCCGAGGCCGCCGAGTGCGTGCGGACGGCCGTTCTCCTCGGTCTGGGCAGCAGCGATCTCGCCGCGCGCGGCCAGCTCGTCTTCCTCGAGCGTGAGGCGTGCCACTGGGACGCCGCCAATGAAGCGATGACCGGCCTGCGCGCCGCCGTTCGCGCCGCGCCGGCGGACACGCCGATCGAGACCTCGCCGTTCCCGCACGCGGTGTTCGTCGACGACCCGCTCGAGATCCTCAAGGTCGCACGTCACTACGCGCTGCACACTTTCGCACGCGCGCGCCCGCTGCCTCGCCGCACCGCGAAGGAGAGGCCCGGGCGCCTGCGCATCGGCTACCTGTCGGCCGATTTCCACCAGCACGCGACCAGCCAGCTGATCGCGCAGATGCTCGAATGCCACGACCGCGGCGCCTTCGAGGTGACGCTGCTCTCGACCGGGCCCGACGACCGGAGCCCGCTGCGTCAGCGCATCGTCGCCTCGAGCGAGCATTTCGAGAACCTGCGCGGCCGGGACGTCCCGGCGATGGCCGCGCGCATCCGCGAACTCGGCATCGACATCCTGGTCGACCTCAAGGGCGCGACCTATGACACCCTGATGCCCGTG
>JBBSBZ010000071.1:0-13197 GCA_038250795.1 Burkholderiales bacterium | reverse complement strand
GTCCTGGGCGCGCGCCCATTCGGCGGCCGCGCTGCCGCTGGCGAACGACTCGATGCGCGCACCCCAGCCGACGAGAAGCACCTCGAGGCCCTCGCGGACAGCCGGCTCGTCCTCGACGATCACGATCAGGCGGCCGTCGAGCGTGATGTCGATCGGCGCCTTGCCGGCGAAAGCGCGCCGGGCCGAGCGCGGACCGGTGCCGGGTGGCAGCTCGAGCGTGAACACCGTTCCGCGACCGGGCTCCGAGCGCAGCAGCACCGGCGCAGCCATCAGCGCGCCGAGCCGCTTGACGATCGCCAGACCGAGCCCGAGCCCCTTCTTCTGCTCGACGGCGACCGCCGGCGCGTCCTTGACCTGATAGAACTCCTCGAAGACGCGCGCGCGATCCTCTTCGCGGATGCCGCTGCCCGTGTCCCACACCTGCACGAGAAGCCTGCCGTCGCGGCTGCGGCAGCTGACCAGCACCGAGCCGTCGCTGGTGTATCGGATCGCGTTGGAGACGAGGTTGCGGACGATCCGCTCGACCAGCAGCGGATCGGCGAACGCGACGTGGCGGCCGCCGCGGATGCGCAGCTCGAGGCCCTTCTCGAAGGCTGCCGGCTCGTAGTGCAGGCGGATCTTCCTGAAGATCTCGTCGAGCTCGAAGTTGTCGGGGTTGACGTCGACGCCGCCGCTGTCGATGCGCGTGATGTCGAGCAGTTCCGAGAAGAGGCTCTCGAGCGCGTCGACCGACTCGTTGATGCTGTTGACGAGCTGAGCCACCTCCGGCTCGTGGGTGCGCGCGCGCAATGCCTCGGCGAAGAGGCCCATCGCGTGCAGAGGCTGGCGCAGGTCGTGGCTCGCGGCGGTGAAGAACTGCGTCTTCGCCCGGTTCGCGATCTCCGCTTCGTGGCGCGCCGCCTCGGCCACCGACTTCTCGGCGCGCAGCTGGACGGCGAGCCCCTCGGTCCGCAGCTTCAGGCCGACGATGCGCTCGAACGACAGCGCGTAGTTGCGGCCGAGCAGAAGCGTCATCGCCATCGCCACCGTCATCACGAGCGCGATCTGCCAGCCGAACGCCGGATCGTCGAGGGCGACGCGGAGGATCGCCGGCACGAACACGAGCAGCACGAAGACCGCAAACAGGCGGAACTGCGGCGCCAGGATCGGCACGCAGGCGACGCAGAAGGTGTAGACGACGATCACGAGCGCGAGCTGGTGCAGGCCGCCGCCGTAGGGCCAGAACAACCATGCCGCCGCGCCCCAGAGCGCGCCGCCGGCGAGCACGCCGACGTGCCAGCTGCGCTGTCGCGCGGCAAGGCCCGCGACCGTCGACGGCTCGGAGCGCATGAAGTGCAGGGCCAGCCCGAGGCGCGCGAACCAGACGACCGCGAAGCTGGCGCCCCAGACGGCACGCATCGCGAGCGGAGCGACCGCAGCGAAGATGAGCTCGATGATGACCGCGCCGATCGCGTGGCCGGCGAGCGAGGTGGCGTTGAAGGCGAACGTGCCGCGGACGTGGTCGCGCAGGACCAGGAAGTCGTCGAGCGGCGTGTCGCGGCTCAGCCGCGTCGGCTCGGCGCCGGCCGCGGGCCGGCCGGCGGCGGCGCTCAATGCGCCGGACGCGAAAGCCACGGCGCGATCGCGCCCTGGCCCGACATCTGGCTCACGGCGAGGACGGCCTGGGTGCGCGAGTTGACGTTGAGCGCGCGCAGGACCGCCGCGACGTGGTCCTTGACGGTCTCGACCGACAGGTCGAGCTCGCGCGCGATCAGCTTGTTCGACTGGCCGCGCAGCAGCAGGCCGAGCACGTCGAGCTGGCGCGGCGTGAGCTTCACCGAGGCGAGCGCGTTCGGGCGCAGGTTGCCGAGACCGGCGGGCGGGTTTTGAAACGGCAACGGCGCCCTGCCCTGACCCATCGCCTGTCCCGCGCTCGCGCCGTCGAGCGACGTCGGCGGCACGTAGATGCCGCCCGCCATCACCACCTGCAGCGCCTCCGTGAGCGTCTCGTTGCTGGCTCGCTTGGGCACGAAGCCCATGGCACCCAGGTCGATGGCGCGGATGACGTCGGCGCTCTGATCGGACGCCGAGACGACCACGACCGGGATCGCCGGCCAGCCGTTGCGAAGCTCGACCAGCACGTCGAAGCCGTCGGCATCACCGAGCCGCAGGTCGAGCAGGACGAGGTCGAAGTGCGGGTCGGCGGCGAGCGCCTCGCGCGCGGCGCGCGCCCCCGGGACGCCGACCACCGAGACGTGGTCGCCGATGCCCTGGATCACGCCTTGCAGCGCGGTCAGGATCAGCGGGTGATCGTCGATCAACAGTACTTTCATGGCATCGGGCTCAGGTGTAGCGCCGGGCGACCGACTCGGCGATGCAGACCGGCTTGTCGCTGCCCTCGCGCTCCATCCGGACCTCGTAGGTGAGCTGCGCACCGCCTTCGAGCGGCTCGAACTTCACGAGCGTGAAGTGGCCGCGCAGGCGGCTGCCGCTCGGCACCGGGGCGGGAAAGCGCACCTTGTTCAAGCCGTAGTTGACGCCCATGCGGGTGTCTCGAACCTGGATCGCGCTGGCCGACATCTCCGGCAGCAGCGACAGCGTGAGGAAGCCGTGGGCGATGGTCGTGCCGAACGGCCCGGCCCTGGCGCGCTCTGGGTCGATGTGGATCCACTGGTGGTCGCCGGTGGCGTCGGCGAAGAGACCGATCCGCTCCTGAGTGACCTCGATCCAGTCGCTGACCGCCGGCTCCTTGCCGACCTCGTGCGCCAGCTCGGCGATCCTCGCGTAGGACTTCATGTTGGTTCGCTCAGTTGACCCAGATGGTGATCGGCTCCCACTGCTCGCGGTCGGCCTGGAACCGGGTCGAGGCGACGTCCCAGAGCGTCAGGCCGTGCGCGGCGAGGTGGACGTAGTTCTGGGTGTCGCGCAGGAATCCGATCAGCGGCACGCTCACGCTCTGCAGGAAGGTGCGGAGCTGGTCGGTCGAGATCGTGCCCTCGCGCGTGCGCATGCCGACGACGCCGATCTGCGTCTTCGCGTTGCGCCGGTTCGCGAGCAGGTCGGTGACGAACTCGTGCGTCGCGTGGATGTCGAAGATGCTCGGCTGCAGCGGGATCAGCACCTTGTCGGCCAGCTTCATCACCTCGTCGAGACGCTTTCCGTGCAGGCCTGCCGGCGTGTCGAGGACGATGTGCGTCGTGCCTTTCGGTGGCCGGACGATGTCGTCGCGGCTCACCTCCCACGACGCGATCTTCGGCAGGCCCGCCGGGCGCAGGCCGAGCCAGGTCTTCGACGACTGCTGGCGATCGACGTCGCCGAGCATGACCGACCTGCCGCGAGAGGCGAGGTAGCCGGCGAGGTTGGTCGACAGCGTCGTCTTGCCCACGCCACCCTTCGGGTTGGCGACCACGATCACCGGCATCGGAACGCTCCATCCTCGTTTTGCGGGTATGTTAGCGGCGCCCGGCGCACCTGCCACCCTGAATCACCAGCGGAACTGTCTCCATGGCCACACCCGAATCGACCGCGTCGGCGGACCCTTCCGCTCCCGGCGCCGAGGTCCTGGTCCTCGTCGCCCATCCGGAGATGGAGCAGTCGCGGGCGAACCGCCGGATGCTCGCAGCGGCGCGAAAGCTGCAGGCCGAGAGCGCCCCCGGCCGGATCGAGGTGCGCGACCTCTATTCGCTCTATCCCGACTACCTGATCGACGTGCCGCTCGAGCAGTCGCGGCTCGCCGCGGCCCGTCTGGTCGTCTGGCAGCAGCCGATCCGCTGGTACGGCATGACACCGCTCCTGAAGCTCTGGGTCGACGACGTGCTCGCCTTCGGCTGGGCCTACGGGCCGGGCGGAACGGCGCTGCGCGGCAAGGACCTCTGGCTTGTCGCCAGCACGGGCGGTCCGAAAGACTCGTATCGGCCCGACAGCTACAACCGCTACTTCTTCGACGCCTTCCTGCCGCCCTACGAGCAGACCGCCGCCCTTTGCGGCATGCGCTTCCTGCCGCCGCTGATCCTGCACGGCGCGCACCGGGCGAGCGACGACGAGGTCGGGGCGCACGCCGCCACCTACGCGCAGCGCCTGGCCTACTATCCGGGCTGGCCCGAGATCGCGCTGGTCGAGGAATGCGTCGCCTGCGAGGTGCCGAGCGAGGCACGGCCGCTGGACAAGGTGATGGAAGAGGCCGCGTAGGCCGGCATCACGCATGGAACACGCGTCCTGGCTCACCAGCAGCCTCGTCTACCTCGCCGCTGCCGTGCTCGCGGTGCCGATCGCGCGCTTCCTCGGCCTCGGCTCGATCATCGGCTACCTCGGCGCCGGCATCCTGATCGGGCCTTGGGGACTCAAGCTCGTCACCAACCCCGAGGACATGCTGCAGATCGCCGAGTTCGGCGTCGTGCTGATGCTCTTTCTCGTCGGCCTGGAGCTCGAGCCGCAGCGCCTCTGGTCATTGCGAAAGCCGATCTTCGGCTGGGGCAGCGTGCAGCTCGTGGGCTCGTCGCTGCTGCTCGCCGCCATGGCGATGGCGAGCGGCGTCGACTGGCGGCTCGCCGTCGTCGCGGCGATCGGCCTGGCGATGTCGTCGACCGCGATCGGCCTGGGCGTGCTCGCCGAGCGCAACGTCATGGCGACGACCTCGGGCGAGTCGATCTTGAGCGTCGCGCTGCTCCAGGACATCGCCGCGATCCCGATCCTCGCGCTCGTGCCGTTCCTGGCCGTCGTCAAGGGCGGAGCCGGCGGCGGCGGCTGGCTCGGCGCTGCGCAGGCGATCGGCACGATCGTCGCCATCGTCCTCGGCGGACGTCTCCTGCTGCGCCCCGCACTGCGCTGGATCGCCGGCAGCGACACGCCGGAGATCTTCACCGCCGCGTCGCTCCTGCTCGTCGTCGCGACCGCGTCGCTGATGAATGCCGTCGGCCTGTCGATGGCGCTCGGCGCCTTCCTCGCCGGCGTGCTCCTGGCCGAGAGCGAATACCGGCGCGAGCTCGAGACCGACATCGAGCCGTTCAAGGGCCTCTTCCTCGGCCTCTTCTTCATCGCCGTCGGCATGAGCATCGACTTCCAGGTCGTCCTCTCGCAGCCGTTCCTGATCGGCGCCGTCGTCCTCGGCTTCCTGGCCCTGAAGGCGGCAGTGCTCTGGAGCATGACGCGGCTGATGCCGATCCCGCAGCTCGAGCGGCCGGTCTTCGTCATCCTGCTCGCGCAGGGCGGCGAGTTCGGATTCGTCGTCTTCCAGACGGCGACCCAGGCCGGCGTCATCACGGCCGAGGCCTCGTCCTTCCTGATCGCCGCGGTCGCGATCTCGATGCTGCTGACGCCGCTCCTGCTCGTCGCCTCCGACAAGTGGTGGATCCCTTTCCTCGCCGGCGGGCGCAAGCCCACGGCCGGGCTCGAGCTGAAGGAAGCGCAGCACAAGCCGGTGATCATCGCCGGCTTCGGCCGCTACGGGCAGATCGTCGGCCGCATGCTGTTCGCCAACGGTGTGACACCGACCGTGCTCGACCATGACGCCGAGGCCATCGAAGCACTGCGCAAGTTCGGCTGGCGCGTCTTCTACGGCGACGCGACCCGGCTCGACCTGATGCGCACCGCCGGCGCCGGCGAGGCGCGGGTGATCGTGGTCGCGATCGACGACGTCGAGCAGAGCGTCGACTGCGCGAAGATGATCCGCAGCAATTTTCCCGACGCGATCGTCGTCGCGCGAGCGCGCAACGTGCAGCACTACTACGAGCTCTTCGAGCTCGGCGTGACGCTGATCGAGCGCGAGACGCTCGACTCGGCGTTGATGAGCGCGAGGAGCGCGATGGAGCAGCTCGGCTGGCAGCCGCACCAGGCCCGCAATCTGGCGCTGCGCTTTCGGCGCCACAACGTCGCGCAGCTCGCGGCGATCGCGCCGCACAGGAAGGACGAGGCGCGCCTCATCGCTGCCGCCAAGCAGGGTCGCCAGCAGCTCGAGGAGCTGTTCGCGATCGAGCGCCAGCAGGCCGCCGAACGCCAGGCGCGCGCAGGCTGGAGCGGGACGGCGGAGCCTTAGCGCACGGGCGTCGAAACGGGCACGGGGTGGAATCCGCGACGGCCGGGCCGCCCTGGCCGCTTCACTCGATCCGGCACGCCTCCCCGAAGCTCAGCCGCGGGCTGCGTGGGAAGATCTTCGTCGGATCGCCGTAGCCGACGCTGCAGATGAAGTTCGTCCTGACGGTCGTGCCGGTCCAGAACGCCTCGTCGATCTTGCCGGAGTCGAAGCCGCTCATGGGTCCGCAGTCGAGGCCGACGGCACGCGCGGCGAGGATGAAGTAGCCGCCCTGCAGGCTCGAGTTGCGAAATGCCGTGGTGTCGGCGAACTCCTTCTTGCCGATGAACCACGATCTCGCATCGGCATGCGGAAAGAGCTGCGGCAGCTTCTCGTAGAACGAATGGTCGGTGCCGATGATGGCCGTCACCGGCGCCGAGCGGGTCTTCTCGACGTTGCCCGGCGACACGCAGGCCAGCAGCTTCTCGCGCGCCGCCGGCGTCCGCACGAAGACGATCCGCGCCGGCGACGAATTGGCCGAGGTGGGCGCCCATTTCATGAGGTCGTAGATCTGGCGCAGCTGGGCGTCGCTCACCGGCTTGGCGGTGAAGCCGTTCTGGGTGCGGGCGTTGTCGAAGAGCTGCTCGGTGGTGATGTTCATCGAAGAGGCGGTGAGAGCCGCGCTGCGTGGGCGATCGCCGATTCTCGGGCTGGGGTGACGCGCGGGCACGAAGGGATTCGTCGGCAGCGTTCGCGCAGGCTGAAGGATCGCTCGACAATCGCTTCATGTTTTCGCCTACGCAGGCCGACGTCCGCGCCTTCTTCGTCGAGACGCGCCGCAAGCGCCGCGAGCGGCTGCCGCTGACGCCGCTCGAGACGATCGGCGCCGACTGGATCGACGCCCATCCGGAATACGACGTCGACATCGTCGCGGCCGCCGCTTCCTCCGAGCCCGCAGCGTCGCCGGGCGACCGCGAGAACCCGTTCCTGCACCTGTCGATGCACCTGTCGATCAGCGAGCAGCTCGCGATCGACCAGCCGGCCGGCATCCGCCAGGCCTTCGAACTCCTCGCGCGTCGCCTCGGCTCGCAGCACGCGGCCCAGCACGAAGTGATGGAATGCCTGGGCCGCATGCTCTGGGATGCCCAGCAAGGCGGCCGGCCGCCCGACGGCGAGGCCTACGTCGACTGCGTGCGTCGCCGCGCCACGCGCGCGTGAGGGCGGCGGAGCGCGGAGCGAGCCTCGACACGCAGCGGCGCTCGCGCGAACTTCTCGTGCTCGCGCCGACCCGTACATGCTTCGACCACAGGGTTACTCCGGCAGGCGGACGATCGGCTGACTTCGGCCGCTCCAGGAGGCAACATGCCGCGATTCGCCATCGAGGAACTGTTCCCGCTGACCGACGGCACGACCGTCGACCTGCGTCCGCAGTGGAACGTCGACGGCCGGTCGATCGTCTTCGAGCGCCGGACGGCCGTCGGCTCGATGCTGCTTCGCGCCCGGTTGCGCGGGCTGCGCGTGTCGGAAGTCGAGCCGCTCGACCTCTGCAATCGCGAGGCGACACGCACCGAAGGTCGTGCCGCCTTCTTCGGCCAGGACGACTTTGCCTTCGTCAGCAACCGGTCGGGTTCACCGGCGGTGTGGCGGGCCGACCTCGGCAAGGGCCTGCTGGAACAGCTCACCCTGCCCTTCGCCGACGAGGCCGACCACGGGCCGACCGCGAGGCCCGATTCCGACGGCCACTTCGCGTTCTTCCGGATCGTCGGCGCCGGCAAGCCGCATCTGTTCGTGGGCCGGCTCGGCGAGACCAACCAGCCGCTCGCGACCGGGCGGTCGGACGGCAATCAGCCGTGGTTCATGCCATCTGCCGCACGTCTGGTCTTCCACTCGGTACGCGACGGCGACCACGCCATGTTCGAAAGGGACGTCAACGGCCGCGCTCCTGCCCGCCGGCTCTCGCCGGCGGACGAGGCCACTCCGTTCGTCACCCCGTTTCCCTCGCCCGACGGCCGCCACGTCGTCTTCGCCAGTGCAGCGAGCGGTGTCAGCCAGATCTACGTGATGAGCGTCGACGGGAGCGAACGCCAGCAGCTGACCGTCGACACGGAGCCGGCCTGCTTTCCTGCCTGGTCGCCGCACGGCGACGACATCGTCTTCGCCCGGGGCGATCCGGAGCGGCCGACCGGAGGCCTGTTCGTGATCCGGCTCGGCCGCGTGTCAGAAGTTTCGCAGCATGGCCGCACCGATGCCGCGGCCCTGGCTCCCGGATGACCCGCTAGTTTCCGACCAGCCCGCGCCGGATGGCGTAGACCGTCATCTCGGAGTTGTTCGCCAGGCCGAGCTTCTCGAGCACGCGGGCCCGGTAGACGCTTACCGTCTTCGGGCTCAGCATTAGCTCCTCGGCAATGTCGGACAGGCGCTTGCCGGAGGCGATCATCACGAGCGTCTGCATCTCGCGGTCGGAGAGCTTGTCGTGCGCGTTCTCGACCGTCGGCGTCGTCAGGCTCTCGACCAGCATCTGCGCGATCTCGGGCGTGACGTACTTGCGGCCCTGCGACACCGTGCGCACGGCGCTGACGATGAGCGCCGGGTCGCCGCCCTTGTTGACGTAGCCGAACGCGCCGGCGCGCAGGGCCCGGATCGCGTACTGGTCTTCGGGATACATCGAGACGACGAGGACGCGCATCGACGTCGTCTCGTCCTTCAGGGCGTGCAGGACGTCGAGCCCGCTTCGCCCGGGCAGGTTGATGTCGAGGACCAGCACGTCGGCAGTCTTCTCGCGCATCAGGCTGCGCAGCTCGCCGTAGTCGCCGGCCTCGCCGACGACCTCGATGTCGGGCGCGTCGGAGAGCGTGTCGCGGATGCCGCGCCGGATGAGGGCGTGGTCGTCGCAGAGGAAGACTTTGATCATCGTGGAATCTAGACGTCGGCCCACTGACTGGGGTCGTAGGACTTGTCGGGCGGCTCGGGCTCGTAGGCCGTGTCGGGCACGTCGAGCGGCACCGACAGGATCAGCGTCGTGCCTTGCGAGCCGCTCGACAGGTCGATCCAGCCGCCCACCGTGGTCGCCCGCTCGTGCAGGCCGCGGATGCCGAACGAGCGCACCTTCGCGAGGTCTTCCTGGCTCAGGCCGCGGCCGTTGTCGCTGATCTCGAGCGACAGCACGCCGCCGGCGAGCGAGAGGTCGATGCGCACGCGCGTCGCGTGCGCGTGCTTGCTGATGTTGGTGAGCGCCTCCTGGGCCGTGCGGTAGGCGACGAGCGGCACGCCGGCCGGCAGCTCGGGGAGCTGCTTGGGCATGCGGATCTGGCACTCGATGCCGGTGCGGCGCTCGAAGCGCAGCGCGATCCAGTGCAGCGCCGCGGCGAGGCCCTGCTCGAGGATCGCCGGCCTCAGGTTGTGCATGATCCGCTGGCTCGACTCGACGGCGTGCGTCACCGTCTCGATCGCCGACTGCACGCGCGAGACGATCTGCGGCGAGCTCGAGTGGCGCGCGATCCAGGCGAGGTCGAACTTGAGCGCGGTGAGCGAGCCGCCGACGTCGTCGTGGATCTCGCGCGCGATCGCCGCGCGCTCGTGCTCCACGCTGGTCTGCAGGTGCTGCGCCAGCTCGTGCAGGCGCTGCTTCGATTCGACCAGGTCGCGATCGGCCTTGACGCGTGCCCGCCGGGTCTCGGCCGCATCGACCGCATGCAGCAGCGCCGGGACGAGCCGGGCGAGGTTGCTCTTCTGCAGGTAGTCGCTGGCGCCGTTTCGCATCGCCTCGACGGCCGTCTCGTCGCCGATCTCGCCCGACACGAGCACGAAGGGAATCTCGCGCATGCTCGCCCTCAGCAGCTCGAGCGCGAGGAGGCCCGAGAAGCCCGGCAGGTTGTAGTCGGACACGACCAGATCCCAGGGCTCGGCGAGCGCATCGAGAAATGCGTGCTCGGAGTCGACGCGACGCGTCTGCGCGTTCAGGCCGCCGCGCGCGAGGTGCGCCAGGAGCAGCTCGTGATCGAGCTCCGAGTCCTCGAGATGAAGGACCCGGAACACGCGGTCCCTGCTCTGCGTCGGCATGGCGCCGAGTATGCCGTCCGGCACTTTCTCGCTTCGTGACGCATGGCTCGAATCGCCGGCGCGACGAGAGCGATTTCGGCCGGGGCGTCTACAAATTCGCGCTCTTTGTCCTAAAGATCCGCGGCCTGGCGCAGCGTCTGCACGACAGGGCGCGTCAGCACCTCGCGCAGCCCCCACCAGCCGGCGGCGAGCGCGAGCACGGCGCCCACGACGGTGCCGGCCAGCGGCACCCACGGCGATGGGTTCCAGCTGAACTCGAACACGTAGCGCGCGAGCGCCCAGCTCACGGCGATGGCGGCGAGCGAGGCGAGCAGACCCGCGAGTGCACCGACGCCGAGCAGTTCGGCGCGCTGCACCTGCGCGAGCAGCTTGCCGCTGGCGCCGAGCGCACGCATCACGGCGAACTCGCGCGCGCGCGCCTCGCGCGTCGCGCTCACCGCGGCGAAAAGGACGACGAGGCCGGCGGCCAGCGTGAAGCCGAACAGGAACTCGACCGCGCGCACGACCTGGTCGAGAACGCGCTGGACCTCGGCGATCGACGCCGAGACGTTGATCGAGGTGATGTTCGGGAAGTCGCGCGACAGGGCGTTGTCGAAGCCCGGCGTCGTGGGCGCGCGATAGGCCGCGATGTAGCTCACCGGCGCGTCGACGATGCCCGCCGTCGGGAACAGGACGAAGAAATTCACCCGCATCGACGTCCAGTCGACCTTGCGGATGCTGGAGATGCGCCCTTCGATCGACATGCCGCCGACGTCGAAGCGCAGCGTGTCGCCGAGCTTCAGGCCGAGCGTCTCGGCCATCCCGTCCTCGACGCTCAGGCCGCCGGCCTCGTTGTCGGTCCAGCGGCCCGAGACGACCGTGTTGTGCGGCGGCAGGGTCGCGCTGTGGCTGAGGTTGAACTCCCGGTCGACGAGGCGATGGGCGCGCGGCTCGGGAAAATCGTCGGCAACGATTGGCTTGCCGTCGATGCCGACGAGCCGGCCGCGGATCATCGGGAACCAGTCGTAACGGGTCACGCCGGCAGCTTTCAGGCTGGCCTGGAAGGCGTCGGCCTGCGGCGGCTGGACGTTGATGACGAAGCGGTTCGGTGCGTCCTTCGGCGTCGCCTGGCGCCAGCTCGAGATCAGGTCGGTGCGCAGCAACGCGAGCAGGATCAGCGCGAGCAGACCCACCGAAAGCGCCGACACCTGCAGCACCGCGAACGCGGGCCGCGCGGCAAGCTGGCGCGTCGCGAGGACGAGCCAGCGCGGCGCCCCTGCGTCGGGCACGGATCGGCGCAGGAGCACGAGCGCGCCCCATGAGCAGAGCGCGAACAGGAGCACCGCGCCCGCGAAGCCGCCGACGGCGATGAAGCCGAGCTTCGGGTCGCGGGCGACACCCAGGAGCAGCGCCGCGAAGCCGAGAACGCCCGCGCCGAGCACGGCGAGCGACGCCGGCTTCATCGCGCCGACGTCGCGCCGGATGACGCGCAGCGGCGGCACGCGCGCGAGCTGCAGCACGGGCGGCAGGCCGAAGCCGAGCAGGAGGGTGAAGCCGACGCCGGCGCCGAAGAGCGCGGGCCAGGCGCTGGGGGGTGGCAGCGTCGCCGCCAGCAGGCCCGAAAGCAGCCAGACGAAGACGTAGTGGACTGCGAAGCCGAGCACCAGTCCGGCGCCGCTCGCGAGCAGGCCGACCAGCGCGAATTCGACCACGTACTGGAATGCGATCGTTCGCTGCGGCAGACCCAGCACGCGCAGCATCGCGCAGTCGTCGAGATGGCGTCCGGCGAAGTCTCGCGACGCGATGCCGACCGCGACCGCGGCCAGCAGCGCGGCGAGCAGCGCGACGAGGTTGAGGAATTTCTCGGCGCGGTCGAGTGTCTGGCGCATCTCGGGCCGGCCGGTGGCGAACGACTCGACGCGCACGCCGAGCAGGGCCTTGTCCTTGACCTCGGTGTCGACCCAGTCGGTGAAAGTGGTGACCTTGGCGTCGTCGCCCGCCCCGGGCGCGGCGATGGCGAGCCGGTAGCCGATCCGGCTGGCCGGCTGCACCAGGCCGGTCGAGGGCAGGTCGCGCTCGCTCAGCATCACTCGCGGCGCGAAGGTGGCAAAGCCCGTGCCCCGATCGGGCTCGATGACGATGACGCGGGCGATCTTCAGGCTGGCGTCGCCGAGCAGGAGCGTGTCGCCGACATCCAGGCCGAGCGAGTCGAGCACGGCCTCGTCGACCCAGACCGTGCCGGGCGCGGGCGACGAGGCGACGTCGCTCTCTTTCGAGCCCGCCGCGCCGCGCAAGCGCAGCTTGCCGCGCAGCGGATACGACGCGCTCACCGCCTTGACGCTCACCAGCCGCGTCGCACCGCCCTTGTCGTCGGGCGCACGGCCCATGCTCGGGAAGGCGGCCGTCGTGGAGATGACGAGGCCCAGCGCGCGCGCCTTCTCGGCGAGGGACGACGGCACCGGATGATCGCTCAGCACGACGGCGTCGCCGCCGAGCATCTGGCGCGCGTCGCGGGCCAGGCCGCCGTTGATCCGGTCGGCGAAGAAGCCGACCGCGGTGAGCGCGCCGACGGCCAGCGTCACCGCGACGACGAGCAGTCGCAACTCGCCAGCGCGGAAGTCGCGCAGCAACTGGCGCCAGCCGAGCTGCCATGCCGAAGGTGCGCGAGGCACAGGATCCGTCGGCACGTCGACGGCGGTGGCCAGAGTGGTCATCGAGCCGAACTTACACGAGTCGTGAACGCTGCGTGCAGGCCGCCTGAATAGACCGGCGATCGGGCGGTGCTCCAATCGCAGCATGCGCTCCACCCTGCCTTCGATCTTCGTCTCCCACGGCTCGCCCATGATCGCGCTCGAGCCGGGCGAAGCCGGCGCCTTCCTGCGGCGCCTCGGCCCGGCCATCAGCGCCACTTTCGGCAAGCCGAAGGCGATCGTCAGCGTCTCGGCCCACACGACGGCCCATCGCCCGGTCGTGCTCGCAGCGGCGCGTCACAGTGCGATCCACGACTTCGGCGGCTTCGACCCGAAGCTCTTCACGCTGCGCTACGACGCACCCGGTGATCCCGCGCTCGCCGCGCGCGTCGTCGAGCTCGTGCGATCGGCGGGCATCCCCGCCGAGAGCGTCGACCAGGGCGGCCTCGACCACGGCGCGTGGACGGCGTTGCGCTACCTGTT
>JBBSBZ010000070.1:0-13238 GCA_038250795.1 Burkholderiales bacterium | reverse complement strand
TGCCGCTACGGGGGCGGCGTGCCGATCGACGGCTGATCGCGCCGACACGGCACCTCGATCAGGCGCGACATGCGGCTGACCTTCCTCGGCGCGACCGGCACCGTCACCGGGTCGAAGACCCTCCTGGAGCACGATGGGCGGCGGATGCTCGTCGATTGCGGTCTGTTTCAGGGGCTCAAGCAATTGCGCCTGCGCAACTGGGAGGCCTTTGCCGTGCCACCGGCCGAGATCGACGCGGTTGTGCTCTCGCACGCGCACCTCGATCACAGCGGCTACCTGCCGCGGCTGGTGCGGCTCGGCTTCAAGGGCACTGTCTACGCCACCAGCGCGACACGCGAACTCTGCGAACTGCTCTTGCCGGACTCGGCGCGCCTGCTTGAGGAAGACGCGGCCTATGCCAACCGCCACGGGTTTTCCAAGCATCGGCCGGCACTGCCGCTCTACGACGAGGGCGACGCGCGTGCCGCGCTCGCGCGCTTTCGTCCGATTCCTTTCGACCAGGCCTTCGAGCCGATCCCCGGAGTGGGCGCGGTGCTGCGGCGCGCCGGCCACCTGCTCGGGGCGGCCAGCGTGCGCTTGCAGTGGGAAGAGCGCTCCCTGCTCTTCTCGGGCGACCTCGGACGCGACGACGACGTGCTCCTGCGCGCTCCGGCACCTCCGCAAGCCGCTGACACGATCGTCGTCGAATCAACCTACGGCGATCGGCTGCATCCGGCCGGCGATCCCTTCTCGGCGCTGGCCGAGATCGTCAGTCGCACGGCGGCGCGCGGTGGAATCGTCGTCGTGCCGTCGTTTGCAGTCGGCCGCGCGCAGGCTCTGCTCTTCGCGCTCCACAGCCTGAAGTCGCAGAATCGCATTCCGGACCTGCCGATCTTCCTCGACAGCCCGATGGCCGTCGACGCGACCCGCCTGTTCTCGCGTCACTCCGACGAACACCGGCTGACGGAGGCCGAGTGCAAGGCAGCCTTCGGCGTGGCCCGCTTCGTCAACGGCGTCGACGAGTCCAAGTGGCTGGACACGCTGCGCATGCCTTCGGTCATCGTCTCCGCCAGCGGCATGGCCTCGGGCGGCCGCGTTCTCCATCACCTGAAGGCGTTCGCACCCGACCATCGCAACAGCATCGTCTTCACGGGCTACCAGGCCGCGGGCACGCGCGGCGCCACGCTCATCGCCGGAGCCTCGACAGTGAAGATCCATGGCGAGCACGTGCCGGTGCGGGCCGAGGTCGTGCAACTCCATGGCCTGTCCGCACATGCCGATCGCAACGGGCTGCTGGCCTGGATTGGCGGGCTCGACCGGCCGCCCAGGCGCGTCTTCGTGAACCACGGCGAGCCGGTGGCGGCGGACGCGCTGCGCCAAGCGATCGAGGAGCGCTTCGGATTTCCGTGCACGGTCCCGGAGCACCGCGACATTGTCGATCTCTGATTGCAGAAACCGGTTACGTGAGCCCTTCGAAGGCTTCGCGCCGGACTTCGCCTTGTCGGCTCTGGTCGCGTCGGCCATGGATCCAAGCGCGACGTGGCTAGCCTGCAGTAGCAAGCGTCTGGCGCAGCGCCTTCAAGAAGGCAGGATCGATGGCACCCAGCGTACTGGTGCGCGCGGCGATGCGGCCGTCGGAATCGAGCAACTCGACGCTGCTGGAATGATTGAACTCGCCATCGGTCAGGCGACGGTACTGGACGCCGAGCAGCGCCGCGACCTTTCGCGAGTTCGCTTCGTCCGTGCGCACGAGGCTCCATCGCTCGCCGCAGCCATGCGCCTGGGCCGTTCGCTTGAGCACCGCCGTGGAGTCGCGCGCCGGGTCGAACGTGACCATGAGAATGCGCAAGCGATCGCGCTCGATCGGCCGCAGGGCGGCGGCGGTCTGCTGGATCGTCTCGAAGATCATCGGGCAAACCATCTGGCAGGAGCTGTAGAACATGCTGACCAGGACCGGCTGTCCGCGCAGCGAAGAGAGCTCGAACACCTTCCCGTCCTGATCCGTCAGAGGCGGTTTCAGCTGGTACACGGAGCTACCCGGGAGCGGGGCCGTGGAGGTCACCGCCAGCGATGACCGTGCTGCGGCCATGGCGGTGAGGCAAAGCAGCGCGCCGCGGCGCGAGATCGGGGGGAGGTTCAAGGCCGTTTCTCCTCGGGTGAGCGCGCACAGCGAAAGCCGAGCGAGCTGGTGGTGTCGGCCGCTGCGAGCGACGACAGCAGCGCGATGCGCATCAGGACGGCGTAGCTGTCGCGGTCGATGATGCTGATGGCGCCGGCGCCGCAGAATTTGAGCGTGTCAGGATCGCCTTGGGTGCGGCTGTCGCCGGCGATGAACAGGGCATTGAAGTCCTCGACCCATTCCCAGACGAGGCCATGCATGTCGCTGACGCCGTATGCATTCGGAGGGCCGCCGGTCGATGGCAGTCGTGCGGCGGTTGGCCGCTCGTACCAGGCCAGGATGCGCTGTCGCCACTGCGGATCGGCGCGGGCGTCGCGGCGGTCGGCGTCGGCAGCGGCCGTGTATTCCCACTCGAGCCAGGTCGGCAGTCGGGCGCTCTCGCTTTCGCAGAACGCCTTGGCCGCGAACCAGCTGACATTGGTGACCGGGGCGTCGACGGCGAGAGGGTCGGCGAGCTCCGTCGACGTGCGCCAGTCGACGAGGTACCGAGGATCGGCGAATATCGCCGGCGCCCGACCGCGCCGCCACTCGGGATGGGCGATCACGAAGGCCAGGAACTCGCCTGCCGTGACCGGAAGCTTGCGCAGTGAAAAGCCGTCGATCTGTACCGGCGCTGCGGCGTCCGGCAGCGGCCCCTGGGGAAGCACGCTGACGAACGGCCCGCCGTCGATCGGCACGTAGGCGGCCGCGCCCGCGCCGCCGCAGATCAGTGCCAGGACGAGCGCCAGCCAGCGGCCCAAGCCGGCCCCCGGTTCTTGCGTCCGCAGCGTCAGGCAAAAGAGCATTCCAGGAACTTCGCGTCCATCAGTGGGTCGTCGCGACCGGGATGGCGGCCTTGGCAGCGCGCGCCTTCGTGACGTCCTCGGTGAGGATCCGGCCGCCGGCATTGCCCCAGCTGTTGAGCACGAAGGTGAGGATGTTGGCGATCGCGTCGTCATTGAGCTGGCTCATCGCCGGCATGACCGAGTCGTACTCGCTGCCGTTCACCGTGACCTTGCCGGTCAGGCCGTGGAGCAAGACTCCGATGGCGCGCTTCGGGTCGGCGGCCAGGTAGTCCGACTTGGCGAGCGGGGGAAACACGCCCGGCAGGCCGGCACCGCTCGCCTGGTGGCACACCGAGCACGTCCCGACGAAGAGCTCGCGACCGGCCTGGATCTGGTCGTCCGCGGTCAACACGCCCGTCGCGGCGTTCTTGGTCGCCGTCGCAACCGCATTCATGTTCGGCTGGGAGCGATCGCCCAGGTACACCGAATCGAGCTCCTTGCCCGAGTAGATCGTCTTGTCCTCGCCACCGTTCACCTTGAGGATCGCCAGCGCACCCTTGTTGAAGGCGCGGAAGATCGAGTGGTCGACGAGCACGTAGCTGCCGGGAACCTTCGCCTTGAATTCCACGGACACCGCGCCCCCTGCGGGGATCAGCGTCGTCTGGACGTTCTTCTGCACGCTCGTGCCTCCTTCGTAGCGCACCTTGTCGAAGATCGCGCCGATCACGTGGAAGCTCGACACCAGGTTCGGGCCGCCGTTGCCGACGAACAGGCGCACCGTCTCACCGGTCTTGGCGGTGATGGCCTTGTCGCCGGTGAGCGAGCCCTCGGCGCCGTTGAAGAGCACGTAGGTCGGGCGCTCGTCGATCGCCTTTTCCATGTCGAACGGCTGCAGGCCCTTCGCACGGTATTTTCCGGTCGTGTAGAAGTCGCCCTGCATGACGTAGTACTCGTGGTCGACCTTGGACAGCCCTTCGGGCGGTTCGACCAGGATCAGGCCGTACATCCCGTTCGCGATGTGCATGCCGACCGGCGCGGTGGCGCAGTGATAGACATAGATGCCTTCGTTGAGCGCCTTGAAGGTGAACTGCGAGGCGTGGCCCGGCGCGGTGAAGCTCGACGCTGCGCCCCCGCCGGGGCCTGTGACGCCGTGCAGGTCGATGTTGTGCGGCATCTTGCTGCCGGGATGGTTCTTGAGATGGAACTCGACCGTGTCGCCCTGGCGAACGCGGATAAAGCTTCCCGGCACCGTGCCACCGAACGTCCAAAAGGTGTACGACACGCCTTCCGAGATCGGCATCTCCTTCTCGACCACCTCGAGCTCGACGATCACCTTGGCCGGCGCCTTGCGGTTCGTCGGCGGCGGCACGTTCGGCGGGCTCGTCAGAACGGCGCGGATCGGCGCACCTTGCGGCGGCCCAAAGTCGCCCGCGGCCTTGGTGGGCGGCGCGGCATGAGCCGCCTGGAGAAGGACGCCCAGGGCAGCGGCCATGGCGAGCGTCGCAGCGACAAGGGGCTTGCGCAGAGGGGTCATTGAGGGGCACCGGTGACGAGGGTTGTTAGATGTATTCGGCATACATCGATGGTAGGAATGGTGTGGATGGCCGCCTTGCGGCATATCAAGTCGCGGGAGTGAGGGTCCGGCAACGCCTGCATCCATGCATCGAGCGCACCGTCGACGCACCGATCGGTGACCCGGCGAGCTTCCCGATTGCAAGGCGCGTAGCATCGACGGGGGGTGCTCCCGGTGTTCCGAAGCACGCCCATGGAGATCACCCATGCAGCAATCCATCCTGCGGCGACTGATGGCCTTGTCGCTCGTCGTCTTTTCCTCTTCGATGCTGGCGCAGAACGCGCAGCAGCACGTGCACAGCCGCGGACACGAGGTCATGCCGTTCGATCTGGCCGCGACGGTTCATGTATTTCGGATGACCGAGGACGGCGGCACGCAGAAGGTCATCACCCGAAGCGAAGTGCCCCAGCCCGAGCAGGTGCGAATGATTCAGCACCACCTCGCGGAGGAGGCAGCGGAATTTCAGAAGGGAAACTTCTCCGACCCCGCCCGCCTGCACGGCGCGGCCATGCCAGGCCTGGGCGAATTGCGGGCGGGCGCGTCGACGATGCAAATCAGCTACCACCCGCTGCGCAACGGCGCGGAGATCCGGTTCCGCACGCACGACCTCAAGCTGATCACGGCGGTCCATCGCTGGTTCGGGGCTCAGCTTTCCGAGCACGGCGCCGACGCGCGTCCCGAGTAAGCGACCGGGGCACGCCCCGGTTCGCCCGCCCGCACCTCACCGTGGGAGGTGGCACAGGATCAGGAGCCGCGGAGCAGCCGCGGGGTCGGTGTCGGTCGACCGCGCGCCACGGCAGGCGAAGCCGACAGTGCAGATACGAGCAGGCCGATCGTCTCGCGGAGATGTCGGTCGGCGTTGCGCGCGGCCGCATGACTCGAATCGGCCTTGATGTTGCGCAATCCCGGCAGGAGGCTGCCACGCCAGACTGACGCCGCCACTCAGGAGGAAATCATGTATCGACGGATTCTCGTGCCGGTCGATGGCACTCCAACCTCTCGCCGCGGTCTCGAGGCCGCCATCCGCATGGCGAGCCTGACCGGAGCGACGGTGCGCCTCATCCACGTCCTCGACGAGCTCGTGTTCGCCACCGGCTTCGAGCCCGCCGCCACGTACGAGCACGACGTGCTGCCGCGGATCCGGCGCAACGGCGCCCGCATCCTCGAGGAGGCCCGGGCCCTCGTTGCCGTGGCCGGCATTGCCGCGGACACGGTCCTGAGCGAATGCTTCGCCCGCCGCACATCAGACGTCATCCTCGAGGCGGCGAAGGACTGGAACGCCGACTTCATCGTGATCGGCACGCACGGGCGCCGCGGCGTCAGCCGGCTGCTGCTCGGCAGCGACGCCGAGGACGTGCTCCGTGGCGCCAGCGTCCCGATCCTTTTGATCCGCAGCAACGACGAGCTCGACCTCGGCGGCGCGGTCGTGCCGGACTCGGTCGCCGTCGTCGCCGGCGCGGCGCCTTGAGGCCCGGAAGGCCGTCGCGGCCGCTTCGTGAGCGTTCGCGGGAGCTGCCCTGAGCGCGCTTTCAGTGCGCCATCAGCACAGGCACCGGGAGGTGGGTCAGCATCGATCGGGTGATGCCGCCGAAGACCTGCTCGCGCAGACGACTGTGACCGTAGCAGCCCATCACGACGAGGTCGGCCTGCTCTTCGCCCGCGAGCGTCGCCAGATCCGCGGCGACCCGCGACGACGGCTCGCGAAAGTGCAGCCCTGCGGTAACGCCGTGTCGATGTAGCCACGTCTGTACGTCGAGACCGCTGAAGGGCGCCGCCGGCTTCTGCCGCGCCCACGTCGCCACTTGGATGCGTGCGGCCAGGCGCAGGAACGGGAGTGACGACCTGAGCGCCCTTGCCGCGGCCGACGAGCCATCCCAGGCGACCACGACGCGCTCTCCCAGAGTTTCCTGGCGATGCGGCGAGGGAACGACGATGCCCGGAGTGCTGCTCTGCAAAAGCACGGACTCGACGAATCCGGCTGGCGCTGCGCCAATCTCGTCCGGCGCAGCGGGCCGACCCAGGATGAGCAGGTCGGCATAGATCGCCTCGGCGGCGAAGCCATGGGCGAGCGAATCGCCGGCGACCTCGCACCATGTGCACCGGGTATCGCGGTCCTCGAGCGCCGCGCGCAAACGCGAGCGTGCAGCGCAATGCTCGGCTTCGTCCTGCTCGGCGGCGCGCAGCGCCGCTGCGGCCGAGTAGCCGTAGTTCGCCTGGGGCGATCGGGAGACCTTTCCGTAGAGCGCCGTGACGTGCGCGCCGTGCCGGTCGGCGAGCGCATGCGCCAGGGTGAGCCGATCGACGCTGCCCGGGGCGGCGTCGAGGTGGACCAGGATCGAGCGGATCGCGCTCATGGGCTCTTGCGGATCAACGAATGATCAGCGCCGGGACCTTGCACTTGGCAAGGACCTTGGTGGCGATCGAGCCGAGGACGAGGTTCGCGACTTCGCCGTGGCCATGCGAGCCCATCACGACGAGATCGAACTTGCCCTCCTCCGCCAGGCTCGCGATCGATTCGGCGACGTGCCCGATGGTGTGCACGAAGGTGGCGTCCAGTCCTTGCTGGGAGAAGAATGCGCGGATGGGACGGAACACGACCTCGGCGTCGGACTCGTAGAACTCGCGGACGGTCGCCTGACTGACGAATGCCGCCGCGCGATGCGGCACGGCGAGAACACCGTGAATCACGGTATAGACGTGCCTTGGACCGAACCACTCTTCATGCGCGGCCAGGTAGGCCAGCATGCGCTTGGTGTAGTCACTGCCGTCGACGGCGATCAGGATCTTCATGGCGGCTCCCGCAGTGGTTCGACCAGTCTGAGCCCTGGCGGTTCGTCGGCCTTGACGGGGATCAAGGCAGTGGCCGTGGCCGCGCTCGACTTCACACCGACGATCCCAGCGGTCACGCTCGACTCGAGGCCGAACGGCGCGCCATTGGGGGCGCCGATCGGCGCGACCGTCAGGCGACCAGACGAACCGTCCACTCGAACAGATGCCCGGCGCCGGCCTCGGCGACATCCGGGCCAAGGATCGCGGAAGGCAGCTGACCGGTCATCGTCGTCGAGGCGCGCCGCGCCAGCATCACCCCCGTGCCAGGAGGCATTGCGCTCTTTCCCGTCAACGCGCGCCGGTCGCGACGGCCACTGTCCCGGGGGATGTCTCCGGAAGGTCGAGGACCGCCGCGACAAATACCGTGATCGCGCAAGCCAGAGCGAGCACAGGCGTCAGACGTTCGATCAAAAAGAGCTTCATGGCGATCCGTTCCGTGAGACGAGAGCCCTGGGCAGGGTTCGATTGAGCAGGCAGTCGAGCAGAACCGCCTGAACGATCAGGAGCCGCTTCCCCTCGACCGATTCGTCACCCTCCAGCAGTTGGGCGAGCGGAGCGGTGGCGTGGCGCGACGACGCGAGACCGTCGAATACCGGCACGCCCGCGGCACGAGCGAGCCGCCTCACGGAGCCCGGTTTCAGGCCATGGCATTCGATGCCGTCATAGAGGCGGCCGAGTATCCGTGCGGTGGTTGTCAATGCTTCGTCGCCTGCAGTGTCGAGCTGCGAGAGGCTCGGCCGGACCTGCGTCACCCGGGCGCCGAGCGATGTGGCCGCGCGACTGAACAGGCGCGCATCCTCGTCGTCATCCCGCTCGCAAAGCAGGGCGAGGTGCCTTCCACGCAGGAGGGACGCCATGGTCGCCCCCTCGTCGGCACGCTGCAACCTGCGCGCGCTCGCGAGGATGGAGACGGATGGCACGGGCGCGGTGAGCATGGGCCTTGGGCATGACGAGGCGAGAAAGGCCAAGCCTAGTGGGACTGCACGGGCTGACCTTGATGCGCGTCAATCGCCCGACCGTGGTCACTCGACGAGACAAGCGGTCACCGTTCGTTTACATACCGCGACCAAGCGATGCGCTCCGTTGTCACTGCCATGCCCTTCGCTGCCTAGCATTCGTTCCAGCCCGCCACCAAGGATTCCAGATGCTCACCACCGCCCACGATGCCCGTCCCGGTCCCCCGATGGTCGATGCGACGGCCCCGGAATCGGACCTGCAATCCGACCAGCGCGCCGCCCAGCGCACGGCGGACACGCTGAGGCTGCTGCAGGAGCGTCTCGCACCGCGGCGCCGCGTGGTGCATGCGGGAGACTCGGTCTACGCCGCAGGCGAGCGCTTCACGACGCTCTATATCCTCAACTCCGGCTGCTTCAAGATGGTCAACCTCACCGTTGATGGCCGCGAGCAGGTGGTCGGCCTGAAGTTTCGGGGCGACTGGCTTGGCTTCGACGGCATCGCCAGCGGCGTCTACGCCTGCGAAGCCATCGCCATGGACACCGGCGAGGTGTGGATGTTTCGCTACGACGAGATGCTCGCCGCCTGCCGCGACTGCCCCGAACTGCTGAATGTCCTGCACGGAGCGATGAGCCGCCAGATCGGCCGCGAGCGCGACTCGCTGATGTCTCTCTGCACTTTGCCAGCGGATGCCCGCGTCGCTGAATTCCTTCGCTCGTGGGCGGACTCGCTTGCCAAGAGCGGCCTGCGGTGCGACCAGATCACCCTGCGCATGACCCGCGCCGAGATCGGCAACTACCTCGGCATGACGCTAGAGACCGTGAGCCGGGCGCTGTCCAAGCTTGCGCGCAGTGGAGTCATCGCTTTCGCCGAGAAGGGCCGCCGCGATCTCCGCATCGCCGACGTCGGCGCCTTGTCGGCCTTCGTGCAGGGTTGCCTGGCCCCGGCCCCGGCGCCGACGCTCCAGTAACCCTCAGGCTCGGCCTGCGAAAACGCGCGCGATCGAGGCGGCAAGCTCCTCGCGCGAGCAAGGCTTGCGCAACAGCTCCCATTCAGGCGGCGAGCTACCGTCGGCCTCGAGAAGCTCCGCGGAAAAGCCGGACATGAGCACGACCGCGGTGCCGGGAAATCGTTCCTGCATGCGCGTCGCCAGTTCTGTTCCCCGCATGCCCGGGCCAAGGGCAATGTCGCTCAGGAGGAGATCGGGACGGCGCGGGCCTCCCAGGGAAAGCAGAGCCTGCTCGGCGCTTGCTTCCTCCGAGACATCGCAGCCAAGGGAAACCAGAAACCGGCGCATGACGGCGCGAACTTCGGCGTCGTCCTCGACGAGAAGCACCGACAGGCCCGCCGGCACGGCATCACCCGCTTCGATGGAAGCGGGAGCCGGCACCGTCAGCCGTGGGCGCGGCAGGTAGAGAGCGACCGTGGTGCCGCGGCCCAGTTCGCTTTCCAGGGTCAACGTCCCTTTCGACTGGGTAATGAAGCCATAGACCGTGCTGAGCCCGAGACCGGTGCCACGACCCGGTTCCTTGGTGGTGAAGAAAGGTTCGAGCGCACGTTCCTTGACTTCGCTGGACATGCCGCTGCCGCTGTCGCTCACCCCGATCCGGACATAGTCGCCCTCGGAGCCGGCCAGAATCGACTCGACCGCGCCGCCGGGCAGTCCGGCACACCCCTCGGCATCGAAGCGAAGCGTGCCGCCGTTCGGCATGGCGTCGCGAGCGTTGATGGCGATGTTGAGGAGCGCCGCCTCGAGCTGGCCCGGGTCGGCCAGCACCTCGAGCGGCCGCCCCGACACATGCACGTCGATGCGGATCCGCTGGTCGAGCGTCCGGCGCAGGAGATCGGCAAGGGACTGAATCATCGAGACGGCATCGACCGAGGCCGGCTGGAGAACCTGCCGGCGCGAGAAAGCGAGAAGCTTGCCGGTGAGGTCCGCGCCCCGCTTCGTCGCTCGGCTCGCGGCATCGACGAGCTCGCGCGCCGATCCCTCAGCGAGCTCCGGAAGGTCGCCCAGGACCTGAAGATTGCCCTGGATCACCGTCAGCAGGTTATTGAAGTCGTGGGCGATGCCGCCGGTCAGCTGGCCGACGCTTTCGAGCCGCTGTGCGTGCTGGAGAGCCTCCTCGGACTTCGTCCGCTGCAGGCTGCTTGCCAACAGGTTCGAGAGCGACTCGACGAAGCGCACTTCGTCATCCCCGAACTCGCGCCTCGTTCGTGATCTCAAGGCGAGCACTCCGATGGTTCGGCCGTGGTCTGAGATCGGCACGGCCAACGCGCTGACGAGTCCTGCATCGAGATAGGCCTGCGGCACTTTGAAGCGGGTTTCCCGAGCGTAGTCGGGGGCAGTGAGCGAGCGGCCGCTGGCCATCACGAAGCCAAGCGAGGTGTCCGGCCGGATGGCAACGGCGACACCGACCGTCTCGCCGGGCATCTCGCCGGCAATGCTGGCGATGCGCATCTCGAGTCCGTTCGGCTCGAGCAGATAGACCAGCGCAACGTCGAGCCCCAGCGCGGCTGCGGCGACGACGGGTACCTCGTCGAGAAGGATCTGCGGATCCCGCTCGTCGACTGCAAGCCGACCGATGTGAGCCAGCCGTTCGCTGTATTGCGCGCGCTGCAAGGCCTGCTTCATGCGCGGATAGGCGCCGATGTCGCGTACCGCGGCGACGACAAGGGGATGACCGTGGTCCTGCAGCGGGCTGAGCGCGATCTCGACGATGACCTCGCTGCCGTCCTTGCGCCGCGCGACGAGGTCGGTCTGCTTTCCCATGGGCCGGGCGCGCGGGGCTTGAGCGAAGCCCTGGCGATAGGCGGCATGGCGCGGGCGGACAGCGTCCGGGACGAGCGCGTCGATCGGAAGGCCGACAAGCTCGTGCACATCGAAGCCGAAGAGCGCCGCGGCGGAAGGGTTGGCGAGCACGATGGTGCCCTGCGAATCGGCCACGATGAGCGCGTCCGGGTAGGCGGTAAAGAGGTTGCGGAAGACGCCGACTTCGTCGGTCCCGAGCGGAAAGCGGGCGAGAGGCTTCGGCGCCGAAGTCATGCCGGCAGACCGCACACCGGCGCCACGAGGATGTAGCCGGCGCCGCGCACGGACTTGATGATCCGTGGATCGTCGCTGTCCTTCTCGAGCTTCTTGCGCAACCGGCCGACCTGGACATCGATCGTGCGATCGAACGGGCCGGCTTCGCGCCCGCGCGTCTGCTCGAGCAGGAAGTCGCGCGACAGGACCCGTCCGGCGTGCACCAGGAAAGTCAAGAGCAAGTCGAACTCGCCGCTCGTCAACGCCACTTCCTGACCCTCGGGGTTCAGCAATCGTCGCGCGGACGGATCCAGCTCCCAGCCGGCGAAGCGCCGCCTGTCGGCCGTGGCCGCCGCCGTGGGCTGCTGCACGGACGAGGTGCGCCGCAGGACTGCCTTGACACGCGCCAGCAGCTCGCGCAGGTCGAAGGGCTTGGTGACGTAGTCGTCGGCGCCGATCTCCAGCCCGACCACCTTGTCGATGGGGTCGCCGCGCCCGGTCACCATGACCAGCCCACAGCGCCAACGTGCCCGAATTTCTCGCGCGATCGAAAATCCGTCGGGTCCGGGCAGTCCGACGTCGAGCAGGACCAGGCCGGGCGGGTCTTCGGCCATCAATTGGAAGAGATCGGCACCGTTGTGCAGCTCGGAGACACGAAAGCCATTCGCCTGGAAATAGCTCGCCAGCAGGCGGGTGATGTCAGTCTCGTCGTCGACGACGGCAATGTGCGGCTTTGGCGGATCCACGATCCAGCGGAGTTGACCAGATCACCGATGGTAAGCCTCGGCGCATCTTCGGCTGCCGTCGATCGGTATTAGTCGCCGCGCGCCCGGCTTCGCATCGCGTCGTCCTTTCGGGCCGAGATGTCCTGGGCCGTGCCGTGCAGCCGGACTGCGTTGCCGGCCGCGTCCCGCTCGGCATCGGCGCGCGCTTCGAGCCAGCCGGTGCTGCCGTCGCTTCGGAAGTACTCGAGCTCGAGCGTGAAGGGAATACCGTGGCGTCGCAGGCGATCAACGGCGGAGCACAGGAGTTTCAAGCTCGCCGGCGGGTAGAGCTCGCGATGCTCCGCATCGGACGGAGGCGGGCTCTGCGGGTCCCGGCCGAACAGGTGATACAGCTCTTCCGACCAGCTGAGCTGACTGGGATCGATGACCCACGTCCAGCTGCCGATCCGGGCCAGCCGCTGCGCTTCGCGAAGCGCCCCCTCCCTTCGCGCCAGCACGCGGTTGACGAGCTGGAGCCGAGTCATTTCCTCGCGCATCGCCGCCTCGACCACCTTGAGCGGGGTGACATCGGTGACCAGGGCGACGAACCCCTGGACCTCTCTATGCACGAAATCAGGCAGGTAGTAGGCCAGGCTCGGCCGCTGCACGCCTTGCGGACCGGGCACCGTTCGTTCGAACATCTGGGCCTTGCCGCGCAACGCGGCGCGCACGTACGGCTCGTTGAGAGCGAACAGCGCCGGGCCGAGGAGATCCTGGATCGCCGTGCCGATCATTTTGTCGGCATCGACACCGAACCACTGCTCGTAGGCCCGGTTGGCGAAGCGGCAGCGGAGATCCTTGTCCCAATAGGCGAGCATCGCGGGAGCGCGATCCAGCACCCTGAATATGATCTCGACGGGTCGGCTTGCGCGCATGTCGTCGGGCTGCGTTCAGCCCGCTCATCATGTTGTCCCTGGATTGACGCGTCGACGTTATCGCGCAGCGCACGACGGGCCTTGACCTGGCGCAACCTGCGCGGGCCTGAACGGCCTGCCGAGGCTCATCGACCTGTCGCGACGACGCGCTTGAGCTTGCCGGAGCGACCCCGCTGCGGCGCGCGACCGCTGGCGCAGTGGATCCGCACCCGCAGCGCTCCTTGCTCGTGCAGAAACTCGTGCAGGACGTCGCGCGCACGGTGCAGCCGCCGCGTCGCCGCGGAGCCTCGTTCCGG
>JBBSBZ010000069.1:0-13681 GCA_038250795.1 Burkholderiales bacterium | reverse complement strand
ACCGCGCGCAAGATGGGCATCGCGACGGTCGCCGTCTATTCCGACGCCGACGCGAATGCGCGCCACGTGAGGCTCGCCGACGAGGCCGTGCGCATCGGCCCGGCCGCGGCGCGCGAGTCGTACCTCGTCGCCGACAGGATCGTCGCCGCCGCGAAGGCGACCGGCGCCGAGGCCGTGCATCCGGGCTACGGCTTCCTCTCCGAGAACGCGGACTTCGCCGACGCCTGCGCCGCGGCGGGCATCGTCTTCATCGGCCCGCCGGCGTCGGCGATCCGGGCCATGGGCTCGAAGTCTGCGGCCAAGCAGCTGATGGAGAGGGCCGGCGTGCCGCTCACGCCCGGCTACCACGGCGACGACCAGGACGCGGCGATGCTCGGGCGCGAAGCGGGCCGCATCGGCTTCCCGGTGCTGATCAAGGCGAGCGCCGGCGGCGGCGGCAAGGGCATGCGCCGCGTCGACGCGGCCGCCGACTTCGCCGCCGCGCTGGCCTCGTGCATGCGCGAGGCGAAGAGCGCCTTCGGCGACGACCGCGTCCTCGTCGAGCAGTACGTGCTCAAGCCGCGCCACATCGAGATCCAGGTCTTCGCCGACACGCAAGGGGCCTGCGTGTACCTGTTCGAGCGCGACTGCTCGGTGCAGCGCCGGCACCAGAAGGTGCTCGAGGAAGCGCCTGCGCCGGGCATGACCGCCGAGCGGCGGGCCGCGATGGGCCAGGCCGCGGTCGACGCGGCGAAGGCCGTCGGCTACGTCGGCGCGGGCACGGTGGAGTTCATCGCCCATCCCGACGGACGCTTCTACTTCATGGAGATGAACACGCGGCTGCAGGTCGAGCATCCGGTGACGGAGATGATCACCGGGCTCGATCTCGTCGAGTGGCAGCTGCGGGTCGCCGCGGGCGAGCCCTTGCCGTTGCGGCAGGTGCAGCTCGCCATCCACGGCCACGCGATCGAGGCGCGCATCTATGCCGAGGATCCCGATCGCGGCTTCCTGCCGCAGGCCGGCAGGCTCGTGCACCTGACGCCGCCGCATGCGTCGGTGCACGTGCGCATCGACACCGGTGTCGAGGAGGGCGACACGATCACGCCGTTCTACGACCCGATGATCGCCAAGCTCATCGTCCACGACAGCGATCGCCCGGCGGCGCTGCGCCGCATGCGCGACGCGCTCGCCCAGTACCGGATCGTCGGCGTGGCCAACAACGTCGACTTCCTCGGCCGGCTGGTGGCGACGAAGTCGTTCGCCGCGGCCGACCTGGACACGGCGCTGATCGAGCGCGAGCACGCCGCGCTCTTTCCCGAGCCGAGCGAGCCGCCCGACGACGTCTGGCTCGTCGCCGCGCTGGCGGAAGTCGAGCGTGACGCCGCCGCGGCGTCTCGCGCCGCCCGCGATTCGAAGGAACCCGGCTCGCCGTGGGCGCTCGCCGACGGCTGGCGCATCAACGGCCGCGCCGCGCGGCGCCTGGGCTTTCGCATCGGCGAGTGGACGTGCGAGGTCGATGCCACGGTGATCGCCGGCGGCGGCTGGCGGCTCGCCCTCGGCGACGCGAGCGTCGACGCATCGGCGGTGCTCCACGGCGACGGTCCGATCGCCGCGATCCTCGGCCAGCGCAAGGTCCAGGCGACGGTCGTCGCGCAGGGCGAGCGTCGCCATGTCTTCGTCGACGGCCGCAGCCACGTCGCCACCTTCATCGATCCTTACGGCATGACCGGCGCCGATCACGAGGACGAAGGCGCTGGCCTCACGGCACCGATGCCGGGCAAGGTGATCGCCCATCTCGCCGCCGTCGGTGCGAAAGTCGACAAGGGCGCACCGCTGCTCGTCCTCGAGGCGATGAAGATGGAGCACACCATCAGCGCGCCGCGCGCCGGAACGGTGAAGGCGTATCGCTACGCCGCCGGCGATCAGGTCGCCGAGGGCGCGGAACTGGTCGAGTTCGACTGAGGCGTGTCGCCGGCCACCGGCGGGAACAGCGTCGCGACCGCCGCCGCGGCATCGTCGCCACGCCGGAAGGCGATCGTCGTGATCAGGCCGTCGGGCGACGCGGCGACGATAGTGAACGCCTTCTTCGGACAGACGTCCAGGCACGTCGTGAGCACGACCCGCGCGCGCGGCACCTTCGCGTCGCGGCAGGCCCGGCCGATCTGCCGGGCGACTTCGCGCGCGGCGATCTTCTTCGGACCCTTGCGCCGCTTCTCGCACGCCTTGCAGACGAGGACGACGCTCTTCCAGCCGGGTCGAATCGGCGTGGGTCGATCGGGAGCGGATTCCTCGGGCATCGGCCGAGTATCGGGTCGGCCGCCGATCCGCGTCAGCCGCGCGGTTCTTCCCAGTCGAAGCGCCAGATCGCGAGTGCGGCGAACAGCGCGCTGAAGGCGAGCAGGGCGAGGATCGGCCCGATCGCGGCCGAGAAGCCGAGACCGCGCCAGGTCATCGCGTCGAGCCCGTCGACCGCCCAGCGCGTCGGCACGACGAGCGAGGCGGTCTGCAGCCAGGGCGGAAACACGAACGTCGGCACCCACGCGCCGCCGAGCATCACCATCACGAGCGTCGCGAAGATCGCCAGGCCGCGCGTCGCCTCCGGCGTCTTGCCGATCGCCGCGATCAGCAGGCCGAAGCTCGACGTGAGCAGCGCGAAGGCGATCGCGACGCCGACGAATCCGGCAAGGCTGCCGTCGATGCGCACGCCGAAGACGGCGATCGCCGCGGCGTAGATGATCGCCAGCAGCACGAGCGCCGTGATCGCGCCGCTCGCGATGTGGCTGCCGAGCAGCATCGTGCGCGAGAGCGGCGCGGCGCGCAGCCGCTTCCACAGGCCCAGGCGGCGCGCCAGCAGAACGCCGACGCCGACTTCGATGCCCATGAACAGGATGAACTGCACGCCCATGCCGGCGAACGAGTGGGAGTAGCCGTTGTAGGGCGTCTTGGGCGCGGCGGTCGCCGCTTCGGCCTGGAGCGTGAACGGCAGGCTGAACGACGCCGCGCCGCCGCTGCCCAGGCTGTCGGCGACCGCCTTCATCACGTGCTGCGTGAGGAGGCCGCGCACGAGCGGCAGGACGGTCGCCTGCGAAGGATCGAAGCGGACTGCGATCTCCGGCTTCGCGCCGCTGCCGAGGAGCGCGCGTGGCGCGGCCTGGCCGAATCCTGCGGGAAGAACGACCGCGGCGCGCACCTTGCCTTCGCGGGCCAGCGCCGTCGCCGCGGGCTCGTCGAGCAGCTTCACGTCGAAGGCCGGGTCGGCCTTCACCGACGCGACGATGGCGCGGCTCACGTCGCTCGCGTCGCGGTCGACGACGGCGATCGGGATGCGGGAAGGCTTGTTGTCGTCGTCGCCCGCGCCACCGCCGAAGATCGAGCCGAAGAAGGCGGCGATGGCGATCGGCGCGGCGATCGACATGATGAGCGCGCGACGGTTCGAGAAGTAGAGGACGAGGTCCTTCCTGACGAGGGCGCGAAAGGCGGCGAGGTTCATGACTAGTCCCTCAGTTGACGACCGGTGAGCGAGAGGAAGACGTCTTCGAGATCGGCGCGCCCCGAGGCGATTCGTTGCACCTTCGTGCCGTGCGCGGCCAGCCAGAGCAGCAGCGCCGGCGCGGCCGTGCCGAGATCGGCAACGTGCACGACGAGATGCGCGCCGTCCTGCGTCGGCCGTTCGAGACCCGGCTCGCGCGCGAGGGCGGCGAGGTCGACCGGGCCGTCGACCTCGAGCTCGAGCGTCTCCGCCGACGGCAGGCGCCGATACAGGCCGGCGAGCGTGTCGCTCGCGACGACCTGGCCGTGGTCCATGATCACGACGCGATCGCAGAGGCGCTCGGCCTCCTCCATGTAGTGGGTCGTGTAGAGCAGCGCCTTGCCGCGCCGGCGCAGCTCCTCGAGGTTGTCGAAGATGGCATTGCGGCTCTGCGGGTCGACGCCGACGGTCGGCTCGTCGAAGAGCAGCACGTCGGGATCATGGACGAGGGCGGCGGCGATGTTGAGGCGACGCTTCATGCCGCCGCTGAAGGTGCTCGGCTTGTCCTTCGCACGATCGGCGAGCCCGACGAGCTTCAGGGCGTCGTCGACGCGCTCCTGGAGCCGCGCGCCCGAGAGGCCGTAGAGCGCCCCGAAGAGGCGCAGGTTCGCGGCCGCGCCCAGGTTCTCGTAGATCGAGAGCTCCTGCGGCACGACGCCGATGCGCCGCTTGGCGTCGAGGCGGCCTTCGCTCAGCTCGACGCGATCGGCGCCGGCGCCGACGAACACCTGGCCGCGGTCGGCACCGACCAGCCCGCACAGCATCGCCACGGTCGTCGACTTGCCGGCGCCGTTCGGGCCGAGCAGGCCGACGATCTCGCCGGCGCCGACGGTGATCGAGAGGTCGGCGACGACCGGGCGGTTGCCGTACGATTTGGACAGGCTTCGGGCTTCGAGCATCTCGGATCCTTCGCGACGGGACGAGAGCGACTCTAGCGACCGCCTCGCGAGGCGAGCGAGGCAAGCGACCGATCGACGGCAGCGCGGCGCGAACGGTCTCCGGTAGGCGCGAGCGGCGCGACGAAACCCAGGGGCAGGCGATGCGAACGGTGGCGACAGGCGAGTTCGACGGCGGCTCGGTCTTCATCGACGGCGACTGGAAGCCGCTCTCGGAAGCGAAGATCTCGATGTTCGACTGGGGCTTCACCCGGTCGGATGCGACCTACGACGTGGTCAGCGCCTGGCACGGCGCGTTCTTCCGACTCGACGACCACCTCGACCGCTTCTTCGCCAGCCTCGCCAAGATGCGGATGTCGATCCCGTACAGCCGCGCCGAGGTGCGCGCCATCCTGCACGGCTGCGTCAAGGCCGGCGGGCTGCGCGACGCCTACGTCGCGATGGTGTGCACCCGCGGCGTGCCGCCGCGCGGCTCGCGCGACCCGCGCACGGCGATCAACCGCTTCTACGCCTACGCGCTGCCGTTCGTCTGGATCGCGTCGCCCGAAAAGCAGGTTGCCGGCATCGACCTGCACGTGAGCGACCGCATCCGGATCGCGCCGGAGTCGGTCGATCCGACGGTCAAGAACTACCACTGGCTCGACCTCGTCCAGTCGCTCTTCGACGCCTACGACCGTGGCCGCGACACGAGCTGCGTCGTCGACGCCGCCGGCAACGTCGCCGAAGGCCCGGGCTTCAACGTCTTCGTGGTCCGAGGCGGCGTCGTCCGCACGCCGGAGCGCGGCGTGCTCGAGGGCGTGTCGCGGCGCACGGTGATCGAGCTGTGCGGCGCGCTCGGGATCGCTCTGCGCATCGAGTCCGTGCCGGCCGCCGATCTCGTCCGCGCCGACGAGGTGTTCCTCAGCTCGACCGGCGGCGGCGTCATCCCGATTGCCCGGATCGACGGCCAGCCGCTGCCTGCGCCGGTCCCGGGCCCGATCGCACGCCGCCTGCAGGACGCGTACTGGGCGCTGCACGACGAGCCGCGCCACCGCGACCCGATCGCCTATTGAGCGAAGCGGGCGGCCGCGCGGAGCGCCGCGCATCCCCTTGCAAGCGGCGCGCGCCGACCCATGTGGGCAGGGTGGCCCGCCATTCGGCGGATTCGACGCCGATGCGTGCGGCGTACCTTTCGGCCACCTCGTCCCCGAAAGAGCTCCTGTCATGAACACCCCTTCCAGCGCCGGCGTCGATCCGCTGCGCGCTCAGTCCGACCGACTCGCGGCGATCGTCGAGAGCGTCGGCGCGAGCACCGTTGCCGTCCTCGGCCGGCGCGACGCGGTGGCCACCGGTGTCGTGTGGCGGCGCGGCCTCGTCGTCACGGCGGCGCACGTCTTCCGGCGCACGCCGGCCGCAGTCGCCGTGGTCGCCGAGGGCGGACGCGAGCTCCCGGCGACCCTGGTCGGCATCGACTCGCCGACCGACCTCGCGCTCTTCCGGCTCGCCGACGAATCCGCCGCCGTGCCGATCGCCTTGGGCGGTCCGGCGCCGGTGAAGGCCGGGCACTTCGTGGTGGTCGTCGGCCGCGGCGCCGAGGGCGACACGATCGCCAGCGCCGGCATCGTCAACCGGGTCGGCGGCCCGTGGCAGACCTGGCTCGGCGGCCCGGTCGATCGCCTGATCCGCCTCGACGGCGGCGTCTACGAAGGTCTCTCGGGCGCGCCGGTCGCGGATGCGTCGGGCGAGGTCATCGGCACTGCGACCTCGGCGCTGTCGCGCAGCTACGGCGTCGTCGTGCCGGCCGCGACGGTGTCGCGGGTCGTCGAAGCCCTGCTCGCCCATGGTCGCGTCGCGCGCGCCTGGCTCGGCATCGGCGCGCAGGCGGTGCCGCTGCACGACGCCGCCGGCCAGGCCGACCCGTCCAGCCGAAGCGGCTTGCTGATCACCTCGCTCGCTTCCGACGGGCCGGCCGAGCGCGCCGGGCTGCGCATCGGCGACATCGTCGTGCGCGCTGCAGAGAGCGCGGCTGCGAGCCTGCGCGATCTGCGCGCAGCGCTCTCCGCTCATGTCGGCAGGAGCGTGACCCTGGACGTCCTGCGCGGTGGCCAGCCGCTCGAGCTGAAGACCGAGGTCGGCGAGTGGCCGCACGAGAGGCGCTGCCACTGATGCCCGCCGCCATGATCCGGATCGCATTGGCCTCGCCGTCGAAGCTCGTTCGCGCCGGCCTGGCCGAGGGCCTGGCCGCGCTCGGCGGCTTCGAGGTCGTGCTCGCCGCGACGACGCTCGCCGAGCTCGAGGAGGCGGGCTACGCAGGCGCCGAGGTCGCCATCGTCGACGTCGGCGAGGAGAGCGAGAGCGAGCTCGACATCGTCGCCGGTGCCGGCCCGCAGCTCGTGCTGCTCGTGCCCGATGCCGACGAGCGCGTCGGCGAGTGGCTGATCGACGGCTGCTCGGTGCTGCCGCGCTCGGCGTCGCCGGCCGCCGTGGCCGGCGCGGTGCACGCGGCACTCGCCGGTCTCGTGGCGACGCCGGCCGCCTTTGCCGCCGAGGCGCTGCGCTTCGAGCGCGTCGGCGAGCGTCGCGTCGCGCCGCCGGGCTTCGAGGCCCTGACGCCGCGCGAGCGCCAGGTGCTGGCGGCGATGAGCAACGGCCTGGGCAACCGCGCGATCGGCGGCTCGCTCGGCATCTCGGCGCACACCGCCAAATTCCACGTCGCCCAGATCATCGCCAAGCTGCAGGCGCAGACGCGTGCCCACGCGGTGGCGAAGGCCCTGCACGCCGGCTTCGTCGACGCCTAGGGCGGCCGGCCGTCCTCGACGGCTGCCGGATGGCTGGAGCGGGCGAGCGATACGACAATATCCCTCGTCGAGCCATCGCGGCGGCGAAAGGGTGTCCCGTGTCCATTCCAGAGATCGTCTCCGAGGCTCATGCCTACGTGATGAACGCGCTCGGCTCGCCGAGCGAGGTGTTCGCGCTCCTCGCGGCTGGCGTCGCCGCGGGGCTCACGATCAGCAGCTCCTTCGTCAAGACGATGGTGCCGCTGCGCTGGCTGGCGGTGTGCAGCAACGTGGGCTTTCTCGCCTACGGCCTGCTCCATCCGTCGTTCGTGATGGCGTTGATGCACGGCGTGCTGCTGCCGATCAACTGCGTGCGCCTGGCCGAGATGAAGCGCCTCACGGCGCGGGTGTACGCGGCGACGTCGAGCAAGGACACGTCGGCGGTCTGGCTCAAGCCCTACATGAAGAGCACGCGCCTCAAGCCGGGCACGATCCTCTTCCACAAGGGCGACGAGGCCGAGCACCTGTACATCCTGGCCGAGGGGCGTGTCGAGTTCATCGAGATCGGCGTCACGATCGGGCCGGGCCAGATGTTCGGAGAGATCGCGTTCTTCGCGCCCGACAAGCGGCGCACGCTCTCCGCACGATGCACCGAGGAATGCCTGATCCTGAGCATCAACCAGAGCACGGTGCGCCAGCTGTACTACCAGAACCCGGCGTTCGGATTCGAGATCGTCGGCCTGGTTGCGAACCGGCTCTCGGCCGACGTCGCCCGCCTGCAGGACCAGCTCACCGACCGCGCGGCGCTCGCCTGAGCGAGCCGCCGTCGCGCGCTCTCACGCGTCGTCTTCCTCGCTCTCGTCGTCCGAATCGTCGACCAGGCCTTCGATCGAATCGTCATCGCCGGTGATCGACTCCGCCGAGTCGAGCGCGTCCTTGGAGCCGGCGATCCGGTCGGGAGAGATGTCGGCGCCGTCGCGCGCGCCTTCGGGCACGGCCTCGGCGCGCTCGCCGGTGCCCATGGAGTCGCTGTCGCTCCGGTTGGAGATGGGCGTCGCGCCGCCGAGCTCACCCTCCTCGGCGTCGGTCTTCAGGCGCGACGCGCCCTGGATGTCGCTGCCGCTGTCGGACGTGTCGCTCGGGCCGAGCAGCTCGGCGTCGCGGCCGCGGGCTTGCTGGGGCGCGCGGTCGCCGCCGAGGATGCTGCTGTGAGACATGGATCGCTCCTTGAGTGGACGGGTCCGGGCGGGCAATCGAGGTGCCGGAAAGTGCTGGTCAGACGCGCTCGACGACCACCGCGATGCCCTGGCCGACGCCGATGCACATCGTGCAGAGGGCGTACCGGCCGCCGCTTCGATGCAGCTGGCTCACCGCCGTGGTGACCAGGCGCGCGCCGCTCGCGCCGAGCGGATGGCCGAGGGCGATCGCGCCGCCGTTCGGATTGACGCGCGCATCGTCGTCGGCGAGGCCGAGATCGCGCAGCACCGCGAGGCCTTGCGCTGCGAACGCCTCGTTGAGCTCGATCACGTCCATCTGCGCCAGGGCCAGGCCGGTGAGCTCGAGCACCTTGCGGGTCGCCGGTGCCGGGCCCATGCCCATGATGCGCGGCGGCACGCCGGCGGTCGCCATGCCGACGACGCGGGCGCGCGGCGTGAGGCCGTGGCGCGCCGCGGCGCGCTCGCTGGCGAGGATCAGGGCACACGAGCCGTCGTTCACGCCCGAGGCGTTGCCCGCCGTCACCGAGCCGTCGGGCTTGACGATGCCCTTCAGCTTCGCGAGCGCCTCGAGGCTGGTGTCGCGCGGGTGCTCGTCCTTCGCAACGACGACCGGGTCGCCCTTCTTCTGCGCGATCGTCACCGGCACGATCTCGCCATCGAAGAAGCCTGCCTTCTGCGCCGCGACCGCCTTCTGTTGCGAGGCGAGCGCCATCCGATCCTGCGCCGCGCGCTCGATCCCGTAGTCGCCGGCGACGTTCTCGGCCGTCTCGGGCATCGAGTCGACCCCGTACATTTCCTTCATCAGCTTGTTGACGAAGCGCCAGCCGATGGTCGTGTCATAGACCGCGTTGGCGCGCGCGAACGCGCTCTCGGCCTTCGGCATCACGAAGGGCGCGCGGCTCATGCTCTCGACGCCGCCGGCGATCATCAGTTCGGCTTCGCCCGCCTTGATGGCGCGCGCGGCGCTGCCGACCGCGTCCATGCCCGAGCCGCACAGGCGGTTGATGGTCGCGCCGGGCACCGTGTGCGGCAGGCCGGCGAGCAGCGCCGACATGCGCGCGACGTTGCGGTTGTCCTCGCCCGCCTGGTTGGCACAGCCGTAGAGCACGTCGGCGACGGCGCCCCAGTCGACCTTGGGATTCCGCGCCATCAGCGCCTTGATCGGCACGGCGCCGAGGTCGTCGGCGCGCACCGACGAGAGCGAGCCGCCGTAGCGGCCGATGGGCGTGCGCACGGCGTCGCAGATGAACGCTTCGGTCGGATTCATGGTCGGGCTCCTGCGGCGCGCGCCAGCGGCGCGCCGGTCCTGGCTTGCAGTTCCTCGAAGGCTACGCCTTCGGGATGATCGACGACGACCAGCCCCGAGGGCGTGACGTCGATCACCGCGATGTCGGTGTAGATGCGGGCGACGCAGCCGATGCCGGTGAGCGGGTAGCTGCAGCGCTCGACGATCTTGTGGCCGCCGCTCTTGGTCGTGTGCTCCATCATGACGAAGGTCTTCTTGGCGCCGATGGCCAGGTCCATCGCGCCGCCGACGGCGGGAATCGCGTCGGCCGCGCCGGTGTGCCAGTTGGCCAGGTCGCCCGCGGCCGAGACCTGAAAGGCGCCGAGCACGCACACGTCGAGATGGCCGCCGCGCATCATCGCGAAGCTGTCGGCGTGATGGAAGAACGAGCCACCAGGCAACAGCGTGACCGGCTGCTTGCCGGCGTTGATGAGGTCGTAGTCCTCCTCCCCCGCGGCCGGTGCCGGGCCCATGCCGATGACGCCGTTCTCGCTGTGCAGCACCACCTCGCGCCCGGCCGGCAGGTGATTGGCCACCAGCGTCGGCAGGCCGATGCCCAGGTTGACGACGGCGCCGTCGGGAATGTCGCGGGCGACCCGCGCGGCCATCTCGGCCCGGCTCCATGACGTCGCGCCCATGCCGTGTCTCCTCAGGCCTGCTGCTTGAACCCGCCGGCGCTGGTCGCCGTCCGGTCGATGCGCACGATGCGCTGCACGAAGATGCCGGGCGTGACGACCGCCTCGGGATCCAGGCTGCCGAGCGGCACGATCTCGTGCACGGTGGCGACGGTCTTCTTCGCGGCCATCGCCATGACAGGCCCGAAGTTGCGCGCCGTCATGCGGTAGGTGAGATTGCCCCAGCGGTCGCCCCGCTCGGCCTTGATGAAAGCGTAGTCGGCATGGATGGGCGATTCGAACACGTACATGCGGCCGCCGATCTCGCGCGTCTCCTTGCCCTTGGCGAGCTCGGTGCCGTAGCCGGTGGGCGTGAAGAAGCCGCCGATGCCGGCGCCGGCGGCGCGGATGCGCTCGGCGAGGTTGCCCTGGGGAACCAGTTCCAGTTCGATCTCGCCGGCACGGTAGAGGCCGTCGAAGTGATGGCTGTCGGCCTGGCGCGGGAACGAGCAGATGATCTTGCGGACCCGGCGTGCGGCGAGCAGCGCTGCCAGACCGGTGTCGCCGTTGCCGGCGTTGTTGTTGACGACGGTGAGGTCGCGCGCGCCTTGCTCGAGAAGGGCGCCGACGAGCTCGTTGGGCAGGCCCGCGGTGCCGAATCCGCCGATCATGACGGTGGCCCCATCAGGGACGTCGGCGACAGCCTCGCGAAGCGAGGCGACCTGCTTTTCGATCATGGGCGGTCCGGGTCGCCGTCGTGCGGCTCGGCGGACATTGTCGCGCCGATCGGGTCGCCCGGCGCCCGGGGCGAGGCCCCGGACGCCGGCTCGCGGTCAGCGTGCGCTGCCGCGGCGAACGAGGTTGACGATCGCCAGCAGGATGATCGCGCCGAGGAGCGAAACGCCCAGGCCGGCGATGCTGAAGTCGTTCTGATTGATCGTGCCGGTACCGAGCATCGGGGCCAGCAGCCAGCCGCCGAGCATGGCGCCGATGATGCCGACGACCACGTTCAGGATGACGCCCTGTTGCGCGTCGGTCCGCATGATCATGCTTGCGACCCAGCCGATCAAACCACCGACAACCAACCAAATGATGAAGTTCATGCGTTTCCCCTGTTTCTGCCGTTGAAGACGGCCGGTCACGACAATTCGTGGACCCGCCTTATGGGCCTTCGGCGACGGCGGGATGCCGGCGCCGAAAACGTGGCGTAAGGGTATTCGGCCGGGATCGCGCGTCCCATGAGGCGAAACGCCTATGCGTCGTCGGTGCGGTCCTACAGGCGAGCTCAGACGACCAGCGAAAGGGCGCCCTGGTAGAGGCCCAGCAAGAGCGCGCTGACGACGACGTGAACGGCGACGTGGCGGCCGCTTCGGCCCATGTCGAGGCCGAGCCGGGTGCCGACACAGCCCCACACGCACACGACAAGCAGGGCGCCTGCCTCGCCGGCGTCGAGGGCGTGGCCTGCGGCGTAGGCGAAGCCGATCGCCGCGATCCACAGCCCCACGGCCATCACCGTGGCAGCGGTGAACTCGTTGAACGACGGCTTGTGCAACTCGATGTCGAAGAACTTCATGGCGAGGAGGTGAAATTTTGGGGGAGCGAAACCCGAGGTTAGGGAAAACGCCTTTGCGGGATTTCCGGATGAACGGTCGGCAGAGGTGCCAGTTCGCGCGATCGGGACGCGTATCGCGGCGCGTCCCTCACACAGCCTTCGAATTTTCTTCGCGCACGGGCGCGATCGTTCGCGGCGGCGCCCCTCTTCGCGGCGCAAACCCTCGAAAAAGGCACATCCATGGCAACCCCGAGACGCTTCCCTCTCTTCGGCAAATGGCTGGCGCTCGCCGCCGTGCTCCTCGCGCTCGTCCTTGCCCTCGAATCGGTGAGCGGCGTCGTTGCCGAGCGCGCCGGACGCCTGCGCGAAGCCGAGCGCAGCGTCGCCGCCAGCCTGGCGGCGGCACAGACGCTCGTCGGCCCCGTGCTGGCCCGCGACTGCAGCGAAAGCTGGGAGACGACACAGGGCGAAGGCAAGGAGAAGAAGACGGTCACCGAGCGTCGCGACTTCACCCTCGTCGAGACGCCGGTGAGCCTCGACGTCAAGGGCGACGTTGCCATCGAGCCGCGCCGCCGCGGCATCTTCAAGGTCAACGGCTACGTCCTGAAGGCGCGCCTGGTCGCGGCCTGGAACGACGGTCTCGCGCTTGTGCCGCAGGGCGCGCACCCGGGCTCTCGCCTGCAGTGCGACGCGCCGACGATGTTCGTCGCGCTCGGCGATGCCCGCGGCGTGCGCAGCGCTGCGATGCAGATCGACGGCGCCGCGGTGCCGGTGCTTGCCGGCTCCGGCCACGTCGCCCATCCGCGCGGCTTTCATGCCGACGTCGCTGAGTCGTACGCCGGCACGAAGAAGCCGCTGCGCGCCGAAGTCGGGCTCGAGCTCGTCGGCACCGGCGATCTCGCCTTCGCGCCCGTCGGCACGAGCACGCAGGTGACGCTGGCTTCCGACTGGCCGCACCCGTCCTTCGGCGGTCGCTTCCTGCCGCTCGAGCGTCAGGTCGGCGAGTCGGGCTTCTCGGCCCGCTGGCAGCTCAATGCGCTCGCGACGACCGCGCCGCAGTCGACCTCGGCAGGCGCTCCGGCCTGTCGTCTCGACGACAACGTCGGCGAAGCGACGCCTGCGGACGACTTGCGTCGCACGCCGTGCATCGAAACCTTCGGCGTCGCTTTCATGGACCCGGTGAGCCCCTATGTGCTGAGCGACCGCGCGACCAAGTACGGCTTTCTCTTCATTGCGCTCACCTTCGTCGGCGTCGGTGCGGTCGAGGTGATGCGCCGCCTGCGCGTCCACCCGATCCAGTACCTGCTCGTCGGCTCGGCGATCGCGATGTTCTTCCTGCTTCTCGTGAGCCTGTCCGAGCACGTCGCCTTCGCCATCGCCTACCTCGCGGCGGCGGCCGCCTGCACGACGCTGCTCACCTTCTACGGATCGTTCGTGCTGGGCGGTAGCCGGGCCGGCGCAGCCTTCGGGGCCGCGGTCGCCACGCTCTACGCGGCCCTTTACGCGCTGCTGCAGCTCGAGCAGACCGCCTTGCTGCTCGGCTCGCTCATGCTCTTCGCTGTGCTCGCCGCGCTGATGGTCGCGACCCGCCGCATCGACTGGTACCGGCTTTTCGAGCGGATGCGCGCCGACAGCGGCGCGGGCCCGGCGACGACGATTGCGACGGGCGCGCCCGCAGCCACGGCATGACCCCGCGCCCCCTCATCGGCCCGTCCGCTCCGACGCGAAGATCCGCTTCAGCGCATACGGCGCGGCGACTTCGAGCTGGTCGTAGCGGCAGCTGCCGGGCGGCTTGTCCGGGCGCCAGCGCAGGAAAGTCGTGCCGTGGCGGAAGCGGTCGCCCTGGAGATGGT
>JBBSBZ010000068.1:0-13791 GCA_038250795.1 Burkholderiales bacterium | reverse complement strand
GGCGCGAGCGATCTGGCCGTAGGTGTTGCAGCCGACGAACTGCGCCGGCGCGAGCAGCGTGGCGCAGGCGCTGAGCTCGTCGTCGAAGGCGCGCCCGAGGCGAAGCCGCGTCGCGACACAGTCGAACACCAGGCCGACGGCGGGCTCATGGCCGCCGAGCGCCTCGACGGCGGCGCGGGTCGCCTGCTCGGCAGCTCGCACCGCCGATTTCTCGGTCGTCTTCATGATGCGCACGACCGCGCCGTGCGGGATCGCGGCGGCGCAATTGATCGAGCCGTCGTCGTTGACGCCGAGCGGAACGCGCAGGCGCGTGCCGCCGGGCCCCTCGATGCCGAGTATGTTGTGCAGGAAAAACGGCAGCGGATCGGCGACATCGAAGGCCTGCCCGGTGGCGGCAGCATGGTCGACGAAAGCCTCGATCGCCGGCGCGCCGTTCAGGCTCGCGAGGCGCATGCCGTCGACCTCGGTCACGCGGTAGCCGGCGCTGGCTGCCTCCCAACCGTGCGACACACCGACGCCGATCGGCGTCAGCGAGAGGATCTCGAGCGCCACCACCGCGTTGGTCAGGACTTCGGTGCCGGCGAACACATGGGTCTGCTCGAACCGCCCGTCGTCGCCCGCACCGCCGCCGAAGAAGCTGTAGTTGCCGCCCGTGGCGAGCGTGAGTTCCTCGACCAGGGCGTCGGCGAAGCCGGCGAGCGCGTCGGTCATCACCAGTGCGGCGCGATACGGCTTGTCAGATGCCTCGGTGCCGCGAAACGTCCGCGCCACTTCTCGCGCCGCTCGCGCCGGCGAACCGCGCACGTCGCGGCCGACGCCCATCGCGAACTCGACGCTGTCGGACGCGAGCGCGAGCACGGACACCGCGCCGGCGCCGGAGGCGGGGCCGTTGAACTCGCCCGCCGAGGACGAGCCGACGATCACCGCGTGGCCGCACTCGCGCGCGAGCGCGCGCAGCAGCGCGCCGTAGTCGTGGCGGGACGAGGCGAACAGGACGACGGCGCCGGGCTCGGCGCCGTCGAACGCGGCGCGGATGTCCTGACCGATCCGGCGACCCGCCGCATCGCTGTCGGGCTCGCGCATCAGGGTGGTGTAGCTGCGAATCAAGGAAGTCCTCCGCTGCGGTCGTCGCGCTCCGCGATGGCAATCCCTGTGCCGACCGGCTGGTGAAATGCTAGCAGCGGCGTCGGACCGGATGCACCGCGCCCGCCTGCTTCCGCCCCGGCCCTTGCCACCGATCCGGCGTCGCGAGATGCGCCAGAATCCCGCCCTCGCCAAGAAGCCTCGCCACCGTGTCCAGAGTCCGAGTCAGCAGCATTGGTATCTCGATCGACGGCTTCGGCGCCGGGCCCGACCAGAGCCTCGACAACCCGCTTGGCGTGCGCGGCCCCGAGCTGATGGAGTGGGCCTTCACGACCCGCACCTTCCAGAGCATGCACGGCGGCAGCGGCGGCGCGACCGGTGCCGACGAGGACTTCGCGGCACGCGGCTTCGCCGGCGTCGGTGCCTGGATCCTCGGGCGCAACATGTTCGGGCCGGTGCGTGGGCCGTGGCCCGACAACGAGTGGAAAGGCTGGTGGGGCGCGAACCCGCCGTACCACATGCCGGTGTTCGTGCTGACGCACCACGCGCGCGAGTCGATCGAGATGGAAGGCGGCACGACTTTCCACTTCGTCACCGACGGCATCCACACCGCGCTCGATCGCGCCCGGGCGGCGGCCGGCGACAAGGACGTGCGCATCGGCGGCGGCGTCGCGACGATCCGCCAGTTCCTGCGCGCCGGTCTGGTCGACGAGATGCATCTCGCCCTCGGGCCGGCGCTGCTCGGCACGGGCGAGGCGCTGCTTGCCGGCATCGACCTGCGCGCGCTCGGCTTCACCTGCACCGAGCGCATCGCGACGCCGCACGCGCTGCACGTCGTGCTGACCCGAGCAGAGCCGTCCGCAGCCGGCGGTTGAGTTCGCCGCGGCCTGGCGACCCCCGGCGATGTGCCGGCAGAGGCCCGGACACGCAGCGCCGTTGGCGCGAACGCACGAGAATCGGTGCCCGTCGGCTCACCGAGGCTCGTCATGATCCTGCGCACGCTCGTCCGAACTCTCGCTTTGCTTGCCGTCACCACGGCGGCCGCGGCGACCCTGAAGGCCGGTGACGCCGCCCCAGCGTTCACCGCGCCGGCCTCGCTCGCCGGCAAGCCGTTCACTTACGCGCTGAAGGACGGCCTGGCCAAGGGGCCGGTCGTCGTCTATTTCTACCCTTCGGCCTATACCGAGGGCTGCAACATCCAGGCGCACGAGTTCTCGTCGAAGGCCGACGCCTTCGCCGCCGCTGGCGCGACCATCATCGGCGTCTCGCTCGACAGCATCGAGCGGCTCAACACCTTCTCCGCCGACCCCGACTACTGCGCCGGCAAGCTCGCCGTCGCCTCCGACGGCGATGGCCGGATCGCGCGCTCGTTCGGCCTGCGCGTGACCGGCGTGCAGAAGGGCGCCACCGACACCCGCGGCAAGGAGATCGACCACGGCTTCACCGAGCGGACCACCTTCGTCGTGAAGCGCGACGGCACAGTCGCCGCGGCGGTCGGCGGCGTGTCGCCCGAGGCGAACGTCGCGAAGGCGCTCGAGCTCGTGCGCAAGCTCCCGGCGGGACGTTGACGGGGGCCGCCATGACGGTCGCCGCCGAGCTCGGGATCGTCAGCTGGCACGCCCACGTCTATTTCGACCCGGCGACGACGCGAGCCGAGGCCGAGGCCGTGCGCGCGGCGATCGCGCAGCGCTTCAGCGTGCAGCTCGGGCGCTGGCACGAGGTCCCCGTCGGCCCGCACACGGCAGCGATGTACCAGGTCGCATTCGAACCCGCCGTCTTCGCCGCGCTCGTGCCCTGGCTGGCGCTGCATCGCCAGGGCCTGAGCGTCCTGGTCCACCCCAACACGCTGTCGCCGCGCGCCGACCACCTGAGGCATGCGCTCTGGCTCGGCGCGCCGCTGCCGCTGCGCGGCGACGTGCTGCCCGAATCCATCGCGGCGAGCGAGGAGTCGCCGATCGTGCCGAATACCTGATCACAAGCGTTGCGCGGCCTTGCTCCGCGCGACTCGCCCGCTCACGAAGTCCTCGAGCGTCGTCAGCGTCATGCCAAAGGCGTCCTCGAGCGACTGCGCAGCATCGAACCGCTCCGGATGCACGGCATCGGACAGGCTCGTCAACTTCAGTATCCGGGCCCAACCCGGCTGCCACCGCGCCATGGCGGCGGACAGGAACCGCGCGAGGGCGACGGGCAGGTGCGAGGCACGCGGCACGATACCGGCGGCGCGCGCATAGAGCGCCATGACCTCGAGGTTCGAATAGTTGCCAGGCCCGCCGATCTCCAGTCGGCGAAATGGCGGCGGCTCGTCGAGCAGCGCGCGAACCGCGAACTCCGCGACGTCGGCGGCGGCGACAAAGTTGCGCTTCTTCGTGCCGGGACCGATCAGCTTCACCTTGCCGTCGCGCAACAGCGCCGCGCCGTTGAAGGCGTGCACGTGCTGCTCCATGAAGGCGGTGGGACACAGCACGACGTGATCGAGGCCGCTCTCGACCAGTGCCCGCTCGATGGCGTGCTTGGTGCGAAAGAAGTCGACCGGGTGATCGGGCGAGGCGCCCCGCGCCGAGACGTAGACGAAGCGGTCGATGCCGGCGGCTTGCGCCGACGCGATCAGCGTGCGATGTCCGGCATCGTCGACCCGCTGCGAGCTATAGCGCCCGCTGCCAAGCATGCCGTGGGCCGATGCCAGCACCCGATCGACGCCGACGCAAGCCTGCTGCAGCGAACGGGCGTCGATCAGGTCGCCGACGACGATCTCCGTGCTGCTCGACGCGAGATCGGCGGCCCTCTCCGCCGAACGTGTCAGCGCGCGCACCTCCACGTCTCGCGAACGCAGCTTCGCGACGACATGACGCCCGAGCACACCTGTGGCACCGACGACCAGGATCTTCATCGTTCGAGCCTCCGCGGATGGCCGATTCTGTCTCCTGCCCCGACGCGAGCGTTTGCGCCGGCCGATCTTCGGCGCGATGCGCGACCGGCCGCGATAGCATCGTTCACGATCGAGGCAGCAAGACGACAACGAGGAGCGAGAGTTGGCCAGGATTGCGCGCCCGACGATCGCAAAGATCACGCCTCCCTGCCTGCTGGGCGTCCACCCGCGCCCGCGGCTCTTCGACGCGCTGGCAGGCGTTTCGCCTGTCGCCTGGGTCACTGCGGCGCCGGGCGCTGGCAAGACGTCGCTGGCCGCCAGCTACTGTGCGAGCTCGCACGCGCGAACCCTCTGGTACCAGGTCGATGCCGGCGATGCCGACCCGGCGACCTTCTTCCACTTCCTGCGCCAGAGCGCCTCACCCTCCGCGTCCGCGCGACGCCTGCCGCAGCTGCCTCCGGAAAGCGGCGTCGATCTCGCCGTGTTCGCGCGCCGGTTCTTTCGCCTTTTCTTTGCCGCTCTGCCCGCTCCGGCGGTCTGGGTCATCGACAACTTCCAGGATGCCGCCGATTCCTCGCTGGCCCTGAGCCTGCACGAGGCCTTCGAGCAGATGCCCGCGGGCATTCGGGTGATCGTCCTGAGTCTGGTGGATCCTCCGCCGGTGCTGGCGCGCCTCACCGCCAACGGCCTGATCCGTCGCCTCGGCACCGACGACCTTCGCTTCAACAAGGCCGAGTCCGATGCTGTCGTCCTCACCCGGCTCGCGGCCGACACCTGCCTGCTGTCCGAATTGCACGAGAAGTCCTCGGGCTGGGCGGCCGGTCTCATCCTGATGATCGAGCACATGCGACGTGCCGGCGGACACGGCGTGCCTTCGGTCGACGAGTCGCAGGCCGCAGTCTTCGACTACTTCGCCGCCGAGATCCTCGCCGACTGCCCGGCCGCCGATCAGCGGATGCTGATGCTGACTTCATCGCTCCCGCGCGTCACGCCGCGCCTCGCCGAGGTGATGTCCGGCAGGGTCGGCGCCGGCCCTCTGCTCGAGCGCCTTCATCAGCGCCATCTGTTCCTCGACCGGCATTCGGCGAGCGAGCCAAGCTACCAGTACCACCGCCTGTTCAAGGTCTTCCTGATGGCTCGGGCGGACGCCGCACTCGGCGCGTCGGAACGGGCAGACGCCGCCGACCGCGCCGCGGTCCTGCTCGAGCTCGAAGGCCATGTCGAAGATGCCATCGCCGTGCATCTCGCGGCGCGACACTGGGATTCGGCGGCGCGGCTGATCGTGCAGCAGGCGCGGCGTCTGCACGACGAAGGGCGGTGGCGCACGCTGCTCGAGTGGGCGTCGTCGTTGCCGCCAAGGCTGCTCGACGAGCAGCCCTGGCTCGCTTACTGGGCAGGTGCCTGCCAGGTCTGGTCGAACCCGCCGCTCGCCCGCCTGAATCTCGAGCGAGCCTTTCGCCGATTCGCGGCGCTCGACGACACGAGCGGGCAGATCCTCGCCGCCGGCGCCCTCACGCGCGCCTGCATCCTCGACACGCAATGGTTTCTGCTCGACGAGTGGATCGCAGCGCTCGAAAACCTGCTGTCGCGGGACACGACGGCGGTCGACGCCGAAGTCCTTCTCACCGGCTATTCCCGGCTCGTGTACGTCACGCAGGCGCGGCTACCGCAGCACCTGCAACTGGCGACATGGGCTGCCCGGACGCACGCGCTGCTAGGCACCGCGGTCGTCGAGGCGAGCGTCGCAGTCCTGGCCGGCTACAGCCTGCTCTTCTATTTCAGCTCGACCGGGCAGGCGGCCGAGGGCGAACAGATCGTGCGCCGGATCACGCCGCTGGCACACGAAGCGCGCCTCAGCCCGGTCAGCCACGTCCATTGGCTGTTCGCGCACGCCAACCACGTCCTGCGCTTCGGCGATCCGGGCGATGCGCTGGCCCTGATGGACCGCGCGCTTGCGATCGCCGGCGCCAACGGCCTGACGATCGAAGGCGTGATCCGGCGCCATCGCATCGCCCATCTCCTGACGCTCGGCCGCCTCGGCGAGGCCGAGTCGGAGCTCGACCGGCTGGCGCAGGCGCCGCGCGTCGAGCCGTACTTCGAGCTTCGTGCTTGGCTCGCATGGCGGCAGGGAAAGACCGCCCTCGCGCTCGACGAAGCCGAAGCGGCGTTTCAGCTCGCGACGGAGCGCGGCCGCACGTTCTATCGGACCCTCGATCTCCTGCTGATGGCAGCGATCGCCGCGACATCGGGCGACGTCGATCGCGCCCGCCTGCAGGTGGACCGCTATCGGGACGCGACCGCGCACACCGCCGGCGAGTTCGCGGAGTTCCAGGCGCTGCTGGTCGAGGCGCACATCGAGATGGTGCGGAAATCGAACGAAGCGTGCCGCATGCTGCTGCGACGCGCGCTGGCGATCGGCAGCCGACAGCGCTATCGGAGCTGCTGGGGCTGGTCGCCGGCGATGATCGTGCCGCTCCTCGAAGAAGCGCTGGCGCACGGCATCGAGATCGACTACAGCCGCGAGCTCATCCGGATCCACAGGTTGGCGCCGGCCACGCCGGACGCGGAGCAATGGCCGTGGCCGGTGCGGGTCCGCAGCCTCGGCCGGTTCGAAGTGGAGCTCGACGGCGTCCCTCTGCGCTTCGAGGGCAAGACGCAGCGCAAGCCGCTTCTGCTGCTCAAGCTCCTGATCGCGTCCGGCGACCGCACGGTCGCGATCGAACATCTGATCGACATGCTCTGGCCGAACCCCGACGACGGTGGGCGAAAGGCGTTCGACATCACGGTGCACCGCTTGCGCAAGCTCCTCGGATGCGACGCGGCCGTGGTCGTGGCGGACCGGCATGCCTCACTCGATGAGCGCTTCGTCTGGGTCGACGCGTGGGCGCTGGAGCGATTGCTCGACCTGCTGGTGCCCGTCGCCGGCCTGCCGGCGAGCGCCGCCCGTCTCGAGGCCGCCGCGGCGCATGCGCTGGCACTCTTCGGTGGCCCGTTCCTGGCCGGCGAGGTGGAGGCAGCCTGGCTTCTCGCGCCACAGCACCGCCTGGCAGGCCGCATGCAACGGTTCGCCGAGCATCTCGGCGCGCATTGGGAACAGACGCGGCAGTGGCTGAGAGCGGGCGAGCTGTACCAGAGGATGGTCGAACTCGATCCGCTGGCCGAGTCGTTCTATCGACGCCACATGATCTGCCTGCAGGCGCAGGCGCGGCGTTCCGAGGCGATCGAAGTGTTCAGACGCTGCCGCCATATGCTCTCGACCCGGCTCGGCATCGCCCCCGGGCGTGATACCGAGCAGGTCTATCTGGAGCTCGTCGACTCCTGAGCGGCGCCCGACGCCGGCGCAAAGCGGCGTCGCGATTCGTCATGCGTAGGCGATCCGTAGGACGCCCCGGCGGACCTGTCGACATCATCGGCGGCACCCGGCGCGGTGGGCGTGCCGACCCACCGACACGAGATCCCCGACATGACATATTTCAATCGCATCGCGCTCGGCGCGGCCGCCTTCGTGCTGACCGCCGCATCGCTCCCGGCCTCGGCAGACGATCACAGTGGAGCCCAGACCTCGTGCGCCGCCAGGACCAGCCAGGCCTACGGCTTCCAGTGCCAGGGGCAGGCGCAGCTGGTTCCCAGCGTCGGCCTCGAGCCGATCACGCTGGTCGGCACGGTGACGGGAAGCCACAGCGGCATCTTCGACGGCTACGCCACCCTGAACAGCGGCAGCTTCGGCTCACTGCGCGAACACCTTCGCGGCAACGCCGTGTTCCAGGACCGGACCTGTTTCGGGCACATCCAGTACAAGGTCTGGGTCGCACTGGCCGGCGGCAACGGCCCGGAGCTGCCGCCGCTCGACATCGACTTCACGGTCGTGGCGGGAGGCGACGAAATCCTCGGTGCGCCAACCGGCTACGGTGTCTACGGACCCGCCGTACCACGACTCACTTGCCGGCTGGTGAAGATCAGGGACTAGCCGCGCCGAACCCTCGCCAGCCGCGGACGCCGGCCAGCCAGCGAAGAAGTGCATCGTTCACCTCGTCCGGGCCCTCGAGCGTCGACATGTGGCCGCAGCGCTCGATCACGACCAGCGTCGAGCCGGCGATGCCCGCGTGCATCTCCTCGTGCAGCGCGAGCGGCGTGAGTGCGTCCTCGCGGCCGCACAGCACGAGCGTCGGGCAGCGGATCTGCGCCAGCGCCGGCCGGCTGTCGGCGCGGCCGATGATCGCCTCCTGCTGGTGCACGTAGGCATCGCGACCGATGCCCCGCGCCATCGCCCGAACGGTGTCGACGAGGCTGGCGTCCGCGAGGCGCGCCGGATGCAGCAGCCGCGGCATGAGCGCCGAGACGACGCCGTCGAAATCGTCCGCCGAGGCGGCGATCGCCTCGTGCCGGGCCGCGGTCGCCTCGGGAGTGTCGGGCCGCGCGCTGGTGTCGAGCAGGGCCAGAGCCGCGACACGCTCGGGCGCACGCCGCATGATCTCGAGCGCGAGGTAGCCGCCCATCGAAAGGCCCATCAGCGCGAAGCGCTGCGCGGGAGCGCGTGCCAGCGCGGCGTCGGCGAGCGCGGCCATCGACGCCTCCGGGACGAGCGGAAACGTCGTCAGCGGATGGTCGGGCGCGAGGGCGGCGGCCTGGTGCTCCCAGAGACGCTCGTCGCACAGGAGGCCCGGCAGGGCAAGGATCGGAAGGCGGGTCATGGCCGCATCTTGCCAGCGGCCTGGTGGGCGGGGGTCGATCCGTCGCGCGACATCGCTTCGGCGCGTCGCTTCTGCACGCGACCGAGCATCCTCGACAGCGCCAGCCATCCTGCGGCGACCGGCAGCGCGCAGAGCGCGACGATGCCGAGCTTGAGCCCGATTGCCTGCAGGCTCTCGAACAGCCAGCCGCAGGCCGCATCCGAGCCGCGCAGGACGACGACGTCGATGAAGCTCTTCGCCTTGTACTTCTCGGCCCGGCCGACGACGGTGAAGAGCACCTGGCGCGCCGGGTTGGCGACCGCGAAGTTCATCCAGCGCTGCGCGACCTGGAACACGACGACGACGGCGAGCGTCGGGCTGAAGCCGAGCACCGCGAAGCCGACCAGGTAGGCCGCCGGCAGCGCGCCGGCGGCGGCACCGACGCCGAAGCGGTCGAGGATGCGGCCGGTCGCGAAGACCTGCGTCGCAAGCGTGAGGAGGCCGACCGCGAGGTCGATGCCGGCGAACACCCGGGTCTGCGCCGCCGCGCCGTGCACCTGGGCGGCGACGATGTGCGCCTGCGCGAAGTAGAGCAGGGTCGCGCCGAACGAGAGCAGGCTCACCCAGGCGGCGATGCCGAGCAGGTAGGGCGAGCGGGCGATCTCGGCGAGCGCCGCGAAGGCGCTGCCACCGACCGGGCGCTCGTCGCGGCCGGCGCTCGCGGCGGCCGTCGCCGTGCCCTCGAGCCGATGCACGCAAAGGACCGCGACCTCCAGCAGCACGAGCGCGACGAGGAGCAGGTTGGACGGGCCGAGCGGCCCCGACAGCGCGATCGTGAGCGCCGGCCCGAGCAGCGCGCCCGCGGTGCCGCCGGCGCCGATGAAGCCGAACAGGCGCTTGCCCTGCTCGCTGTCGAAGAGGTCGGCCATGAACGACCAGAACACCGCGACGGCGAACAGGTTGAACACGCTCACCCAGACGAAGAAGACGCGCGCCACCGCGACCGGCTCCACGCCCATCGCCAGCAGCGCCCAGAAGAGCGCGAGGTTGAGCGCGAAGAAGTGGTACACGACGACGATGAAGCGGCGCCGCGGCAGCCGCGCGACGAGCGCGCCGTAGAGCGGCTGGGCGACGAGCAGGCTGAGGAAGGTGGCGGTGAAGAGCCACGGCAGGGCGCGGATGCCACCGGCGATCGCGCTCTGGTCGCGCAGCGGGCGCAGCACGTAGTAGGCGGCGAGCAGGGCGAAGAAGTAGGCGAACGACCAGAGCGCCGCACGCTGCTCGGCGGGCGTCGCGGGCATCAGGCTGCGCCAGCGGCCGGTCGGCGTCGGCTCGCGCCGTCGGCCGGGTCCGCCCGTCACGGGGCGGCGCGCAGCCTGCGGCGCAGCTCGTCCGCGCTCGCGCTCGGCCCGTAGCCCGGCGCGCCGCGCTGGAAGCGACGCGCCTCGGCCAGGCCGCCGGCGACGACAGGCTCGAATCCGGCGTCACGGACGAGCCCGGCCGCGACCTGCACCGCCTGGGCATCGTCGCCGGCGATCGGGATGGGCAGCTTCGGGTCGGGCCGGCCCGCCTCGCTCGCGAGGACCGTGTAGCCGATGGTGTTGAAGACGCGCACGAGGCGCGCCCCGGGCAGGAACTTCTGCGAGGTGAGGCCGATGCCCTCGCGATCGGCGACGTCGGCGATCGCGCCGTCGCGGCCGGCGACGGCGTTGCCGCAGTCGAGCACGATCTTTCCCCCGAGCGCCGCGCCGTGGTCGCGCGCGATCGCGGCCATCGCGCCATAGGGCACGGCGAGGAAGACGACGTCGCCGAACGCGATCGCCTCGGCGACCGTGCCGGCGCGCGCCGGCGGACCGAGGCGGGCGGCGACTTCCTCCGCTTCGTCGGCGCCCTTGGCCGAGAACATCACCGGATGGCCGGCCTTGACCCAGAGCCCGCCGACGGTGGCACCGATCCGGCCCGCACCGATCGTGCCGATGCGCAGCGTGCCGCTGGCCGCCTGCGCGCGTGCGGCGAGCGGCCGCAGTGCCGCAGCGATGCCGAGCGCGCCGCCGGCGACCAGCAGCAGGCGGCGATCGATGTCGACGGGCTCGGGCATCGTGGTCTCCATCGGCCCGACAAGCGCGAGCCGGCGCCATCATCGTGCGCGCGCCGGCGACACGCAACCGCCGTGCGACAGGCCTACCATCGAGCGTCGCCGCCCGGGAGCTGCCGATGAGCATGAAGCGCCGCCATTTCCTTCACACGGCCGCCGCCCTCGGCGCCCCGGCGCTCGGTGCGATTCCGCGCAGTGCTTCTGCCGTCGACACGACCGGCGCGGCGCCGAAGGAAAAGCTCCGCATCCTGATCCTCGGCGGCACCGGCTTCACCGGCCCACACCAGGTGGGCTACGCGCTCGAGCGCGGCCATCACGTCACGCTCTTCAACCGCGGCCGCCGGCCGCACCCCTGGCCCGGCAACGTCGTCGAGCTCACAGGCGACCGCAACACCGGCGACCTGAAGTCGCTCGCCGGCGGCGAGTGGGACGTGTGCATCGACAACCCGACGACGCTGCCGTTCTGGGTGCGCGACGCGGCGCGCGCGCTGCAGGGCCGCGTGCGCCAGTACGTCTTCATCTCCACGGTCTCGGCCTACGCCGCCAACGACAAGGTCGACCAGGACGAAACGGCCGCGACCGCGGCCTACGCCGGTGCCGACCCGATGGCCGAGACGCAGGACTCGCTCAAGGCCGACATGAGACTCTACGGGCCACTCAAGGCCTTGAGCGAGGCCGAGGCGCGACGCTGGTTCGGCGCGGCGACGACCGTCATCCGGCCCGGGCTCATCGTCGGGCCGGGCGACGAGACCGACCGGTTCACCTACTGGCCGGTGCGGCTGGCGCGCGGCGGCGAAGTCCTCGCGCCGGGCGACGGCTCCGATCCGGTCCAGTTCATCGACGCGCGCGACCTCGCCGAATGGACGATCCGGATGGTCGAGTCGGGCACGACCGGCACGTTCAACGCCACCGGGCCGGCGCACACGCTCACGACGCGCGAGATGCTCGCCGGCATCGGCGCGGCAGTCGGGTCGGACGCGCGGCTCACGTGGGTGCCGACCGACTTCCTGGAGAAAGAGAAAGTGCAGGCGTGGACCGACCTGCCGGTCTGGGTGCCGGCCGACGCCGACAGCGTCGGCTTCGCCCGGCGCGACATCGGCCGTGCCCTGCGCGCCGGCCTCACCTTCCGTCCGCTCGCGACGACCGCCGCCGACACGCTGGCGTGGTTCCGCGAGCAGCCCGCCGCGCGCCAGGCCAGGCCCAAGACCGGCCTGACGCCCGAGCGCGAGGCGGAGGTGCTGGCGCGCTGGAAGGCGAACGCGAACGGGAAGCGCTGACCTTCCGTCGTTCAGCCGAGCGCCCGCACCAGAAACGGCAGGCTCGTGTCCATCCGGTAGTCGATGTCGGAGTGGTTGTCGTCGAACTCCTCGTAGACGTGCTCGACACCGAGCTCGGCGAGGCGCAGCGACAGAAGACGAGCACCGTAGTGGATGCGGTACTGGTCGGCCCAGCCGCAGTCGACGTAGATCCCGCGCAGGCTCTTCAGCGCCTTCGCGTGGCGCCTGGCCATGTGGATCGGGTCGTGCCCGAGCCAGCGCCTCCAGCGCGCCTCGATCCGCTCGCCGGTCTCGAGATGGAACGGCAGTCGAAAGCCGTTCGGCGCCTTCGGGTCGGGATCGTAGGTCGCGGCCATGCACAGGTTCATCACGGTGTGGCCGTCGTCCTTGCCGAGCTTCTTCTTCCTGCGCAGGTCGGCGAGGAAGCGAGCGACCCGGCCGTCGTCGAGACCTTCGCCAAGGCCCTTCGCGGCGGCGAGCGCCTGGACGTCGACCGGGCCTTCCTTGCGCCCGGGGACCGCGAACTTCGCAAGCGCGTCGAGCGTGTTCGGCCAGTCGGCGGCGTAGACGAAGTCGAAGTAGGCGTCGCCCGAGTGGTCGGCCACCGCGCCCCACACCTTCGGGTAGAGCATGCCGTGGACGATTGCGCCGTAGCCGCCCGAGCTCTTGCCGAAGCAGCCGCGGTGGTCGCGCGAGGCGAGCGTGCGAAAGCTCGCGTCGACGAAGGGCACGAGCTCCTGCGTCAGGTAGTCGGCGTAGCGGCCGACGGCCGACGAGTTGATGTACTGGTTGCCGCCGAGCGCGGTGAAGCAGTCGGGGAAGACGACGATCGCCGGCTCCATCTTCTTCTGGTGGATGAGCCGCGCGGCGCGCTCGGGCACGTTCTCGCCGAAGCCCTTCCAGCCGGTGTGGCTCGGGCCACTGCCCATGAATCCGACCAGGTCGAAGAGGACGGGAAAGCGTCGCTCGGCGAACTCCTTCGCGTCGTACTGGGGCGGCAGCCAGGCGTGCAGCGGCCGGACGAACGGGTCGCCCAGGGCGTTGCCCTTCAGGACCTTCGAGGTGTGCGAGAGAACGGCCACGCGGCCGGGCGAACCCTGAGGACGTTTGATCGGCACGATGGCGCTCCGGAGTGTCGCCGCGACGATAGCCGCCGCGACGAGGACGAGCGCCGGGCCGCTCGGCGGCCCGTGCAGACGGTCAGGGAAGCTTCTGGAAGCCGAACACCGGTGGGTTCATGCCGCAGCTGACGCCGTCGTCGCCGACCATGCCGGTCGCGTTGACGACGAACTTCGACCGCGCGGCGCCGGCGATCACCAGCGGCGCGGTCAGGTTGAGGCCGTTGGTGCTGCTCGTGCTGATCGGCTGCATGAAGGTGTTGCCGCCGGTGCCTGCCGACGCATTCGTCGTCAGGTAGAGGTACACCGGATCGGACACCGGCGCGGTGTCGGTGCCGCTGCACATCGACGGCGCGCCGATCGCATCGGGCGCCTGCGTGCTGCCGCCGTTGTCGCTGCGGCAGACGTCGGCCGCATACTGCGTGCTGGCCTGGCACAGGCCCGACGACGCACTCGGCGTGAACCGGATGATGTCGGACATCTTGATGATCACGCAGTGGTACGTCCCGTCGGGCGGATTGCCGCTGCCGAGCGTCGGCGCGGCGAGAAAGTCGACCTCGGTCGGCGTCGCGTTCGAGAACACGGTGAAGGGATTGGTGCAGAGCGGGCTCGTCGAGAGCATCACGCTGTAGACCTGCAGCTTGAGCGAGCTCGCGTCGAGCGCCATCGCTTGCGAGGACGC